>NZ_JAWIZX010000001.1:0-340195 GCF_032840035.1 Campylobacter sp. TJR-1 | reverse complement strand
CGTTTATAAGTTTAGCCATAACTCCAAACTCATCATTAGATTTTAAGCTTATAGCTTTAGGATTATCATTTTTATGGTTTAAGAAGTCAAAGAAGTCTTTGAGACCGTTTTGGATAATCTGTATAGGTTTTAAAAATCTTTTTACTAAAATATATATTATTAGTGTTGCCAATATAATAAATGTTATAGATATGATAATATTTTTGTAAAGTATATTATCAGTCTTTTTGCTAAAAAAATCTATATCTACATTGCTACAAATAATCCAATCGTTTATTCCAAACGAAACACATCTGCCAAGTTTTTTAGATCCGTCTTCATGTGTGTATGGAAGCCTACCGTATTCATCTACATTGTTAGCTTTGTAATTTTTGAGAATTTCTTTTGTAGCATTTAATGTTTTTCCTATAAAATCGCTATTTGGATGCATTATTAGTTTTGCATTTTTATCCATCAAAAGCATATATGCTCCTTCGGCGTTTCCTAGTTCATTAAACTCTTTTTGTATCCCATCAATCGTAAAATCCGCACCTACTACGTATAATAGTTTATTATCCTTATAAAAAGGAGTCGCTGCCGTTATTATCTGTTTTTTTGTTACGTTATCGATATACGGTTCTGTAATTAACGTTTTTCTTAAATTTGCTGCTTCTTGATACCAGTTTTGTTTTCTAGGATCGTACTCATCAGTCGGGAGCCCAGAATTTCCATCCGAAGCTACAATCATTCCGTTATCTTGATATGCTATATACATTGCTTCAAAATCCATTGAGCTATTGATATTTTTGAGTATATTTTCAACTTCTTTATAATCATAGTTATTTGAGCTAAATAGCTTTGATAAATTTTCAATACCTACAATGGCTTTTTTAAACTGTGTATCTAATAACATCTTACCAGCTTGTATGGATTTTGCTCTTTCACTTGATAAGAGTTGAGTCGTATTTACTTTTGAATTTGAATAGTTTATATATGTTAAAACTATAAGCAGAATCATAAATAATATGGATACTCCAATCGATACTTTTGTGGCAAGCCCTCTTTGTTGCATATATGCTCCTTAAAATATTTCTATTTTGAAATTATAATAGATTGATTTTTAATTTATTCTTAAATGATATATAGTATCATTTAAATCAAATTTCAGAGTAATATAATCTCCTATAAAATCAAAAGCTTTGGAAGTCGATAAAGATTATTTTTTTGTTTTAGTTTTATAAAAATTTGTTAGTTAAAATACCAAACGATGCAAAACTTAATAATAGGAGTTATAATGAATAGAAGAACATTTTTAAAGCTAAATGCCTTAGGATTAGTTAGTTTTTGTAATGCATATGCAAATCACATTAATCATTTTGGTATGCACCATGAAATGATGAACGTCAATGATAGTATATTAAATATTGATACATCTTTTATTAACTTTTCTTCAAACAATTTAAAGCTTCTTGATGAAAAATATTTTCCGCAAAATCAAAATCTAAAAGCCTTGCCTTTGCTTAAAAATGAAAGCAAAACAAAAAATACGTTTAAAGCAACTTTACAAATTACTCAAAGCCAACTAGAGATAGTTAAAGGTAAAAAGACTAAAGTATATACATATAACGGTACAATACCAGCACCAAAAATTGAGGTTTTTGAAGGCGATAACGTAGAAATTTTAGTTAAAAATAGATTAAGTGAGCCTACAACCATTCATTGGCACGGACTACTGGTAGCTCCAGAGCAAGACGGTAATCCGCATGATCATATTTTAGCTGGCGAAGAAAGAGTATATCGCTTTAACTTGCCTATGGGTAGCGCTGGAACATACTGGTATCATCCACATCCTCACCATATTGCTTCAAAACAGGTTTTTATGGGTTTAGCTGGAGCTTTTGTCGTTAAGTCTAAGCAAGATGCCTTAAGCGATTTAGTAGAAAAAGATTTGATGATAAGCGATTTAAGACTTGATGAGAATGCTCAAATTCCAAATAACAATTTAACCGATTGGCTAAATGGAAGAGAGGGAGAATTTATTTTAATAAATGGGCAGTATAAACCTAAAATACGCTTAGCCACAAATGAACGTATAAGAATATATAATGCTACTTCTGCAAGATATTTGAGATTAAAAATACACGGAGCAAATTTTATACTAGTAGGAACCGACGGTGGGCTGATTCAAAAACCGATTTATAAAGATGAGATATTTTTAACTCCTGCTTCAAGAGTTGAAGTATTAATACAAAGTAGTAAAAGCGGTGAGTTTAAGCTTGAAAGCTTATATTATAATAGAGATAAAATGATGGTACAAGAAGAGCCAAAAACATTATTTTTAGCTGATATCATCCTAGAGAATAAAGATATTAGTATTCCAGATAAATTAAGAGAATTACCAAGATTAGAAGAGCCTAAAAGCTTTAAAAAAATAATTATGAGTGAAAATCACTCAAAAATGATGCAAATAATGAATTCTAAAGATGACAATGAGATTAAAGCAGCCCTTGCATCAATGTTTTTGATGAATTCAAAGACTTATGATTTAAATAGGACTGATTTAATTTCTGAAGTTGGAGTAGTGGAAGAGTGGGTAGTAAATAACAACTCGCATATGGACCATCCATTTCACATACATGGAACTCAATTTGAAGTTATTAGCTCAAAACTAAATAAAGTTGTATCAAAACCGGAGTTTAGAGCATTAAGAGATACAATCAATGTCAGACCAAATGAAGAGATAAGACTTAGAATGAAACAGGATTTTGTTGGAACTAGAATGTTTCATTGCCATATACTAGAGCACGAGGATTTAGGAATGATGGGAAATTTAGAAGTGAAAGAATATCATCTTAAGCATTAACTTAATGAAATGAATTGTTATCAAATTTGATATACTTTGTAACTCAATATCGTCTGATTTTTAATGTAAATATTATGACGTATATATGTCATAATATTTTAGTGCTTTATTTTTTATCATTAAAATGAAGCAAAGCTTTTTAGTATGCTGTTCTCAGCAAGTTAGTGGTATTAATATACCAAAAGGATATAAAAACGGTGCTGATATACCGCATATATTTTTGGTTATTGCATCCACCTTTAAGCCAAAATATCTCGATGCGATAGTCTTGCACGGCTACTTATGTGATAATGCGAAAAGCAAGGCAGAGTATAGAACAGCGGATATACTGCTCAAATCATCTATGGAAAATCTATGAGCAAATAAATTAACAGTTTTTTATTTCTACAAATTGATTTTAATGCGGATATTTTTGATCTACTTGATACGGATTTTGACAGGAGGGCAACTAGCCAAAGAGAATCGGGCTATTATGGCGCGGGATTTGTATCTATCTGCGCGAGATAGAGACGATCAACTGAAGCAAAAAAGAAGGAGAGATAAAACGGATGCAAATGAATATATCAAATTATCAAAGATAGACGATATCATAAGATATCAGCTTATCTTTTTTTAATCGATTTGGTAGATATTCACTAAATTTATTTGCAAAACTAACTGTATTATTTTTACTTCTGTAGTTTGTTAATAAATTATATTGTTTCAATATATTATCTTGATCATTTATTTCATTGTATTCAATAATCTCTTTGAAATCTTTTTAATATTACAGATGATATAGAAGCTGTTTTGTCTGAAAATATAAAAGCTATAGCAAAAGCTAGTTCAAGTCTATAATTTTCTATAAAGAATTCAAGTCGTTCATTTGAGCACGTAATTTTATTTTTGATAGTTTCAAAAATATCTATTTGATTTTTTTGCAAATTTTTATATTTAAAGAAAGCATTAAAATATTTATTATCAGATGATGGATATATAAATATCTTTTAATGACTTAGGCAATGATTCAAATTTATCATTCAAAATTTTTAGAAGCTCTTGCGCATGTTCCATATCAATGAACGGCTGATTTTCTATATTTAGCTCTGTCTTATAAGGCTTATCTAATTTATGAGTTTTTTATTTGAAAATAGAAGTATTGATAACAGCAATGTGTCGATTATCGGTATTTTTTGGATATAACTATTAAAACTTTAACTTTTAATTCATCAATTACAATTCCTAAATTTTCTATTTTTTGACCATTTATATTTACTTCAATATACAAAAAGGCTATTTTTTCTAAATTCACTAAAGATAGCTTTTTATTGAATATGAGATATGGCGGTTATTTTTATTCATAATTGTTTTGCCTATTTTATTATTTGTTTTAATATAATTTACTTCTTATTTTATCTTTTTTTCATATATAATTATAATTAAATTTATATAAAGATAAATTTATCCATATTAAAAAATATAAAATTCCACACACAATAAAAGTCCAAATTTATGTAATAGTAAATTTAAAAATAAGCAGATAAAATATATGTTTTATTTTTGATTTGTATCTATATTTTATGAGAATTACTTCATGTTTTCTATAGATATATCTGTAAAATTTACTATTTTTAAATTTAACTTAGTTTATAGAATTCGGCAAAAGTCTTATCTAAATCCAAATAAGCTTTGCTTAAAATACCGTCTTTGCTAAATTTACTCATTGACGTACCTTCGGCCCTAACTATATAAAAATTGTTAAAACCCATGATCTCGCAAAACATCGCCTTTAGGTATTGGCATGCAAAATCAAGATTTGCATATCTTCCTCCATCTGTATAAACTGATCCGCTAGAACATAAAACAAGAACTTTTCTATCATCGTTCATCAGTCCTACCGAACCGCCGCTTGTGTAGGCAAACGTCTTTTTAGCGATAAGAATGTTGTCCATATAGTCCTTTAAACGTGCTGGGATATTAAAATTATGCAAAGGCATAACTATTGCTATTCGTTTTGAGGATAAAAATTGCTTCATTATGCTATTCATCTGTGTTTGAAGTTCGTCATTTTGTTGATTTTGAAATAAATTTAACATATCTCTATCAAGTTTTGGTATTGCGCTATTGTATAAATTTATGCTACATAATGAGTTTGTATCAAATTCATTCTCAAATTTATTTTTAAATTTACTCTGCAAAGAGTAAGAAAACGTACCTTTCTCATCAAATTTAGGATGAGCGTTTATGAGTAGTGTTTTCATTGATTGTCCTTTTGATTGTTTATTTTAACTATAAATAATAAATTATTTTACGGGTCATGATTAAATCACGCTATATTTAAAAAAGTGATAACTTTATATGTAATAAACGCGAGTATCCAAGCAGCACTAAAAGTAAATATAACTAGATAAAACGTATATTTTTTACTTTCTGCTTCTTTTGAAAATACGGCAGTTGCTGCGAGACAGGGCAGATATACCATAACAAATACGATAAATGCCATAGCCGAGGCAAACGATATATTTTTAGCTAAAGTTTGCTGCAAAGTAATGTTACTTTCGCTAACCTCCCCGCCTAAAGAGTATAAAACTCCTAAAGTAGAAACTATAACTTCTTTTGCCGCAAGCCCGCTTACTGTGGCAACAGACATTTTCCAGTTAAATCCAAGTGGTGCAAATATAGGCTCTATAGTTTTACCAAACATTCCTAGATACGTATTTTCCATAAGCTCTTGATCTTTTTGATTAGTAAGCTCTAATTTTAGCTCGTCGCTTGACGCTGTTTGAATTTGTTGTTGGTATTTTTCTTCTATATGTGGATTTTGCGGAAAAGTGCTGATAAACCAGACCAAAATAGAAGCTGCTAGTATAAAAGTACCTGCCTTTTTTAAATACATCATGGATTTTGAGTATATAGTTAGCCAAATGAGCTTTATGCTAGGAAGTCTGTATTTCGGCATTTCCATAACAAATGGTTCATAATTGCCTTTGAAAACGAAAATGCGTAAAACTTTAGCTGCTATCAGTCCTAAAAGAGCACCTAATATATATGAAAAACAGCACGTTTCCCGCATTATCCGGTTTAAAAAATGCTCCAGCAAATAGTACATACACAGGAAGTCTAGCCCCACAGCTCATAAATCCTATGATAAACATAGTAAGAAGTCTATCTTTTTGACTTTTAAGAGTGCGCGCTGCCATATATGCAGGGATGGAACAGCCAAATCCGGTAACTAGCGGTATGAAACTTTTGCCGTGAAGTCCGAATTTGTGAAAAAATCCATCTAGTAAAAACGCAACTCTTGCCATATATCCGGTTGTTTCTAAAAGTGCTATACCTAAAAATAAAATTATTATGTTTGGTAAAAACAGTATCACTGTGCCGACTCCGGCTATGATACCGTCTACTATTATGGATTTTATCATATCATCATTTAAATTTGCAGATACGCTATTGCTAAACCAAGCAAACGTCATCTCTATGTATTGCATCGGAACTTCGCCAAGAGTAAACGTGGCTTGAAACAGTAGCCACATAAAAAATAAAAATATAGGTAGTCCGAAAAATCTGTGTATAAGTATGCTGTCTATCTTTTTTGTGATATCCGTGCTTTTGCCGGCTTTTATATTTTGAGTTTCCAATGCCGCGCCTTTTGCAAACGAGTGGTATTCGTCGATAAGCACGTCCTCTATGGAGTTGTTTTGCGTTTTTTGTTTGATATTATCAAATACTTTTTTGATCTCGGGTATCAAAAACAGCATTTTTGGATCTTCATGAGACAGTGCGTAGAATTTCTTATCTTCTAGTAAAAATAGTATAGCCGCTTGTCTTGAGGAGATGCCTTCTTGTTGAAATCCTGTTTCGTCTATTATTTTGGTTAGATATATCAGTTCTTCTTCTATAGAATCACTAAATTTAAGTCTATTTTTCTTATACGGCGTGTTTAAAGTTTGAATAATTATATCAAGTAAAGTTTTGAGATTTGTCTTTTTTACCGATGATACCTTAATGGTTGGTATACCTAAAATAGAGCTCAAATGTTCACTATTTATATCTATACCTTCGCTTTTGGCTTCATCATCCATATTGAGAGCTATCACCATTTTTTTACCAAGAGTCATAAGTTCTGCCGTTAAAAAGAGATTTCTTTCTAAATTTGTAGAATCTACGACATTTAGTATCATATCGTATTTGCTTTTCATCAAAAAATCTTTTGCTACGCTCTCGTCTTTTGAAAAATCGTCCATACTATAAAGACCAGGAAGATCTATAAAATGTAAAGTTATACCGTTCTTTTATAAGAGTTGCTTCGTATTTTTCTACTGTTACGCCTGCGAAATTTCCGATTTTTGGATTTGATTTGCTAATCGCGCTTAAAAACTGACTTTTGCCTACATTGGGTTGTCCTACAAGAGCTATGATAAACTGTTGGCTCATTTTTCAGCCAACAGTTCACAGCTTAGCATTTTTGCCTCATTCTCTCTCAAAGCTATTAAACCGTGTTCGCTTAGTATCTCTATGTTTGAATTTGTTATGCTTTTTTGTTTGATTTGTATCTTAGATCCGATATCGAGTCCAAATGACCTAAATCTTCTTTTTGTATTTTTCAGTCCGTTTATCCCAGTGAGTATAGCTTTTTGATTTATTTCTAATTTAGATAAATCCATTTTTACCTCTTTAAATTAGCAAATTATTTATAAATTATATCTAAATCAGCTTAATATAGCTTTATCGATAATCAATACCATTAATAATAATATGTAGTTATATAATTTTTTATAAATTTTTAAAAAGTGATTTCGCACTCCAAACATATACGAGTGCGATTTATGTACTATCTTTTTAAATTTAAAAACGAATTTAGTTCGTTTAATTGCGTATCGACACTTTTATTGCCGGTGCCGCCCTCAGATTGTCTAGCTTCTTTTGAGTTTTCTAATTTTAACACTTCTAAAGCGTCACTTTTGATATCTTGGTGGATACTTTTTAGCTCATCTAAGCTGAGCTCGCTTATATCTTTACCAAGTTTTTCAGCTAATGCCACGCATTTCCCGGTGATAAAATGAGCTTCTCTAAATGGTATATCTAAATTCCTTACTAAATAATCCGCCAAATCAGTAGCGCTAAGGTGACCGTTTTTACAAGCTTTTAACATAAAATCTTTATTGAAAGTAGTCGTTTTTAACATCTCTTTAAGTATAATAAGAGAGTTGATCGCAGTTTTAACACTATCAAATACGCATTCTTTGTCTTCTTGCATATCTTTATTATAAGCAAGCGGAAGAGCTTTCATAACTGTTAAAAGTGAAATGAGGTTGCCGTATACTCTACCTGTTTTTCCTCTTATAAGCTCGGCAACATCCGGATTTTTCTTTTGCGGCATTATGCTTGAGCCGGTACTAAATTTATCACTTATAGTAATGTATCTAAACTCACTGCTACTCCATAGTATAAGCTCTTCACAAAGTCTTGATGTATGAGTAAATATAAGGCTTATATTAAAAAGAAGTTCAAGCGCAAAATCTCTATCGCTAACACTATCCATACCGTTTTGTGTGATATCTTTAAATCCGAGTTCTTCAGCTACCATTTTTCGATTTATGGGATGAGGAGTTCCGGCAAGTGCGCATGATCCAAGTGGACTTAAGTCGTTTCTTTGGTAGCAGCAAATCAACCTTTCATAATCTCTTTTAAACATAAAAGCATACGCTAATAAATGATATGCAAGGCTAATTGGTTGTGCGTGTTGAAGATGTGTAAAACCAGGCATTAACGTATTTTTATGCTCAGCAGCGATATCTTTTAAAACCACCATTAATTCTAATATTAAATTTGAAATTATAACGCTTTGTTGTTGCACAAAAAGTTTAAAATCAAGAGCTACTTGATCGTTTCTACTTCTTGCTGTGTGAAGCTTACCGCCAAGCTCTTTGCCTATAATCTCGGATAGTCGCTTTTCAACTGCCATATGTATATCTTCATTTTCTATTTTAAATTCAAACTCAGAGTTGTCTATTTCGCTTTTTACTTGTTGCAGTCCGTTTATAATTTTTTGCGATTGTTCTGTGGTTAAAATTCCGCATTTTCCCAACATTTTGGCGTGAGCTATTGAGCCCTCTATATCTTGTTTATACAACTCTTTATCAAATTCTATTGAGGCGTTAAAAGCTTCTAAAAGTTCGCTGCTACTCTCACTAAATCGACCTTCCCACATTTTTTGCATATGTTTCCTTTTTTTTGTTTTAAATTTAAAACAAATATTGTTATCGGTAAATATCTTTTTTATACAAAAATTGTCATTAACAAAAGTTTTATATTTTTTGATAGTTAATTTTTTAAAAGCAGTCATCGCTGCTAATATACTAATCTTGCTTCTATATTAAATTTATTATTATTCATCAAAAAAGAGATTATTTTAACATTATTTATTTTAAAAGGTAATTTAATTTTTAAATTTAATAGATAAATTTCCGCAACCGAATTTTAAAATAGTTACGGAAATTTATATAAGTTTAATTTGCCGGACCGGCTTTTGCGAATTGCACGCCTTCTTCTACATCCTCGTATCTGTTGAAATTTTCCACAAACATATTTGCTAGCTTATCTCTAGCTGCTAAGTATTGGTTTTTATCATTCCAAGTATTTATAGGATTTAAAAGTTTTGTTTCTACTCCTTCTAGCTCTTTTGGAATAGAAAGATTAAATTTATCAAAGTTTTCAAATTCGCATTTTTTTATGCTTCCATCAAGTATAGCATTTATACAAGCGCGAGTAGCTTTTATGCTCATTCTCTTACCGATACCGTAAGCACCGCCGCTCCAGCCTGTATTTACTAAATATACGTTTACTTGATGTTTGTCGATTTTTTCTCCAAGAAGTCTTGCATAAACTGTTGGATGCAATGGCATAAACGGTTCTCCAAAACATGCTGAAAAAGTAGCTTGAGGCTCGGTTATACCGCGTTCCGTTCCTGCTACTTTTGCGGTGTATCCACTTAAAAAGTAGTACATAGCTTGCTCTTTTGTAAGTTTTGAAACAGGAGGCAGAACTCCAAATGCGTCTGCTGTTAAAAATATAATGTTTTTTGGATGACCTGCTTTTAAGCTCGGTTCGTGATTTTCTATATGCTCTATAGGATAGCTTACTCTTGTGTTTTCTGTTTTGCTGGCATCACCGTAATCCACGCAGCCGCATTCATCGCAACAAACATTTTCTAAAAGTGCGTCTTTTTTTATGGCTGCATAAATTTCAGGTTCGCTTTTTGGATCTAAATTTATACATTTTGCGTAGCAGCCGCCCTCAAAGTTAAATACTCCTTCATCATCCCAACCGTGTTCGTCATCGCCTATTAAAGCTCTATTAGGATCTGTTGAAAGAGTTGTTTTTCCAGTGCCACTAAGTCCGAAAAATAGTGCGGTATCTCCGTCTTTGCCGACATTTGCTGAGCAGTGCATAGATAGTTTATTTTCTAGCGGAAGCCAGTAGTTCATCATAGAAAAAATACCTTTTTTCATCTCTCCGCCGTACCAAGTTCCACCTATGACGGCTATATTGTCTTCTATATTAAATACTACAAATACCTCTGAGTTTAGTCCATCTTCTTTATAATTGTCATCAACACATTTGCAAGCATTATATACCACGAAGTCTGGTTTAAACTCAGCTAATTCGTTTTGATTTGGACGGATAAACATATTTTTTACAAAATGCGCTTGCCATGCTACTTCTGTTACAAATCTAACACTTTTTCTACTAGCTAAGCTAGAGCCGCAATATGCATCTTGAATATATATATTTTTACCGCTTAATTGTTTTTGTGCTTTGTGTAGTAGTTTGTCGAAGATCTCTTTGCTGATAGGTTTATTTACTTTACCCCAAGCTATATATTTTTGACTCGGGTCTTGTTTAACGAAATATTTATCTTTTGGGCTTCTGCCCGTGAATATACCGGTATCCACGCCGAAAGTTCCGCTATTTGTAATATATCCTTCACCATTTGCTTTTTCGTGTTCAAAGAGTTTGTCATAGCTTAAATTATGATAAATTTCTTTTATATCCTTAAGTCCTAGCTTATCTACATCCTTTATCATGGTTATACCTCTTGTAAATCTTTATTAATTGAAGTCTATATGAATTTTAGTAATTTTTTGCTTAATATCTCTTTTATTTTGTATATTTTGGATAATAAATTTCAAAATTTAAAAAGTAGCCATCTGCACGCTATGTGCAAACGGCTTTTTTTGGGGTTATAATTTTATTAGTATCTGTCCATCATCTACTGATTGACCTTGGGTTATAAGGATTTCGCTTACTACTCCAGCGCTTGGTGATTCAACCGGTATTTCCATTTTCATAGCCTCTAACACTACAACTGTTTGACCTTTTCCTACGGTATCTCCAGCTTTTACAAGTATTTTAAATACTCCAGCAGACATTGTAGCTCTTATCTCGCTTGATCCATTGCCGCTGGATATTTCGCTACTTTGTTCTGTTTTTGGCTCATCTTTTTTTTCTGTAGCTTGAGCTGGTTTGCTAGTTGCTGGAGTTACTGATTTTATTTGAAAATTATCAAATCCGTCAGAAACTTCAACATTATATTTGCTTCCGTTTACTACTACGCTATATTTGTTTGCTTCTGATTTTGTTTTAGGCGCTTGATTTAATACTTGTTTAGACATATTGCTTATTTTGCGAACCATAACTTTACCTTCACCTTTGAGATACGCTACGCCTTTTTCTTTACAAGCAGCTGCTATAAAAATATTTTCTTCGGTTTGCTCAATGCCTTCTTTCTCTAAAATAGCTTTTGTGTAAGAAAGTGATTTTGTCTCGTCGTTATCGGCGATATCTATAGCACTTTCATTTGTAGGTTCAAGCCCTAATTGTTTACTGGCAAGTTCTACTATATCTTGATGCGGCGTAACCGGAGTTTTACCAAAATATCCAAGAACCATTTTTCCATAGCCTTCTGCTATTTTTTTCCATGGTCCAAACATTACGTTATTAAATGCTTGTTGGAAGTAAAATTGGCTAACAGGGGTTACGCTTGTACCGTATCCACCTTTTTCTACTACTTCTCTCATAGCTTTTATAACTGCTGGGAATTTATCAAGTATATTATTGTCTCTCATCATTTGAGTATTAGCCGTAAGCGCTCCTCCTGGCATAGGAGAAAATGGTATAAGAGGACTTACTTGAGTAGCTTCAGGTGGCATAAAGTAGTCTTTTAAACAGCCGTGTAATACATCTTCGTATTTTAGGATTTTTTCTACATCAAGTCCGCCAAGATCATAGTTTTTACCTTTTACAGCGTGAAGCATAGTAAGGATATCTGGCTGACTTGTTCCACCGCTTACTGGAGACGCGGCAAGATCTATGCCATCTGCTCCGGCTTCAAGAGCAGCTAAATAACAAGCTACGCTAACTCCTGCGGTTTCATGAGTGTGAAGACGCAAATGCACAGAATCGCCAAGTAGTCTTCTAGCCATTTTTATAGTTTGATATACTTTTTCGGGACTGCTTGTACCGCTAGCATCTTTAAAACAAACGCTATGAAATTTGATATCCGAGTTTAAAATATCTCTCAAGCATTTCTCGTAAAATGCAGCGTCGTGAGCTCCTTCGCAGTTTGGCGGTAAATCCATCATAGTAACTACGACTTCATGTTTTAGACCGTGATGAACTATTCTTTCACCGCTATATTTAAGATTTTTTACATCATTTAACGCGTCGAAATTTCTAATGGTATTTGTGTTGTGTTTCGCAAATAATTTTGCGTGCAGATCTACTAACTCACGACTTCCTGTATCAAGAGTTACCGTATTTACGCCCCTTGATAGAGTTTGTAGATTTGCATCATTTCCTGCTGCTTGTCTAAATTTATCCATCATTAAGAACGCATCTTCATTTAGATAAAAATATAAACTTTGAAATCTAGCCCCACCGCCAAATTCAAAGTGGTTTATACCGGCTTCTTTTGCCGCGCTAACCGCGGGTAAAAAGTCATCCATCAAGACTCTAGCGCCAAAGACTGATTGAAAACCATCACGAAATGTGGTGTCCATCACATCTATAAATTTCTTTGCCATTTATTTTCCTTTTTACAATATTAGATATTAATTAAGCTTATTAATTAGCTGATAAACGCCGATAGCTATTATCGCGATCGGTGCGACATAACGAAGTGCAAAATACCAAATTTCAAACCAAGTTTTACTAATAAATCCTGAGAATAAGATATATAGCCCGTCGCGTTTTAAAATCCAACCGACAAAAATACTAAATGTTAATGCTCCAATCGGCATAAGCACATTTGAAGTCATAAAATCCAGCATGTCAAAAAACGGAACTGGTTTTTGAGTAGCAAAAATCTCTTTCGGAAGAGAAAATGAAGCAGATGTATCTCCATAATATGATAATATACAACATATTCCAAGAATATAAACTAATACTCCTATAAAAGTTATTGACATTTTTCTAGATATATTAAATTTATTTATAAGATAAAGGGTAAATGGTTCAATCATAGAAACAGCTGAGGTTACGCCGGCAAAAAGTAAAGATATAAAAAATGCTATAGCTAAGACATTTCCCACAACTCCCATTTGTGCAAATAAAGATGTTAGCGAAACAAAAATAAGCCCGGCTCCTTCGCTGGCTGGCTGACCATCTTGTATAGGTATGAACGAGAATACAACAAGTCCCATCATTATACCGATTAAAATATTTATAGATACTATGGAGAAAGTTGATTTGATCAAATTCGTTCCATCCGGAAGGCTAGCAGCATATGTAGCAACAGTACCTACGCCCATAGACATAGAGAAAAAAGCAAGTCCTAAGGCTTGAAGTATGATACTAGGATTTAAAAGTTTGCTGAAATCCGGAATAAACAAGAACTGAACTGCGCTTACAAATCCTCCGCTTTGAAATATAGAGTATAAAAGTAGAAGTACAAGTAGTCCGAACAAAGATGGCATCATCCAAATATTTAGTCTTTCTATACCGCTTTTTATACCTTTTGATACTACATAAAAAACTAGTAAAAACACTAGCGTAAAACATATAAATACGCTTATAAAGTCATTTGTTATTAAATTACCAAACGCCGCGCCAGCCGCAGCCGTATCAGCTGGAAGAGTGCTAAAACTCATAAATATATATTTTAAAATCCATCCTATAACTATCATATAAAATGAAGCTATGAGCACAGCGGTTATCATAAAAAATCCAGCTAAACTCCACTGTTTTTTATGCTTCGGTGCTAGTTTGTAAAGAGAGCCTACTATATCTGTTTCACCGAGTTTTCCTATAGCAAGTTCTGCTAAAAAAACAACTACCGCTATACCAAGAGTTAGCAAAACATAAAGCAAGATAAATGCCGAACCGCCGTTATTGCCAACCATAGTAGGGAATTTCCAAGCATTTCCAAGTCCTACGGCGCTTCCTGCCATCGCAAGAACAAAGCCGATTTTAGAAAACTTTTCTATCATTTATAAAACCTTCTATTTAAATATGGTTAGTTTAACAAATTTTTTCTTTTAAATACTTTTACGGCGATAAAAAAATATTTTTTTTATCGATAATGTAACTTTTTGACAATCTTTTGATGCAAGGCTTATATTTAAACTCAAATAAGCTGGATATTTGCTTAAAATTTATTTAAATATAAGCAAATTTACAGCTCACGCCCAAACTCTAAGAGGTTTTGGATAGAATTTATCTTTACTCGTTTATGGTTTTGTTTGAATTTGAGTTATTTAAATTTAAATTACTTGATTTATCAGAATTATCTAAATTTGAATTACCAAATATATATTTAGTATAGATATCGCTTACTGTTATGCTTTTATTGTTTTGTATATCAGTAAATAACTTATATCCTCTACTAGATAGTTTCTTTATCATCTCAACGCCAAGATCTTTTAAAGATATAAGTTCCATCTCTCCTGAACTATTTCTTATTTTAGCCGCACTTACGCTAAAGTCTAATTTAGTATTTAATTCTTCTTCGTTTAGTCTATTTATATTTAAGTTTAGTTCTATCCTTGCTTCAAATACTTTGCTTGTATCTTTATATAGTTTATCTACTACAAACTCTCTTCCACTATTAAATCTAAATAGCTGTGAGTTTGAGCTAAAGCTTCCTACTCTAAGTTTATCATTATCTCCTGCTAGATCTAAGAATAGTTCTGCTTTACCAAATTTAGTATTTATCAAATTTGAGTTAGCGTAGGAGTTTAGGTAGCAGTCTTGCGGAATTTCATTGTATTTATAATGATCTGAGGTCATAAAATATCCAGCTTCAGATGACGGATAATTTACATAATATATCTCCATTTAAAATACCATATGTTTGAGTTACCATAAAAAGTTCTAATACTTCTTCTTTTGCATATGTTTTGGTTCCATATTTTTGAAGTATATTTATATCGCTGTAATAAAAATCATAGTAATCTATAGTTTCTACTTCTCGCCCAAATCTATCGGTAAGTTTATTCGTAGATTTATCACTTGTATTTTCTTTATTTATGTCATCTATTCTTAAATTTAGTTTTTTTGAAAATGTTTGGTTTACATCTATATAAAATACATTTGTCTATAGTGATCCGATATTCATCTTAAGTCATTTATCTATGTGTATATGGTAAATTTACTTACCCTATAATATTTATTAATATGCTCTGACATCAACAATTATGACGTTCATATTATCATCTACATACAATCTTAATTCATCTGCTTCAAAATAATTCGTAGTCCCTGATATATCTGATAATATTTTGTTTATCAAATTTGAATCTATGGATAAGTCTGGTTGCTATATAGGTTTATCACTGATATCCGTTTTATTCATATCTGCAAACATATTTACCTCATAACCCTAAAAAAATCTAGTCATACGATTATATTTAGAAAGAGTTTTTTATTCAGTTTTTGTTTCGTCAAAAAAGTTTTGAATAAAAGGTGAAGATATCGTTATGCATCCTGATGTTTCTTTTGTAGCATTTTCGCCGCCGTCTGATGAACAATATTTTGAGTATTTCTACCAACTCTAGTATGATATAAGTCAAAATTGCAATCAGCTACTTGCTGAGCAATATAATCACAACCATAATTTTGCAATATGTTTTTAGACAAAAAAATTGTCGGATCGCCTTGGACTTTGTTATAAGCCAGATAAAATAACAATTGCCCACCATTATATATGCCTGTAAGTTCATCAGTATTTGAATCAAACACGAAATCACTAACATAAAATACTTTATAAGCACGAACTTTTGAGTATTGTTTAGCTTTTAAACCTTGTTTTGAGTGAGACTTTTGTAAATTACTCATAACTTCTTTTGTATTATTCGCTTTTTTAAAAGTAAAACTATCTGCTGAAAATAGGGCAGAAACTAAAAATATAACTCCTAAAATAAATTTATTCATATTTTTTTCTTTTGTAAAATATATTAATCCTATTGACTATATAATAAAAAACTTTATATTTAAGTCTCATATTAAGATAAATTTAAGTGAGTAGAAAGCGGTGTTTAGTATAAATTTAGATAGATAATTGATTATATCTATCTAAATATTTGAATATATAATTATAGTTTTATTTTAAGCAGTTTTTCGCCGACCATTTCTGGTACAAATAGATATTTTCCATCATAGAACATATCTGCTGGACCTTGCAAACCGTGTAGTTGTAGGATTTCATTTTTATCTTTTGATATTTTGTAGATGACTCCTTTTTTCGCGTATTTCTAGTCGCTTAGGTATAAATTTGCGTTCTCATCGCTCACTAGACCATCAAACGTGCCTTTTAGCCCACCAACTGCTTTGATGTTTTTACCATCAAATTCGCTAAATATCGCTCCGTCAATTTTGATGGAAAATACGGGCTTTACGCTATTTACGTCAAAAACTTTTAGTTCGTCTATATCAAGAACGTAGAGTTTGCCGTCTTATATAAATAGACCTTTTGGCACATTTATATCTCTAATGAAAGCTTTTTGCAATGTATTTCCATCATAATCCAGCTTTGAGATAAATCCGTCACCGTCTTTAGCAAGCGGCTCTATCTTTTCACCTACGTTTAGGACAAAAATATTGCCGTCATAGACAAATACACTTTTTGGATGACTAAATCCTTCTATCTCTTTTATGATTTGTGGTTTTGCGTGCAAACTTAAGCCTATCAATGCTGTGCAACTGATTGCGATTAATGTTTTTCTCACTGTTTTTCCTTTTTAAATTTGATTAAATTTAAAAAGATTAAATAAGAAATTTGATATTATTTGTATAATTTTTATGGTAGATTATATAAGTTATTTGACTTTTTAAGTTCATTTGGAGTTAAGTTAAATTTCTTTTTAAACCTAGCTATAAACCAAGCAGGTGAGCTAAATCCACACTCTAAGCAGATCTGATTTATATTTTTATCGGAGTTTTTTATAAGATATAATGCTAGATCAAATCTTTTATTATCTATCCACTCTTTTGGGCTGATTTGAAACAGTGTTTTAAATTTCCTACTAAAACCACTCATATCCATTTTTTGCTTTTATATCGCTAAGAGTATAACTTTTTGAAGGTAGAAAAAGAATATCTCCATAGTTTATACCGCACTCTTTTTGCTTGTATAAACTATTTTTTACCGTTTTTTACAAAGATTACCGCATTTTTTCAAATTTGGCTTGGTATTTTAAATTTGTTATCTCAGAGCTGTGTATTAACAATAGCAGCTCATCATCGCCTATAAATTTATATTTATGCAGTAGATCATTTGGAAGTATCATATCAAATTTCTTCTATTTTTTTATATTGTAGTGGAATTTGCACCGAATTTGGTGCAAAATCGTTTTAGTAGGCTAAATTTAGTATCTCTTCAAGTACGTCTTTTGTATAGATATCGGCTATACCAAAGGCTTTTGCGTGATGAAGCGCCGCAGTAGTGATGTCGCTCACGCTCATATCAAGTCCAAAATCTCTTAGTTTTGTAGGAGTTCCTATCTTTTCAAACCAAGTCTTTAAGGCTTCTATACCTTCATCCGCACTATTTTTACCAAAAATAACTTTTGCAAATCTACTAAATTGCGCTTCATTTTTATTTTTGTACCATTTCATCCAAGCAGGCATCACGACTGAAAGTCCGGCGCCGTGTGGAACGCCATAAAGTGCTGAAATAGAGTGCTCTATCATATGATTTGGATAAGAGTAACCACCGACGCCCACGTAAGTAGTGCCATTTAGTGCACAGGTCGCAGCCCATGCAAACTCGGCTCTAGCGTCATAGTTGTCTGGATCTGCTAGTAAAATTTCCGTTGTTTTGATGATAGTTGAGATGTTTGCTTCTACTAATTTACTGATGATCTCTGGATGATGAGTTGCGGTCAAATACCCTTCGATACTGTGAGCGATGATATCTGCAGCCGAATATACAAGGTAGTTTTTAGAGATTGATTTCATAAGTTCTGGATTTATGACTGAAACTTTTGGATTTACAAGGCTTGAAGTTATGGATATTTTTTCTTTTGTATCTTTGTTTGTTACAACGGCAAATGAGTTCATTTCGCTTCCAGTCGCCGCTAAAGTCATGATGTCAATACCATGAGTGCATCTTTTATCAGTGCTTTTGCTAAAAATAGATCCCATACGTCGCCATCGTATTTTGCTCCGGCAGCTACGCTTTTTGCAGTGTCTAGCACAGAGCCGCCGCCTATGGCAAGCACGCTATCTACACCGTTTTTTCTAGCTAAATTTATAGCTTCATAAACTTTACTTAAAACCGGATTGCTTACGATGTCGCCTAGTTCGCTAAATTTGATACCGAATTTAGTTAAACTAGCGGTTGCTTTATCGAAAAGTCCGTCTTTTTTCACTCTATCGCTGCCAAAAAGTATCAAAACATTTTTTGCGCCATACTCGTTCAAATACTCGCCGATACTATTTTCTTTACCTTTACCGAATTCTATTCTTGTCGGGTTACAATATGAAAAATTTACCATTTTTCTCTCCTTGATCTGAATTTTTATTTTGATAATTATACTGTTTCTTTTGATTTTCGGATAGAAAAATATTCCATATTGATTGCCTGATTCTACAAGTTTATGCTATCTCTTAGAAAATTGCAGTGTGCTTTTGGAGACATTCCAAACATTCTTGTGTACTCTCTGCTAATTGAGATGGGCTTTCATAGCCGACTTTAAAAGCGATTTGCGATGCTTCTAAATTTGTAGATATGAGAAGGTTTTTTGCTTCTTCTAAACGTATCTTTTTCTGAAATTGTAAAGGGCTTAATGAAGTTATTTTTTTGAAATTTTGATATAAAAGCGATTCGCTTATACCGATTTCTTTTGATAATTTTTTCATATTTATATTTTCATTAAAGCTGTTTTTTATAGCCATAATTGCTCTTGAAATTTGATTTGCCAGATTTCCTTCTAAAATATATTGTTTTAATAAATCTCCATTTTGCTTTAAAATAAGATATATAATCTCTTTTAAAATTAAATTAGATAGAAATTCCGCGTCATTTTTTGGCTTTTCTATCAGTTTAACAAATTTCGCAATAGCCTCTAAAAGTGTGTCGTCAAGGTCACTAAAGCATAATCTGTTTTTTATATTTTTTTTATTTTGGATCTTAAAATCACCAACTTCTTTTATAACCTCATATATACTTTCTGGCTTAAGTTTGATGACTAAAGAGATATATGGCTGATCTTTAGAGGCTTTTTCTATTTGAATTCTTGCTGGTATGTATGTAGTCGCAAGTAAGTATTTGTGGGGGTTGTAACTATAAATATCATTTCCAAAACCTACTGCTTTTTGACCTTGAATTATCACGCAAATCGATGGCTCATATATAGTATTTAAAAATTCGGTAGGTTTTATGGCCGTATAAAAACTAAGCTGTTTTATATCGGTTTGTATTTCTCCATAGTTTGCTTTTGTTTTAAGTATTAGTTTTAAAATTTCATCTCTATAATCCATAAAACCTCCTGGTATAGAGTTATTTTACTACGTTTTTTCAAATTTTATATCCGTATGCTGTAAATATCTATCATTTTTTATATCCGTTGGTTAAAAATTTCTTGGTATTATTTTATAAATTTGATTTTTAAGGAGATAAAATGAAGTGTCCGGTCTGTGCAGATCAGAATCTTATGATGAGTGAGAGACAAGGTGTGGAAATAGATTACTGTCCATCTTGTAGAGGAGTTTGGCTTGATCGCGGTGAGCTTGATAAAATTATAGAAAGAAGCGGCGCTGTAGAGCCAAAACAAAATAGTCAAAGAGAGTATTTTGACAAACAAAATCATAAAGATGAATATAACAGCCATAGAGATAGCAGATATAGCGATAAATATTATCAAGACGGATATAGAAAAAAGAAAAAGGAGAGCTTTTTATCTGAGTTGTTTGATTTTTGATCGTACTTGATCAGTGATTTAAGGTTTGATCTATTTTGAGTTTCCAAAAAATATTACAAAAGCTCCAAGAAGTGCTAAAAATGAACCTAAAATATCCCATATATTAAAGCTCTCTTTTTCTACCAAAGCTAACCAAGCAAGAGAGCTTATGATATAAATTCCACCATAAATAGCGTAAATTCTTCCAGCGTGAGATATGTCTATTTTAGTTAAAGTATAAGCAAAAATCAGAAGTGAAATAACTCCGAGCGCAAGCCACCAATGGGTTTTATAATCTCTAAAATAGAGCCAAAAAGCAAAGCATCCAAGTATTTCAAAAAATGCCGCAATGAAAAATAGGGTAATATTTCGTATCATGATTGTGTTAGTAATGGTGCGATCAGCGAGACTCGAACTCGCACACCGTAGAGGCACTACCCCCTCAAGATAGCGTGTCTACCAATTCCACCATGATCGCAGTAGAGCAAAAGCCCCATTCGGGGCTAAAATTAACCTAAAAATGGGTTAGCGTAAAGTGCGATAAGAGCGATAACAAGTGCATAGATAACTTGCGCTTCGATCATCGCAAGAGCGATAAACATCGTAGTTAAAAGCTTTCCGCCAAGACCTGGGTTTCTAGCTGTTCCAAGGATAGTTGCTGCTGCAGTATGTCCCATACCGATAGCTCCACCAAGTGCCGCAACACCAAGACCGATGCCGGCTGCTACAACTGAAAATGCTTTGATTTGTTCGCCATCGGCACCAAAAGCAAAACTTGCTAAAGCTACTACAAGAAAAAGAACTTTTTTCATAAATGCTCCTAAAATTTTATGTTTAAGTTAGTTCGGATAAATTCCCTACTTAGAACTTAAAACGCGTAATTATATTTTAAATTTGCTTTGATTTGCTTTAAATTTAACATTTATGCTTGCTGCCATTTTTGCCATTCGCCGCTATCATCGATCTCGTTTGCCATTTTTTCATATTTTTGGTAGTAGAACTTCACAAATTCTAGCGTTTCTACATTTTTCGGTAGGTAAATTTCGCCTTCAAACTTAGCAAATTTAGCCAAAAACTCTCCTGCGTTAAGCTTGTTTGAATAATGCGTTGCTAGATTTATGTAGTTTTTCATAACTTCATTTTTAAAGTTTTGATAGCCGTTTTGAGTGAAGTCTATCTGCAGTTTTTTACCATCAAATTTTAAAACTCCGGATCTAAAAAGTAAGCTTAGATGGATGAGCCCCTCGCAATAATACGCCCTTGTTTCGGTGACTTTTTGCCACGCTATGAGTCCGACGCTTCTTTTGATAAGCTCGTGAAATACGGCCATTTTATAAGTATCGTCTTCATGTAAAAAGAAATTTATAAGTCCACCAGTAGTAGCTTTGTATTCTTCTATGAATTTAAACTCTCCACTTTTGTTCATAGCGCTTTCCGTGTCACTATCTATAAATAAAATATGTCCAAACTCATGTCCGATAGTTGAGATCTCATAGACTTTTTTCCAAATTTCAGGCTTTTTATACAAAATTTCTCTACCAAAATCCAAGAAATTTTTATCAAAAATTTCGCTTGCCAATTTCATAAAAGGCTTAGCCTTTGTGCTTTCATATACGAAATTTACAAAAGCAAATATCTTTTTGCCGCACTCACGGCTAACTATCTCATCATTTGGTACGACTTGCGCCGAAAAAAGACCGTTGAACTCAGCAGCGTAATACACCATAGGTCCTGATATATAAAGCTGGGTTTTATCTATGTTTGAATGTACTAAATTTACCATATTTTGGTTTTTTACGCCGGTTTTTGAGTAGATCTCGTCAAAGCTTTCTTTTATGCTATTTTTAAATTTAGTCTCATCGATACTTAGATCATCAACTAGTCTGATGTCCCATTCGAGCGCTACTGCGTGAGTATAAGCGTCTTCGTAATACTCTAAGGGATGACCGATCTGAATTTTGCCTTTAGTATCCATCCATGCACGCTCAGCATCTTGCCAGCTAGCTATCACAAGATCATTATCCGTTTGTAAAAATGCGTTTTTTAGCTTTGTTAAGTATATTACATAGCTTTCATCTTCTTTTATTTTGCTTAATTTTTCTAAATTTGCTAGACTAGTTTCAAAAGCGTCTTTTACGCTTTTCATCTCGTCTTTAAAAGACACTGCGTAAGGCACTAGCCTATAATTCTCACCGTTTTTTATAACTGCGCCATAAACCCTATCGCAGCGTGAATTATCCGGATTTATCTGATAAAGTTTGTTTTTGGTGATAAACTCGTTTGCTTTTGCGATACTTTCAAATTTGGTTTCAAATTCTCTGTTTGTAGTCTCTATGATGCTTTTTTGCCATGTTTTTTGCATTTTGCTTAGAGATACGCCGATGCGATGTACCGACTTAATAAGTTCTAGATAAAACGGCTCTAAAATGCCTTTTTCTTCTACCTCGTTTATCAAATTTAAGTGGCGATTTATATAAAACTCGCTTACAAAATTATACATTTTAGCTTTTATGATATCTATCTCTTCCTCGTTTTTACCACTGTTTTTAAGCTCGTTTATGATTCCTTCTTCTTTTAAATCTACGATCCGTCTCAAAACCGCTATTTTATTGACGCTAGAACTATCTAAAGAGCACAAATTTAGGGCTTTTGAAACTATCTCGTTGTCCATATTTTTATATAAATAGTTTAACTCATTTTTTTGTTTTTTTACCAGCTTATTTAAAGCTGCGAAATCATTCATTTTTATCCTTAATAAATATATTTTTGATAAATTTTATCACTAAATTGCTTAATATTTTTAAACAACTTACTAAATTTCAAATCTTAATGCTAAAATTCATGTTTATATAGTGCTAAAATCTTATTTAAAAAGTAGTGTTAAAATCATTTAAATTTAAACTAAAAAAGGGGAAAAATGAAAAAAATATTGTTTGTGGTGGCGACTATATTTATGGCGCTGTTTTTAAATGCAAAGGAGAACGATATGAGAAATTTAAAAGATATATATCTAGCAGGAGGTTGCTTTTGGGGAACTCAAGCGTATTTTGATAAGATACGAGGAGTCATAAAAACCGATGTTGGATATGCAAATGGTAAGAGCGATAAGACTGATTACCACTCACTTCATTACTCAGGTCACGCAGAAACTGTTCATATAACATTTGATGAAAATATAGTAAGTTTGGCTGAGATTTTGGCTCATTATTTTAGGATAATAGATCCGTTTTCGGTAAATAAACAAGGAAATGACGTTGGTTCTCAGTATAGAACTGGAATTTATTATAATGATAGTAGCTTAAAAAACTCGATATCTGAATTTATAAAACACGAACAGACAAAATATGATAAAAAGATCGCAGTAGAAGTAGAACCGCTTAAGAATTATGTTTTAGCCGAAGATTATCATCAAAAATATTTAGATAAAAATCCAGGCGGTTACTGCCATGTAGATCTAAGCCTTGCAGACAAGCCGCTTTATAATGAAAGCAAATTTAAAGCGCCTTCAAAAGATGAACTTAAGGCAAAATTATCTGATTTACAGTACTCAGTAACTCAAGAAAAAGCTACGGAGCGACCTTATAGCAGCGAGTATGATAAATTCGATAAAAAAGGAATTTACGTAGATATCGTGAGCAAAAAACCACTTTTTAGTTCAAGCGATAAATTTGACGCAGGATGCGGCTGGCCGAGTTTTACGAAACCTATCACGACTGACGCGCTTGGATATAATCGCGATTTAAGCCATGGCATGGAAAGAGTAGAAGTCACTTCAAGCCTTGCTAACAGTCATTTAGGTCACGTTTTTACCGACGGTCCAAAAGATAAAGGAGGGCTAAGATACTGCATAAACGGCGCTTCTTTGAAGTTTATACCGCTTGAAGATATGGAAAAGGAGGGCTATAAGGATTATATTATTTATGTTAAATAGTAATTTTTTTTAAATTTAAAATATTATTAATAAATTTTAGATAAAATTCAGCCATTCAAAATTTGTTTGTAAAGGAAAAATAATGATGAAAGATATGGGCGAGCCACGTATAAAAATTGTCGCTATGCCTAGTGATACTAATCCGGCTGGAAATATATTTGGCGGGTGGATTTTGTCTCAAATCGACCTCGCCGGTTCAATCGCTGCTAGAGAGCTAGCTCCAACTAGAGTTGTAACTATATCTATGAAAGAAGTCATCTTTAAAGAACCTGTTTTCATAGGTGATATAGTAAGCTGCTATGCAAAAGTTGTTAGTGTTGGAAATACATCTATAACAACGGTCGTAAAAGTAGTTGTTCAGCGTTTAAATGACGGAGGCTTTGTAGAGTGCGTTCCTGTTACTACTGCTGAAGTAACGTACGTAAGCGTAGATGAGCAAGGTAATAAAAAACCTATTGATAGTGAATTAAAGCGACTTCATGGTTTTGTATGTTAAATTCGTATTTGGTCAGCAGTTTGCTGCTGACCAAAATTTAATGAGTAGCTTCTTTGTTGGCTCCTATTCCGCTTTGCGCTCTGAAATACTGAGCTTCAAATCCGCTTCTATCGATCTTTGCTCTATATGAATTATCAAATTTAGATATCAAATACACAAGTATAAATGTTACTGGCATAGAAAAAATAGCCGGATCTTTATACGGAAATATAGCCTCTTCAAATCCGAAACTTTTTACCCAGATTCCAGGTCCTAAAATAGTTAGTCCGACTACGGTTAAAAGCCCTATAAGTCCGCCCCAAAATGCGCCTTTTGTAGTAAGATCTTTCCAATATATAGAGTAAAATAGTATAGGAAAATTTACGCTTGCGGCTATAGCAAAAGCAAGTCCTACCATAAATGCTACATTTTGACCTTGAAAAATTATACCAAGAAATATGGCAAATATTCCTATACCTATAGTTGCTATTTTTCCTATTTTTAACTCACTTTCCATAGATACTTTTCCATGTTTTATAACATTTGCATACAGGTCGTGTGTTATGGCGTTTGCTCCACTTATAGTTAGTCCTGAAACAACTGCAAGTATAGTTGCAAAAGCAACTGCACAAATAAAGCCGTAAAATGCATTTCCACCAAGGATTCTAGCTAATTCTATACTTATCATATTTGTTCCGCCCATAACATCTTTTCCTGTTAAAAATGCTATAGCTCCAAATCCTATTATAAATACTAAAACATAAAAATAGCTCATAAAAATCGTTGCCCAAAATGTACTTTTTCTAGCTTCTTTTGCAGAATTTACGGTAAAAAATCTCATCAAAATGTGCGGTAATCCTGCAGTTCCGAACATAAGAGCCATGCCAAGAGAAACAGCACTTACCCAGTCTGTTATAAATCCACCTGGATTTAATATGGCTTCGCCTTTTGGATGTACTTTTATAGCGTCGTTAAAATAAGTCGTAATATCAAAATTGCTTGCTTTTAGTACTAAAAACGCTAAAATACTAACTCCTATTAGAAGAAGCCCTGCTTTGATTATCTGCACCCAAGTAGTTGCGTGCATACCTCCAAAAAACACATATACTACCATAAGAAGTCCGACTATGACAACAGCGATATTATAATCTAGCCCAAAAAGCATTTTTATAAGTTCGCCTGCTCCAACCATCTGAGCTATTAGATAAAAACATAAACACACTAGAGCAGAGATAGCAGAAATAGCCCTAATAGGCCGTTGTTTTAATCTAAAAGCCGCGATATCCGTAAATGTGTATTTGCCGAGATTTCTAAATTTTTCAGCTATCAAAAACAAAACTACAGGCCAGCCAGCTAGAAATCCTATAGCATATAAAAGTCCGTCAAATCCATTTGTAAAAACAAGTGCCGATATACCTAAAAACGATGCCGCGCTCATAAAATCTCCGGCCATCGCCATACCGTTGTTAAATCCCGAAATTCCTCCGCCTGCTGTGTAAAAGTTGCTTCCGGAAGCTTTTCTAGCTGAAAAGTATGTGATGATTAGTGTTGCAAATACAAATATCAAAAACAGAGTTATGGCTGTTAAATTTAGATCGCTTTTTTCTCCTGCTACTATCTCGGCCGCGTTAATGGAGCCGGCAAATATCGGTAAAAATAGTATTTTTTTCATTTATCGTCCTTTTTTAAAGCCCCATCTTCATTTATAAGTCCGGCTTTTTCTAAACGATCTATGGCTCCTGCAAATTCTCTATCTAAAAATGTGTTTGCGACGTATGTATAAAGCCCTGTTAAACTAACACATGTTACGATTATAAAAATGCCTATTATTATGGCAAGACTAACAGGATTTGAACCTATCTTGAGTCCTAAGAATTCAGGTGCAAGCCCTATGAGAAGCATTAAAGTGTAGTATAAAATTGCCACTACTGCAAATAAAAACCATGCGAAATGACTTCTTATTTCTACTAATATATTGAAGTTGGCTATTTCAGCTTTCATTTTATCTCCTTATTTAAAAATTAAGCATATTCTATCGTAATTATTAAATTTAGAGATATATTTTTTATCAAAATATGTTACAAATAGTAATAAATAATATATTAGTTATAAATAGTAACATAAATTTAATCTAATGTTGATTAAATTTATAGTTATAGAGGATTAAATTCTAAAAATATAAATAAATTTAGTAAAAATTTGAGATAAAGTATGAAATTGTAATATATGTTATTTTAGTTATATCATTATTGATACAACTAAAATAATTAGTAAAATTTAAAAGTATATAAGATAAAATAGTTTATTTTATCTCTTCCAAAATCTCATCATTGCTTTTTATAGCAATTCCTGAGCCGTGTATTATCGTAGGCATACAAGATGTGCATATATCGACAATTTCACCTTTATGAGTTGCTTGTATAAAAACTTTGTTTGGCTCTTCACTGTTATTTGCAAGACAGATATTGCAATAAACTTTTGATTTGTATTTCATTTTTTCTCCTTTTGTTTTATAGCATTTTAGCTAGTTTGTGTAAAAAAACGGTTGATTAAACTCAACTTTCTCCTATACTTTGTTTGATAAACTCGAAATCCTCTTTGCTATTGTTGTGAATAAATATAACTTCTATTATTCTTAGCATATTTTTTGTTATATTTTGTATCAAGGCAGTATCGTTCATGAGAGACGTTGCCATTTTATTCGTGATTTTTTTACCGCCTAGAAGCGTATCTAGGTTTATCTCGTCTTTTTCATAGTCATAATATATCTGTTTGAGCTCTTTTAACTCTGTTTTTAAGCTGCTTCCATCATTTATATTTGCTATTTTATCCATAATTCTTAAACTTTTTAGCATTTTTATTCTTAATTTGTCATACTCGTTTTTGGCATCTATATTGTTTGAAGTCATAAATTTATAGATATTCGGCTGAGAGTTTTTCATATCTTTTAGCGCTTCAGCTAGCATCAACGTTACGCGTCTTATATCCATAAATTTACTTACGTCTTCTTTTTTAGCTTTTGAGCTTGCTGTTATAGCGAAGTCTATTATCTGACTGTAGATCTCTTTAAATCTGTTGTTATATAGCTCGTCAAAATTTATTTGTATAGGATTTTGGCGCATAGATATTACCTCTTCTGCGCTTAAATTTGAAGTTATATCGGATTTGCTTATACTTATGGATTTTGCTATGATCGAACTTGCGTTTGCATATAGGTGTTTCATCTCTTTTGTTAAAACTTCAAGTGCGCTATCGCTGAACTGCATTGAATCCGTATTTAGATAATACGCTCTATCTACTTTACTTCTTTTGTATTCAAATTTGATATATTTATTTAAAAATTTCTCCATCAAACCAGTTAATGGATAAAATATAAAAACTCCAGTAAGGTTAAAATAAGTATGAAAAATCGCAAGTTTCATCGTATAATCATCATTTCTTATGCCGATGACTTTTGCCGTTTCATCGGTGATAAATATGAAAAAGTTTATGAAAATCAGCGTGATTATAGCGCTTGTAACGTTAAATATCACGTGAGCTACCATCAGCTTTTTGCCTTCTTGATTTGCATTTATCGAGCCGATGATCGCCATAATCGTACTTCCTACGTTTGATCCTATAGCTATAGCGACCGCATTTTCATAGCTGATTTGATTTACGCCAAGAGCTGTTATAGCTATGGTAATAGTCGCTGTGGAACTTTGTAAGATCACGGTTACGCCAAGACCGATCAAAGTATAAACCAAAAGCCCACTTATACCTGTCATAGCGTATTTTGAGAGATCTATAGTTTCTTTGATGTTGTCAAATCCGGATTTCATGTAAGCGATACCTAAAAACAGAAGTCCTATACTAAGTAAAAAATATCCACAGCCTTTTAATTTTTCGGATTTATTAAATATAAATAAAACGCCTATTATGATAAGAGGCATAGCATATAATGCTATATCTACTTTCAATCCAAGTCCCGCAACTAGCCATGCTCCTACAACGGTACCTAAATTTGCTCCGTATATGATAGAGAGTCCTGAAGCAAGGCTTATAAGTCCGGCGCTTAAAAACGATATTGTTAAAACGCTAATCAAGCCGCTTGATTGCATAATGACAACCGTAATAAATCCAAATCCAAATCCGGAAATTCTGCTGCTAGTGGCCTTTTTAAGAAAATTCTCTATAGCAGTAAACATAGAAAAGCTACTTTCTAAAACCACCATGGCATATAAAAATATGCAGACTCCGCATATTATAACTAAAAAACTTTTGCTTATATACATAAGCACACATAGTATTGACACGAGTAGAAAAATTAATATTTTATTCAATGTTGAAACCTATTGATTTTGATTTTTTTTAAATAGTAAATGCGTAAAAAACATAACAAAAAACAGCTGGAAAAACAGTCCTATAAACGGTATCAAGCATAGCAGGTAAAATAAAATCGCGCTAAGAGCGAATCCTAAGCCAGCACCTTTTATCATAGTTATTTCAAACATTGTTTTATCCATACAGTTTGAAGCAACATCTATGAGCATAAATTTATAAAATAGATAAAAAAACGGTAAATTTATGATAAATAAATTCAAAAACGGAACAAATAAAAACGGTATACAAATTAGCAAAATAGCTATAAACTTTAAAAAAGTTATTATAGAAATTTTAATAACTCTAGAAGTTGTTACTTCAGAATCTATGTTTATGTTGTAGTATTTTTTATTTACATATTTAGTTACTATGGGTGTTAAAAATCCGGCTATAATTCCTGCTAATGCACTGCTTAAGATAATTACGAAAAATCCGCTAAATATATAAAATGATGATAAAATAAGTGCTTTTACGATGCTAAAAGATAGTATAGTTGCCACTATGCCATCTTTATCCAAAAATTCTCCGTTACTAGCTAAATTTTTTAACGCTATAAGTAGTTCGCTTCCGCCAAATATCATAAGCGAACTAAATACGATAACGGAAAATACCGTCGGCAAGAGCGATAATAGTATAAATTTTTTCTTAAAAAAATCGCCTATGCAAAGATTTATTATATTTATCATTTAACTTTGCTATACTCAATCTTAAGTTTTGCGTAAATTTCATCCATAGAGTTTATACCTGATTCTAAAATTTGGCTCATTACTTCGTTATCTTCTTTACCGTTCCAGTTTTTATTATAAGTTCCGGCTTTGTATCCGTGATCTTGTCTAAATTTATTTAGTACGTTTTTCCCCATATAAACTTCAAAAAGCCTACTTAAATTTACACCACATTTAAGCGATAGTCTAAAATAGTCTTTTAAAAGATCGAAAAAATTTATATCAAATCCGCTACATCTGTTTATAATAACTTCGATATCGTTTATGATCTCGTAGATATTGTACTCTTTTATGTTATAAGCTTCTTTGCAAAACTCGCTAAATCCGCTGCAAGAGCTTATATCGATAGCTAAAGTATGGATATCGCCGAGTTTATTTGTATGATAATTCTCAAGTCCTAAACTCATAATAAAATGCCAGATATCGACTATTTCGATAGTTACGTTTTCTAAATTTGGATCTTTGTTTATAGCTTTCCAGTGTTTCCATGCAAAGCTATCTACAAGTTCCGCGCATTCCATATAGATGCATCTTTTCCAGCTTATGAGTTTTCCGTCTTTTGTTATACCCGTTTCCCAGTTTGTACCGTTTGTTTCATCGTTTAGTTTTTGTTGCAAAAGAAGCATTTCTTCTATCGGCTTTATATATGTCATAAAATTTTCCTCTATTTTTTATAAATTATACAAAAAATATGACAATAAAGCAATATTACGCATATATGCTAAATCTCTCCATCTGTTTTAGCATCTCTTCAAATAGTTTATTTGCAGGATATAAGATATTTTTATCTAACACGTTGTTATCTGTGTTTTTAGTGATTATATTATCAAAAAGATCTAAAAGACTGCTAGATACCGCATTTTTTTGATTTTCACTTTTTACATTCGGAAGGTCTTTTTTAAGTGAGTTTGCTAAGTTTGTTATAGTGTCATCTGAAAATGGTTCATTTTCTTTGATTTTTTTCATAAAATCTTCAAGTTTCGGCTTTAAATCCTCCATAGCTTGTGCGATTTCGGCTCTATCTTGTTCACTAAGACCGTTTGAGTTGAACTCAAATTTATATCCGTATTGATGAGAAAGAGTAAGCTCTTTTGAGCTGCTAGAACCGTCTTTTTGGCTTGAATAGTTTAATTTTTTATTATCGTATAACGATAAGTTTATACTATCTCCGGAGCTGGTTTTAAAGTTAAAAGCAAAATTATTATAAGATGCATTAGCGTAGTTTTGTGTTGTCATTTGAAAACTCCTTGAGCTCTAAATCGGTATAATCAAAAAATATTTAAGTGCTTTTGTGATAAAATATTTTTAAATTTGAAAAGATAAAAAATGGATGAAAATATATCTAAGTTTTTGGATAAAATACATATCTTGACTCTTGGAGTTATAAGCGATGGATTGCCTTATCTTTGTAGCTGTTTTTATGCTTATGATCCGGATTTAAACTCGTTTATAGTAGCTAGTAAATCAAGTTCAAAACATATACAAAGTATCAAAAATCAGCCAAATATAGCCATAAATATAGCATTAGATACAAAAATAGTCGGTAAAATAGAAGGAGTTCAAGCAAACGGAGTTATGAAACTTTTAGATGATGAACGACTAGAAAAACTATATTTTAAAAGATTTCCTTATGCAAAATTGCTAAACCCGGAACTTTATGTCATAAGAGTTGATTATATCAAATATACGAATAACAGACTTGGATTTGGTAAAAAAATAGTTTGGCAAAGAGATTAAAATAAATTAAAGCAAGATATTCATCGCATTTTCTACTACCATGTTAAGCTCTTTTTGTCTGATCGGTTTTAGTATAAAATCATAAGCTCCTAGCTTAAAAACCTCTTGTTTTTTGGTTTCGTCCGTGCTTATAACAACTACTGGTATCATAGAAAGATACTCTCTACTTTCTAAATTTATCAAAAATTCTATTCCGTTCATTACCGGCATAGATAAATCAAGTAAAATTAGCCCAGTATCAAATTTGCTTTCTAAGATATTTATCCCTTCAAGTCCGTTTTTTGCTTTTATGATTTGAGCTACTAAAGGATTGTTTTTTAGCATCAGTTCAAGCAGTTTTAGGCTTATTTCATCATCATCTACTACTAGAACATTAATCTTTTTCATATTTTCTCACTTGATATATGGTTTGATACGAGCTTCTAACTGAGTTTTATTGATAAGACTTGTGAGTATTTCATCAAATTTATCATCTAAACTCTCGTCTATTTCTACATTTGGATCGATAAAAATTATAGTTTTTGTATCAATTTTGTATTTTTGTCTTGAACTATTTATCCATGAATATATCAGGTTTGATTCAAAATTTGGTATTTTGTAATCCAATAAAACTAGTCTATAAGCTGAGTTTTGAAGATATTCTTTTAGCTCTTCAAAGCTGCAAACTACATCGACACTACTGCAAAATCCGTTTAAAACCGTGCTGAATATTTTATTTTCTATATTGCTTTTTTTAAACAGCAATACGTCTTTTAAATTTGCTATCTCCTCTTTGGCTTCAACTTTTTTATTTATAGGAGCTATTATTTTAGCTCGTAAATTTATCGCGTTTTGCGGTGTAAAATTATTTAAAATTTGTAATATTTCATTTTTAGAAGAGCGTTTTTGTATATAGTCGTCAAGATAGTTTTTTTCTACGTTAATTTGGTTTAAATTTGAAATAGTATTTACTATACCGATAATATGAGTATGTGGCAAGTTGTTTTGTTTTTCATGATGAATCATATTTTTAGCACATAAAATAGCATTCATTTCATCTAGCACCATATCTAAAAATATAATATCATAATGGCTTATTTGCGTATACTCAATGACACTTTTTGCATCATTTACCACTTCTACTCTTTCGCAAAGCTCTTTTAAGATATGTTCTATGTCTTTGGTTTTATTTTCATTATTTGTTGCTAATAAAACGCTGATATTGTATTTGTGAGAGTATGCGTCGTTGGATTTTTGTCTTTTTTTATAATCTGCTTTTTCTAATGCTTTTTTTAATTTAGTTATAGATAGAGGCTCATTTATAAAGCTTATATTTCTATCTTCTACTAGGCTTGTTTGCATCTCTTTGGTATTTGCTAAAACCAGAACGAATGCATCTGTTTTTAGGCGTGCGTAGTTTTTAAATTTAGTAACCACTATATCTTCTTTGTTTAATTTTAAAAGCTCATTGCTATCATATACTATATTTGTTTCAATGCCTAAAAAATCAAAGTATTTTTCTAGATATTCGTCATATAAACTATCTTTTCTGGTTGTAAAAACAGTAACTGTTTTGCCCGCAAAATCCATAAAATAATTTTGATCCTTAGAGTCTGCGCCTTTAAATTTAATAACAAAACTAAACTCGCTTCCTTCTCCAAGTTCGCTTTTTACTTTGATAATCGAGTCCATCATTTTTATATATTCATTTGATATGCTAAGCCCGAGTCCGGTGCCGCCGTAAATTTTTGTTATGTCTTTATTTGCTTGAATGAAACTATCAAATATTTTTTCCAGCATATTTTTATCGATTCCGATTCCGTTGTCTTTTACGCTAAATTTAATTGTAGTTTTTCCATCTTCATTTTCATCTAATTTTGTTATATCTACTATGATTTGTCCATTTTGAGGAGTAAATTTAATCGCATTGCCGATAAGATTTATAAGTACTTGTTTTACTTTAAAATAATCGCCTTCTAAATGCTTGTTTAGCGATGGATCAATATAACATATAAATTCTATATCTTTTTCATACGCTTTTTGCGAGTAGAGTTCCACAGCGCTACTAAACTCTTTAATAGGCGAAAATACTTCATTGTCTAGCTCAACTTTACGGCTTTCTATCTTTGATATATCAAGTATATTATTTATAATTCTAAGTAAATTTTCGCTGCTTTGTTCTATCACTCCTACAAGCTCTTTTTCTTGTTTTTTTAAATTTGAGTTTTTAAGCAGATCCGTAAAGCCTATTATCCCATTTAAAGGAGTTCTTATTTCATGGGATATGTTGGCTAAAAACGCAGATTTTGATCTGTTAGCATCGATTGCCGCTTGTTTTTGAGTTGTTATAAGCTCAAGCGCTTTTGCTATCATATCGTACGCTCTGCTTATACCGCTGTTTGTGCTTAGGTCTATATTTTTATTATCGGTTAGATTTGCTATTTGTTTTAGTATATTTTTGAGTTCAGATATATTTTTCTTTATGCTTGTTTTTGTGAGACATCCTATTATAAATAGTATTATATTTACAATCCAGATGAAAGCTCCTATGATAACATGATTGAAAAAAGATGATTTAAACTCTATTATCTCATAATCGATCTGATTTTTTAATATATCTTGTATCTCGTATGATATCGCTAACTCATCACTAACTGTATCAAAATAAGAAGCAAAATTCGCCTCTGCCGTGTTTGATGAGTTTCTTATGATCTGCGTTGCGTAATTTTCAAGTCTTGATATTAAATTTGCATATTCAATACTGTTATATATATCATCAATTATATTTTTTGCTTGAGATTCGGGAATATATTGATAATGAAATTTATCTCCTCTTATGAGACTTAGCCAAACTTTTACTTCGTTTGATTTAAAATCTCTATTTTGGATTAGAATTTGAGATACAAAATCTCTTTTTGTGCTTATTAAATTGCTATTTGCGTAAGCTAAAGTAAATGATGTTAAAAACGTTGTTAGATGAGGAGATAAAGTATGATCTTTAAGCATCATAAGTTCTTCTTCTATCGCTTTATTTATTATTTCAAAATATTCAAAAAATATCTCATCAAAGCTGATAGATAAAGAGTCTATTTTATCTCTTATCCGATTTATATCAAGAAGTCTATTTTTTATGATATTTGCGTTTTTATCGTTTGGTATATTTTCATATATTTTAAGAGTTTGTTTTATAAGCTCATCTGAATTTTTCCTCTGTTGTTCTATATTTTCACTATCAAAAATTCCTCCAGTAGCCATATATAGTACGCTCATACTTTTTTCTTGATTTAGCTCTTTTGATAGCTTTGTTAATGTTTGAGATATACCAAATTCATAGTTTAGTTGATTCAAATTTAAATAGGTTTTATATGAATTATATAGATAAAAACTAGATAAGAAAAATATGATAAGAAGCGGAATGGTGCTTATAAGCCTTAGTATATTTATGGTGCTAAAAAAGGTCTTCATAACATCTCTTTTTTTGTGATTTCATTTAATTTTTTAATAAAGTCCTTGTATTTGTTAAAATACTCGTTTATCTCTTCGTCGTTGCAAGATATTTGAATATTGATTAAAATGTTCAGAAAATCACTAAATTTTAGTTCATAAGCGTAATTTGCTAAATCTTTTACCGTTTTATTGATAATATCCATCTGGTTAAATAACTTTGCTTCGTATAATTTTTCATAAGAATGTTCGGCTTTTTTTATAAATTCATGCATAAGTTTTATAAATTTATCTTTTGATATATTTGAAAAAGAAAAAGTATCCCAAAACCATATCCTATCGACTTTATACTCTTTTGTTAGCTCTTCATCTATACTTTGGGCATTGTAATTTGAAAAGTTAAAAATAGAATCAGAGTTTAAGTTTTGAGAGTTAGTCGGATTTTTCTCATAAAGCATAGTTTTAGTTATACTTACTCTATAGAAATATTCCGTTTTGTATTTCTGATATACTATTTCGACATCCATATAAGCATTTAGTATATCTCCGTTATAAAGTTTGAAAACCATGTTTTGTATATTGTATTCTGGGTTATTGCATATAAGGTCTATAAAATGTCTATTTTTATCATAAATAGAGATATGTTTTACAAAAAACTCCGATATATCGCTATGTGTTTTGAAAAATAGGGTTGGATCGCTAAATCCAAACATGTTAAGCGTCTCTCTGCTTATAGCGATCATCTCGTAGTGCTGATTGTAAAGTATCATTTAAAATCCAGTTTATAATTTGCTTTTATATTTTAGCAAAGTATAATTTAAAAATATCTTATTTAAGGCTTTTTAATGGCTAGTATTTTATTCGCAACGGTTTTATTCGTTACTTTTTTTATATCGTCCCAGCTTGCTTTATGAATATTTTCAAAACTACCAAAATAGCTTAAAAGTTTTTTTATGCTTCCGTCAGATACGCCTAAATTCATAAGTTCGCTGCTTTGTAAATCCTGCTTTTTTCTGCTATTTTGGTGAAACGATATGGCAAATCTGTGAGCTTCATCGCGCAAACGTTGGAAAAATTGTAGTTTTTTATCGTTTGAGCTTAAGCTAAGTTTTCCAAATTCTGTATAAATTTTATCATTCGCGTTACCTTTGGCTCGGTGAGCTTTTGCATCTATTTTTTCTTTTGAAATAGCAATTATGTCAACATTTGCGCCACTGCTTTGTACTATATTTTTAGCAAGTTTTAAAAGCGCGTCTCCGCCATCTAAAACCCAAAGATCAGGAGGATTTAGTTTATCAAAACGTAAAGCTCGATTTGTAAGCATCTCATTCATCTGATCGTAATCGTTTGTACTATTTAGATGAATATGACGGTAATGCTCTTTTTTAAATTTATCCAGTTCCCATGAGATCATGCCACCAACAGGAGCTGTTCCAAATAGATGTGAGTTATCAAAACATTCGATTTTAATCGGTAAATTCGTTAGTTTAAAATACTCTTTTATCTCATTTAAGAACTCGTAGCTATGTGCTTTTAAATGTTTTTCTATAAAAATATCGCAGTTTTTTAACGCGACTTCTAAGAGTGATTTTTTATCTCCTGCTTTTGGAGAGATGATATGAAATTTTTTAGAATGTCTTTTAGATAGTATTTGCGATACTAACTCCATATCTTCAAACTCACTGTATGTATAAATTTTTGTAGTATTTATAGGTAGATCATCTGGAAATGCTTCTAATATAACTTGTTTATAAATTCCTGATAGATCTAAGTTTATAGTATCTTTAGCCGGAGTTAAACTATGATTTGCAAATGATACTTTTCCATCTCTTATAGAAAATCTCACAGAGCATACGAAACCTTTTGCACAGCTTATGGCTATAGCTTCAAAATCTTCAAGTTTTGCGATATCTATCTGCACTTTTATGCTTATATCTTTTATGGTATTTATCTGATCTCTTAGTTTTGCTGCTTCTTCATAATTCTCCCGTTCGGCAAAGTTTTGCATTAAATTTGAAAGATTTTCTACCAAAAGTTCAGGATTTTTTAGTTTTTTTATGGCGCTAGAGACGATTTTTGCATATTCTTCTTTTTTTATAGCCCCTATGCAAGGCGCGTGACATCTATTTATCTGATGAAAAAGACATGCTTTTTTATCCTTTAAGCATGATTTTTTCTGTACTAACTTAAACTCAAGATATAAAGCTTCTAGTATCTCTTTTGCTCCTTTAAAAAATGGTCCGAAATACTTTATATTTTTGCCTTTTATAACCTTTCTGGTTATCTCAAAACGAGGAAAATTGCTGCTTAAATCTACGTATATATACGGATAGGTTTTATCGTCTCTTAGTAAAATATTATATTTTGGTTTTAGTTGTTTTATAAATGAGTTTTCGAGTATTAAAGCGTCTGATTCGCTTGAAGTAGTTATCCATTCTATATGAACGGCTTCATTTATCATCTTTGCTATACGCGGACTTAGGCGAGAACTTGGACTCAAAGTTCCAGTAAAACTAAAATAACTTTTTACTCTGTTTTTTAATACTTTTGCTTTTCCTACGTATAACAGTTTTGAGTTTTTATCAAAGTATTGATAGACTCCTGGTTCATTTGGAAGAGTTTTTAGCTCATCTATTAGCATTTATACTCACTCTTAATTTTTCAAAAAGTTCGTATATAACTCTATCTTTTGCTAAATTTAAAAACTCTCCGTCTGATCTCTCTAAAATTCTACTTTTGATTTCGGAAGCCTTTTTAAATTTAGATAATTTTGTTATAAATATTTTTACTTCATCTACGCGTTTTAAACTAGTATCCTCTTTAAAAATTATATATTTATTTAACAGAGTTTTTATCTGATTTATGATATTATCATTTTTTAATTCTTGTAAAGCGAGTGGATGAGCAACTGCTATAAATAGCGTATTTTGTCTTTGATATGCGAATTTTATAAGTAAGCTTCTGCTTTTTCCAAGCATCAAAAGAGCCTCTTTGCATTCGCGAGCGGCTTTTAAATTTCCGTATAAAGGATTTTGCAAAATATGATTAATAATTTCAGAACTTTTCATTTGGCGATTTTAACATCTTTTTTATTAATTTTTCTTGTTGGTTGCGGATATAAGGACAATCCCAGATATAATATATCGCAAGAAACTACTTTAGAAAGTAAATAACCAAAGTTTCAACTCTTTTTAGATAGAATTGCGCAGTTTTACTATAAATACTATGTTTATGGTTTAATATTTAAATTTAGGTTGGTAAATAATGAAAAATGCAGATATATTGGTTCTAGACTTTGGATCACAATACACTCAACTTATCGCTAGAAGGCTTAGAGAGCAAGGCGTTTATGCTGAGCTTATGCCTTTTAATGTAAGCATCGAAGCTATAAAAGCAAAAAATCCAAAAGGTATTATTTTAAGCGGCGGACCAGCTAGCGTGTATGCAAAAGATGCGTATTTTTGCGATGAAGGCGTATTTACTTTAGGACTTCCGGTTCTTGGAATTTGTTATGGAATGCAGCTTTTAGCGCATAAAAATGGAGCAGACGTAGCTCCGGCAGGTCATAAAGAGTATGGGAAAGCAAATTTAAATATAGTTAAAAAGTGCGATTTTTTTAAAGGAGTTCCAGATACAAGTGTTGTGTGGATGAGTCATTCTGATAAAGTAAATGAACTTCCGCAAGGTTTTGAAGTATTAGCAAATTCGGAAAATAGCGAGTTTTGCGTATTTGCAAATTTAGATAAAAAACTCTATGCTTTGCAATTTCATCCAGAAGTTGCTCACTCTGAGTTCGGTGATAGTATGCTTAAAAATTTTGCTAAAATTTGTGGATGCGAAAGTACTTGGAATATGGGAAGTTTTGCAAAAAAAGAGGTTCAAGCTATCCGTGAAAAAGTAGGAAACGACAAGGTTCTATGCGCAGTAAGTGGCGGTGTCGATAGCTCTGTTGTAGCCGCGCTTTTAGCTCACGCGATACCGGATAATTTAATAGTAGTTTTTGTAGATAACGGTCTTCTTAGAACAAACGAAGCAAAGCAAGTTGAAGAGATGTTTAAGCTAAAATTAGGAGTAAATTTAATAAGCATAGATGCAAGCGAGCTATTTCTAAGTAGATTAAAAGGTGTAAGAGATCCTGAGAAAAAGCGTAAAATTATAGGTGAGACTTTTATAGAGGTGTTTGATAAAGAGGCAAAAAAACACTCTAATGTAAAATACCTTGCCCAGGGTACTTTATACACGGATGTTATAGAAAGCAGTGTTGTAGGATCTAGTAAAACTATAAAAAGCCATCATAATGTAGGCGGACTTCCTGAGTGGATGGAATTTGAACTAATCGAACCTTTAAGAGAAATTTTTAAAGATGAAGTAAGACGTCTTGGACTTGAGTTAGGACTTAGTAGAGATATAGTTTATCGTCATCCTTTTCCGGGTCCAGGGCTTGCTATACGCATTATGGGAGAGGTAAATACTTCTAGTTTGGAGCTTCTTAGAAAGGCTGATGTAATACTAAGAGAAGAGTTGAAAAGCAGCGGCTGGTACGATAAAACTTGGCAAGCATTTTGTGTACTTCTAAATGTAAATTCAGTCGGAGTTATGGGAGATAATAGAACATACGAAAACGCAGTTTGCTTAAGAGTGGTGGATGCAAGCGATGGCATGACGGCAAGTTTTTCTAGGCTTCCGTATGATCTGTTGGAAAATTGCAGCCGCCGCATTATAAATGAAGTCGATGGCATAAACCGCGTAGTTTATGATATCAGCTCAAAACCGCCAGCAACTATAGAGTGGGAATAGTTCTTAGTTTTGCAATGCCGACTCACCCATTTAAACCGGTTTTTGATAGCAGATCAAAAATACTCATTTTAGGCTCATTTCCATCGGTAAAGTCTCGGGAAATGGGCTTTTATTACGCTCATTCGCAAAATAGATTTTGGAAGGTTTTAATCGCGCTTTTTGGTTCTGAACATTTACGAAACGTTCAAGATAAAATAGACTTTTTGCTTAAACATCAAGTGGCGATTCACGACGCAGCTTATAGCTGTTCGGTAAAAGGCTCATCGGATAATTCTATATCGAGCGTTAAGCCGGCAAATTTGGATCTAATTTTTGAAAATGCAGATATAAAGGCTGTTTTTGCAAACGGAAATACGTCTTATGCGATTTACAAAAAATTTTATAATTTTGAAGTGATAAAACTTCCTTCCACTAGCCCCGCAAATGCTAAGTTTAGTTTAGAAAAACTTGTAGATGAATGGAAAATTATATTAAAGTATCTGGAGTAAAATTATGATATATTTAGTGTCAAATACGCCATATAATCTTGATGAGGTGATAAATTTAAAAGTATGCGAGGTAGTATTTTATAAATTTAATTTAAATTTAAATGATTTTGACGCGGCTGTTTTTACCAGTAAAAACGGTGTAAATGCACTTAAATTTAATAATATAAAATGTGAAAATTTAGATATATTTGCCATAAGCAATTCAACTGCGCAAGCTTGTAAAGAGTTTGGTTTTAAGAGGATTTTTGAAGGTTTTAATGCTCACGGAAACGAATTTGCCAAAGAGATTTACCCTTGTTTAAGAGGCAAAAAAGTACTTTATATAAGCGCAAAAGATACTGTTTCTGGTTTGAGTAGTTTTTTGCAAAGTAACGGCGTGGATATAAACACTTTGATAGCTTATGAAAATAGACTTTTAAAGTTAAATTTAAAAAAACCTGAAGACGGATCTATCATTATTTTCACAAGTCCAAAAAATGTAGAAGGATTTTTGAGTAATTTTAGCTGGAATGATAGCTATAAAGCTATTGCGATTGGTAAAACTACGGCTAAAGCGTTAGACTTCGTTACTGAAGCAATTATAAGCCCTACTCAGCAGATAAGCGAATGTGTAAATATTGCAAAAAGTTACAAAATATAAAAATATTCTTTGATTTTTAAGCTAAACTTTTATATAATTTTATAACCTGGATGGTTCGATAGCGTTTTTATGAGGGTCCAACACATTAGTATGGGCGGAAAAGTACGCAAATGGTGTGATGCGATCTCGTTTGTAGCCATTTTTAGCGAGAGATTGCGACCTAAAGTTTGAGTCTATCTGCAAGGTTGGCTTTTTATTAGGGCCGATTCTACTGCGTAACGGCCATTTGGGTTTTTATTTAAACTCTAGGAAAAATATGAATATTTTAATTATAGGAAGCGGTGGCAGAGAATACGCCATAGCGCTTAGATTAAAACAAGATGAAAATGTTAAAAATATATACTTTAGCCCCGGAAACGGCGCAACAACTAAAATCGGTCAAAATATAATCACAAAAGATTTTCATGAGTTGGCACAATTTGCTAAATCAAATAATATAGATTTAACTATAGTCGGACCTGAAAATGCTTTAAGCGCAGGAGTTGTTGATATATTTAGACAAAACGGTTTAAATATCTTTGGTCCTAGCAAAGCAGCAGCAATGCTTGAAAGCTCTAAAGCGTATATGAAAGAGTTTTTGGCTAAAAACTGTATAAGAACTGCTAAATTTATTAATACAGATAGTTATGACGAAGCTTCTAAATTTATAGATAGCTTAAGCAGCACGGTAGTTGTAAAAGCCGATGGATTATGCGCAGGGAAAGGCGTTATAATAGCTAAAAATCACGAAGAAGCTAAAAAAGCCGTACTAGATATGCTTAGCGGAGAAAGCTTTGGAGATGCCGGCAAACGCATTATCGTAGAAGAGTTTTTGGATGGTTTTGAGCTCTCGTTTTTTGCTATTTGTGATGGCGAAAATTTCGTATCTTTACCAGTAGCGCAGGATCACAAACGTCTTTTAGATAATGACAAAGGTCCAAATACGGGAGGAATGGGAGCTTATGCGCCAAGTCCTCTTGCAGACGCTAAGCTTATAAAACGTGTTGAAGATGAGATAGTGCATACGACTTTAAAAGGTATGCAAGAAGAAGGGGCACCGTTTTGCGGAGTTTTATTTGTAGGACTTATGATAGTAAATAATACTCCTTATGTTCTTGAGTTTAACGTAAGATTCGGTGATCCCGAATGCGAGGTTCTTATGCCTTTGATAGATGGGAATTTAAGCCAAATTCTACTAGACGCCGCAACAAAAAAATTAACAAACATAAGCCTAAAAAATAGTGTCGCTATAGCAGTTGTGCTAGCTAGTAAAAATTATCCGTATAGTTCAAGCCAAAAGTCTAAAATCATAGTAGAACATGTTCCAGACGGTACCCATATAGATTACGCCGGAGTAAGTAGTAATGGTGATGAACTTTACGCTGATGGCGGCAGGGTTTTAGTCGCTGTAGCAGTAGGGCAAGATATAAAAGAGGCTCATAAAAAAGCTTATGAACTTGTAAAGAATATTAAATTTGACGGTATGCAATACCGCAAAGATATAGCGTATCAGGCACTTAAATGAGTGAAAATTTATTAGATAAATTAGATAGAGAAAATATAGAAGTAGCAAGCATAAATAAAAGACTTTGGGCTTACTGCGTAGATGAAATTCTGATAAGTTTGTTGTTCATGTTAGCGTACTATAACGCGTTAGCTAAAGCTTCAGATGATATAGAGGCTCTCATGCTTATGATATCAAATATGGTTTTTCAGATTGCACTTTTAAGAGTTATTTATCAGACGTTTTTCATCTGGTACTATGGTGCGACCCCCGGAAAAATGATCTTTAAAATCATATGCATAGATACTGTTATGCTATCTAAGCCTAGTTTGCAGGCTAGTTTTTTAAGAGCTGTTGTAAGAGTGCTTAGCGAATGGCTGTTTTATTTAGGATTTGTGTGGGCTCTTAGCAATCAAGCTAGACAAACTTGGCACGATAAGTTGGCTAAAACAGTGGTTTGTAATGCTTATTAAGAAAATACTTTTATCTTTTTTGTTTGTTTCTTTTTTGTTTGCACGAGTGGAAAATATTGAATTTTTGGCTGATAGTGTTGAAAAAAACGGAAACATAGTTAATGCAAACGGCAACGTTCTTTTATATTCTCAAAATTATTTGGTTACTGCTGATAGAGCTATATATGATCAAAAAAGTGAAATTGTAGAGCTTTTTGGAAATGTAAATATGTTAAGAGGCGATAGCGAAACATCGAGTTCAAACTATGTGATGATAAATTTAAAAACAAATGATTTGAATTTTGACGGTAGTTTTGCTATGGATAAAAATAAAGAGATCTGGATACAAAGCGATGAAAGCTGTAGTACTGAAGAGACGTATTTTGCTTCTAAATCTATCGTATCTAGTTGCAATGTTCAAGATCCAGATTGGCATATAAATTTTAGCAGCGGTGAGTTAGATAAACAGAGCAAATTTATGCATCTTTATAATCCTGTTTTTTATATAAAAGATACGCCTGTTTTTTATATGCCGTATTTTGGATTTTCTACCGATAAAACTAGAAGAACAGGCTTTTTGTCGCCTCAAATAGCATACAGCAAGAGTAACGGAGTTATGTACTTACAACCGTTTTATATAGCTATAGCCGACGAGTGGGACTTGGAGTTTGATCCGCAAATAAGAACAAATAGAGGAAGCGGTATTTACTCTACATTTAGATTTGCAGATTCGCCTTATTCTGGTGGACTTATCAGAAGCGGTATATTCAATGAAAAAAATAGTTATAAAGAAAAAGAGAATTTAAAAAATACAAATCATACGGGTTTTGAAGTTCAATATGATAGAGATAGATTGGTAAAATATCTAATAGACGGTGATTTTACTGAAGGTTTATGGCTTAGATATACAAAGTTAAATGATATAGATTATCTTAATTTACGCGGTAAAAAAAATGGAGATTATGATTCGCTTGTGCAGTCTAAATTAAATTATTTTATAACTACCGACGAAAATTATTTTGGTGCTTATGCAAAATACTATATAGACACTGCAAAAATCAGTTCGAAATACGGAAACGACGATACTCTTCAAGAGCTTCCAAAGTTACAGTATCACAGTTTCACATCAACTTTTATAGTGCCGAATTTAATATATTCATTTGATGCTAAATATCATAATTATACAAGAAGTATTGGAACTAGAGCATCTCAATACGAGATAGATTTTCCAGTCGGTTTAAATTTTAATATTTTAGATGATTACGCAAACTTTTCAATAACGGAAAATATATATGCGACTCATATAGCATATAAAAATAATAGACTTTATGCAAATGGTGAGTTTATAGATGATAATTTTAATGACTACATAAACCATTACCATAAATTTCTTATAGAAACAGATTTAGCAAAAGCTTATAACAACTTCTATCATACCATAAATTTAAAACTTGATTATATAAAACCCGGTTATTCTAATGGAAATATAGAAAATAATTTACTAAAATACTATATGATAGATCAAAGTGGTAATAATATAAAATTAACCGATTCAAATTTATTTGAAGAAAATTTTGTGAGCGGACTTGACAAAAAATATAGCAAAGAAAGCACTACTGCTGATTTTGTACAGTTTTTTTATGGCTCTGATGGACAGAAATTTTTAAGACATAGTATAAAACAAGGATTTAATATAGACGACAGTGATTTTGAAAATTTAGAAAATAGGCTGAATTTATATTTTGGTAATTTTAATTTTGCAAATAAGATTGAGTATTCACACATAGATAATAGTTTGGCGAAAATTCAAAGCGGAACTAGCTACGCGAATTCACGTTTTAACGTCGCTTTGTGGCATACATACGATAAAAATAGCGACAATAAATTAATTTATGATAAAGAGAGTTATTTGAGTTCGTCTTTGAGTATAAATTTACCTAGAAATTATAGGTTTTTTGCGGGTTTTGACTATGACGTTCAAAGAAGTTATACGAAGATGTGGAGAACCGGTATCAATTACAAAAGAAAATGCTGGGATTATAGTCTTGTATATCAAGAAGATATAGAACCGAAAAATACCAGCGCCGGTTTAGAATCCAAAAAAAGTCAAGGGTTCTATCTGTATTTTAGTTTTTATCCATTAGGCGGGGTTGGATATGACTTTTCTATAGAGCAAAATAATGAGGCGAAACAGTGATAAGTCCAGATGATCTTAAATTTGAAAATGAGCTTGACGCCGCTGAAAAGCTACTTGATATACTGCCAAAAAACGAGCTTATAGACAATGATTTCGTTGTTGTTGGATCATCTTTAGATTCTGTTGTATTGACAGATAAAGTAGCTTCATCTTTGCAGTTGAGTTATGAGCTACTTTTTAGTGAACAAATTTTAGCACCAAATAATCCAGAATGCGAGATAGGAATGGTGAGCGAAACTGAAGAGATAGTCGTAAATGATGAGCTTATAAAAGCTTTTAATATATCTTTGGATTTTATATATGGAGAGGCTCATAGAAAATATGAAGAAAAAATATTAAAAAATGTGTATAGATATAGAAAAGGAAAGTTGTTAGGTGATTTAAAAGGAAAGAATATTTTGCTCATAGATGAGGGTTGCCAGACAGGTGCTACGGCTTTGGTATGTATAAAAACTCTTATAAATTTAGAAGCTAGATCCATTGTTTATGCTACACCTCTTATGCCTTTGAATATAGTGCCATATCTAAATACCTTAGTCGATAGTATATTTTGTGTTAAAAAGATAGCGAATTTTGTTGACGTGGATTTTTATTATAAAGATAAAATATCCCCCTCATCAGAAGCCATTATGTCTATTTTAGAAGATAGTCCGTATTACTTACCATTACAAAAATAAGGAGTTTTTATGCAGTGTTCAATAGAAGTAAATAATCAAATTGAAATTTTTGATCTTAATAAGGTTGCCAAACAAGCAGCCGGCGCAGTGTTAATGCGTGTAAAGAATACAGTTGTATTAGCCGCGGTTGCTAGAGAAGATGCTCAAGTAGAAGAGGATTTTTTACCTCTTACCGTGCAGTATATAGAAAAACAATACGCCGCTGGTAGAATACCAGGAGGATATGTCAAAAGAGAGACTAAACCAGGAGATTTTGAGACATTAACAAGCCGTATTATAGATAGAAGTTTAAGACCTTTATTCCCTAAAGGCTATGCATATCCGACTCAGATTGTCGTAATGGTTTTAAGTAGCGATCCAGAAGTGGATTTGCAAGTAGTGTCGCTAAATGCTGCGAGTGTAGCTTTATATCTTAGTGATATTCCGGTTAACAGTCCGGTTTGCGGTGTTAGGGTAGGGCATATAAACGGTAAATTTGTTATAAATCCAAGCAATTCAGAGCTAAAAAACTCTGCTCTTGATCTTTACGTGGCAGGCGTAAAAGATGAACTTCTTATGATAGAAATGAGAAGTTTACCCAATGAACAAAATGAAATTGTACCAGTCATCGCTATAGATCCTATGATGGATCCTAGTTTAAATGAAGGTTTCGTTTCAAGACAAAAAATGAATGAATTTAGTGAAGATCTTATGATAGATGCTATAAAATTAGCTACAGAAGCTATATTAAAAGGAAGCAACGCATATGAAGAGGCGTTTCGTAACTACAAAAAAGAGACTGCAAATTTAGAGTACAAGCCAGAGATAGAAAATGAAAATGTTGCGATATATATAAATGAATTTTACAAAGAAGATGTAAAAGCGGCTATAAATCAAATGGCTAAAAGCGAAAGAGCGAGTGAGCTTTCTAAAATAGCTAAACAAATAGCTCTTAGTGAAGTTGCTCAAAAAGAGGGCTGGGATGAAGCTCTTATCTCGAATATACTTGGAAAATATAAGAAAAAGTTAGTTAGAACAGGTATTATAAAAGATAAAAAAAGAGCCGACGGAAGAGGTCTAAAAGATGTTAGGCCGATCAGTATAGAGACGAATATTTTGCCAAATGCACATGGAAGTTGTCTATTTACCCGCGGTCAAACTCAAGCTCTTGTTGTAACTACTTTAGGTACCGATAATGATGCTCAAATGAGTGAGTACTTGACAGAAAAAAATGCAGTTGCCGATAAATTTATGTTTAATTATAATTTTCCTGGATTTAGCGTAGGTGAGGCAAGTCCTTTAAAGGCTCCTGGACGACGCGAGTTAGGACATGGAAATTTAGCAAAAAGAGCTCTTTATCCAAGTATAGATTTAAATAGTCCGTACTCGTTAAGAGTTGTTAGCGAAATTTTAGAAAGTAACGGTTCAAGTTCTATGGCTAGTGTATGTGGCGGCTCTTTGTCACTTAGAGCAGCAGGAGTCGAAACGATCAAGCTTGTAGCCGGAGTAGCGATGGGGCTTGTATTTGAAGGTGATGAGCACGCTGTTTTAACAGATATAATGGGGCTTGAAGACCACGATGGAGATATGGACTTCAAGGTCGCAGGCTCAAAAGACGGCATCACCGCTCTTCAGATGGATATCAAATTAGGCGGAATTAGTTTAGATGTATTAAAAGAAGCGCTATACCAAGCAAAAGAAGCTAGAGATCATATTTTAAATTTAATGGTTAAAGCAGATGAAGAAATAGTCGTGAATGAGGATGTTTTACCAAAGTTAGAGTTATTTAGCGTAGATCCTAGTAAAATAGTTGATATAATAGGACAGGCTGGAAAAACCATAAAAGAGATTATAGAAAAATTTGAAGTTAGCATAGATCTTGACAGAGATAAAGGCGAAGTAAAGATAGCCGGGGGAGAGAGACAAAAGGTAGAAGCTGCTAAAGATTATATTATACAAATTACGCAAAAAGAGCAGAGAAGCGGCGGTTTTAGGAACAAAAGAGAGTATAAAAACGTAACTCCTTTTAACATAGGTGATGAGTTTGAAGGCGAAATTAAAAAAATGGCTGCTTTTGGTGCATTTATATCTTTAAGAGATGGAGTTGACGGGCTTTTACATATTTCAAAAATAGTTTCACCTTTAAAAGAAGGTGATACGATAAAGGTAAAAGTTTCAGATATTAAAGGCGGAAAAATATCATTGGATCTTAATTAAATTTAATAACGGAGGTTTATCATGGAGATTAAAAAACTGTTCTTCCCTATAGGCGGCGGAGATAATTTTGAAGATAGATTATACGGTGCTTTGCTAGTTAGTAAAGCTTTAAAAACACACATAAGCTTTCTTGCTTCTCAGATGGATTTTAGTCTAGTGTGCAATCTTGAAATGGCTTTAAATAGAGGAAATATATTTAGCACTTTTAAAGATACCGTAATTTCGGAATTAGATGATGAGAAGAAGAGAAATTATGAGATATTTAGTTCTCTTTGCGATAAATTAGGTATAACTATCAGTGATAAACCTGTAGCAGGCGTACCAACTGCCGAGTTCCATACTAAAGAAGGCGTTAGAAGCAAAGTTGTAGAGTATGAAGCGAAGTTTTGCGATATGATAGTCGCTGCTTGTCCGCCAGAAGGGGAACCTACTGCTACTTTTGATTCTGCTGTTATAAAAAGTGGAAAAAATGCGATAGTAATCCCAAGAACTTTAACAGAGTTTAAAGCAGATAATATTTTAATTGGTTGGAATGGGACTTCTAGTATATCAAGAGCTATAACTCAGTCTATGTTTTTACTAAAAAATTCAAAAAAAGTACATATTATAGTTACAAATAAGTATTTTCAAAATGAACAAACCATAGAAAAAGATATTTTAGAATATCTATCTTTTCATGGCATCAACGCTACTTTTGAAGTCGTAAAAACTACATCGGTTCCAGGAGAAGCACTTCTTCAAAATGCTTTAAATGGCAAATTCGATATGGTTATAGCAAGCAGTTATGGTGAAAATGGATTGAAAGAGATGTATCTTGGCGGAACAACTAAGTACTTCTTGCAAAATACTCCGATTCCTGTTTTTATGTAGTATTAAGAGCCTTATGGCTCTTATATCAAAAACTATCTTTTGGATCGTTTGAGTGACTATCCGTCCATTTTAATATAGTTCCGCCTAGTAGATGAAAATGCAAGTGCATAACTTCTTGTCCTCCATTTTCACCACAGTTTGTAACTAGTCTATAACCTGTCTTATCTACACCGATAGTAGCTGCAACTTCTTGAATAAATTTCGTCATTTCCTCCATAAGGCTAGGATCCATTACTTGAAAATTTTCATAGTGCTTCTTTGGTATGATAAGTATATGTACAGGCGCTTTAGGATTTATATCGTGGAATGCGAGAAATTTATCATTTTCAAGTACTTTATTTGATGGTATTTCACCGGCTACTATTTTTTCAAAAATGCAAGGCATTGCTATCTCCTAATTTAAATTTAAGCACAATTATATCTAATTATTTGTTAATTTATAGATGCTTTTATAGATAATTTAATCAATTTTAGGGTACAATGATAGCGAAATTTTAGACAAGGTAGGTAATTTGCAAGAGATAATTGATAAGATAGATCAAGCTTTGAGCCTTGACGAACTTGAAAAAATAAGAGTTGAACTTTTCGGAAAAAAAGGCATTATAACGAACGAATTTGCAAAGTTAAAAGATATTCCTTCTGATGAAAAAAAAGCTTTTGCCGAGAATTTAAATATCAAAAGAGATACTTTAACCGTTCATATAAATGATAAAAAATCTATTCTTGAAAAAGAATTTATAAAAGCTAAAATGCGAGCTAGCGCTGTAGATATCACGCTTTTTAACGAGCCGTTAAATACCGGTGCACTTCATCCTGTTATGGATACGATGGATAGGATAATTGAGTATTTTGTAGCGCAGAATTTTAGCATAGAAAGCGGACCTCTCATCGAGGATGATTTTCATAATTTTGAAGCTTTAAATCTCCCAAAATACCACCCAGCAAGAGATATGCAAGATACGTTTTATTTAAAAGATTTTAGACTTCTTCGCACTCACACAAGTCCTGTTCAAGTAAGAACCATGTTGAATAATAAACCGCCTATTCGTATGATAGCTCCGGGAGCTGTTTTTAGACGCGATTTAGATCTAACTCATACTCCTATGTTTCACCAAGTAGAAGGACTTGTTGTAGAAGATGAAGGGAGTGTCAGCTTTTCAAATTTAAAATATATTTTAGAAGATTTTTTAAGATATATGTTTGGAGAGGTAAAAGTTAGATTTAGACCTAGCTTTTTTCCATTTACAGAACCTAGCACAGAGGCTGATATTAGCTGTATATTTTGTGGAAGTAAAGGCTGTAGAGTATGCAAGCAGACTGGCTGGCTTGAGGTATTAGGAAGTGGCGTTGTAGATCCAAATGTATTTAAAGCCGTAGGATATAAAAATGTAAGCGGCTATGCGTTTGGTCTTGGAGTAGAGAGATTTGCTATGTTGCTTCATCAAATTCCAGATTTAAGAAGCCTATTTGAGTGTGATATCAGACTTTTGGAGCAGTTTAAATGATAATAAGTAAAAATTGGCTAAATGAGTGGGTCGATGTTTCCCATATCAGCACAGAAACAATATGTGATAAATTAAATTCTATAGGCTTAGAAGTTGATAGTTTAAAAAGTATTGCTGCTCCTAAAAAAGTGGTTGTAGGACAAGTTAGAACTTGCGTTGAACATGAAAATAGCGACCATTTGCATGTTTGCGAAGTAGATGTCGGTACTGAAGTGCTTCAGATAGTTTGTGGAGCAAAAAATGTAGCTTCAGGACAGTTTGTAGCTTGCGCTTTAGTGGGAGCTATCATGCCTAATGGACTTGAGATAAAATCTGCAAAATTAAGAGGAGTAGCAAGTTTTGGAATGCTGTGTTCTAGTAGCGAGCTTGGACTAGCTAAGATAAATGATGGCATAATAATTCTTGATGATAGTATCGGCGAGCTTATATTAGGTAAAGAGCTTAGAGAGTATCCTATATTTAACGATGATATTATAGAGATTGATCTTACGCCAAATAGAGGGGATTGTCTTAGTATAAACGGTGTAGCAAGAGACCTTAGCGTTGCTTTGGATATTCCTATGAGAGATAGAACTCCTAGAGAAGAAGAGGAGAAACTTCTTGGTATAGGTAGAATACTTAGCATACATTGCGACGAGAAGATCAACGGCTCATTTTTATATAGGGCTATTGAGCTTAAAAATAATTTTGAAATTAGCTTAAAAACAGATCTCAGATTGGCTTTAATAGATTGTTCTAAAACAAATTCTATACAAAAAGTTTTAGAGTATGTTACTCATGCGACTGGAGTTTTATTTAGAGTTTATGATTATCATAAGATAGCAAAAGATGATGAAGATAAGATAAATATTGATATAAAGATAGAAGCAAACGGATCTTACGGCGTTTATTCCGACGGAAAGTGTCTTGGTCAAGCCGGAATTTGGCAAACGGACGAAGCTAGACTTGATGAATGCTCAAGAGTAATAATAATCGAAGCAAGCTATACCGAGCCAGATGTGATAGCATCTGCCATAGGAGGCGATAAAAAGCAGCCAAAAGACGATGCTACTTATAGGTCTAGTAGAGGAAGCGAGCCAAAACTCAGCATAGGTATGGATCTTCTTTTTGATCTATTTTCTAAAAATAAAAAGATAGCTCCATATGCAGGAGCGCAGCAAATTTTACTTGAAAAAGAGCAGACCATAGTGAGTTTTAATTGTCCTGAAATTTGCAATATGATAGGCAGTGAAATTTCAAGAAATGATGTTATTAAGATACTTAAAAAGCTCGGTTTTGATATAACTTTTAATGTTGAACAAGAGCAAATTTATGCAAGAGTGCCATTTTATCGCCACGATATACGCAATACTCATGATATTTGTGAAGAAATAGTAAGGATAATAGGTATCGATAATATACCTTCAACTCCGTTGATATTTAGTGAAAAAAACAGAATAAATCCTACATTTGAAAGCTATAAACACTCTAAAGATCTACGTCATAAAGCTGCTATGGCTGGATTTTTTGAATGCGTACATTATATATTTGATAACGCCGAAGAGCTTGAGGCGCTTGGATTTAAACCAAGTCGCACTGAAATCTTAAATCCTATAAATAACGAATTAGCAGTCTTAAAACCTACTTTGATAAATCATCTTTTAAATTCATGCGAAAGAAATGTTAAAAATTCGAAAAGATCAGTAAGGCTTTTTGAATTTGGAGATGTATTTGATGAAACAGGTATTCAAGGTTCTAAATTTGGATTTATAGCTAGCGGTCTTATAAATGAGCCGACTCTTTTAAATGGTGCAAAACCAGCCGAAATCGACTTTTTTACTTTTGCAAATTTGATTCAAGATATAATCGGAAAAATAGAGCTAAAAAACGGTAAAAATATAGTTTTTTTAAGCGAATTCGAACAAGCATCTATATATAAAAATGGCAATTACATAGGCTATATAGGAAGATTAGATCTTAACTTAGAGTTAAAAAGAGATCTGCCTAAAACCTATGTTTGCGAACTTGATTTTGATAAGATCAAATTTAGTGCAAAAATGGCTAAAAATTACTCTAAATTTCCAAGTATAAGTAGGGATTTAAGTTTTATAGTTCCTAAAGATCTACCATATATCGAAATTAAAAATTGCATAGAAAACTTAAATATACTTACTTTAAAAGAGTTTTTACCTGTTGATTTGTATAGCGATGAGACTCTTGCTGACAAAGTTAGCTTAAGTGTTAAATTTACGTTTCAAGATATGCAGAAAACGCTTGAAGATGAAGAAATAGCAGATACAATAGATAAAATTTTAGCTGCTCTAAACGATAAGCTGGGCATAGGTTTAAGATGATAGTAGAAGCGTTAAATAATCCATTTGATGCTGAGTTTAATAAGGTTTCGAGCGATAAATCTATAAGCCATAGATGTGCTATATTTTCACTTCTTAGTGATAAAGTAAGCAAAATCAGTAATTATTTAGAAGCCGAAGATACTATGAACTCATTGAAAATTATAGAGAAACTCGGTGCTAAAGTGGAGTTTAAAAACGGAGTTTATCTCATTACTCCTCCAAAAAAGATTGTTTCCCCAAATGCTATTTTGGAGTGCGGCAACTCGGGTACTGCTATGAGAATTTTTATGGGACTTTTAGCGGGATGCGATGGCTTTTTTGTCTTAAGCGGAGATAAATATTTAAATGAGCGTCCGATGAAAAGAGTAGCTTCTCCATTGATGCAAATAGGCGCAAAAATAGATGGTAGAGACTGCGCAAATAAAGCTCCATTAGCAATTAGGGGCGGAGAGCTTAATTATTTTGCATACAATAGTTCAGTTGCTTCAGCTCAAGTAAAAACCGCTCTTATTTTAGCCGGGCTTTGCTCGGCTGGTTGCAAATTTAAAGAGCCTGAACTAAGTAGAGATCATAGTGAGAGAATGCTTTTAGGAATGGGAGCTCAAATATCTCAAAGCGGGCTTGAAATAGAAGTTAAACCTCTAAAGGGAGCTTATTTAAAACCTCTTATTTTAGATGTGCCTAATGATCCTAGCTCATGCTTTTTTTACGCCGTAGCAGCGGCTATAATCCCCGGCTCGAAGATAATTATAAAAAATATTTTGCTTAATAAAACTCGCATAGAAGCGTACAAAGTACTAGAAAAAATGGGCGCCAAAATAACATATACAAAAACTAGTAGCACATATGAAGATATAGGCGATATTTGTGTACAGTATTCAGAATTAAAATCCGTAGATGTAAATCAAAATATATCTTGGCTTATAGATGAAGCCCCCGCTCTTGCTATAGCTTTTGCATGTGCCAATGGAGTTAGCACATTAAAAAATGCAAAAGAGCTGCGTGTAAAAGAGTGTGATAGGATAGCCATAACCGTAGCTGCATTAAAAAAGTGCGGTATAGAAGCAGTTGAATTAGAAGATGGATTTAGCATTAAAGGCGGCAAACCAAACAGTGCTACCATAGATAGTCATGGGGATCATAGGATAGCTATGAGTTTTGCTATTTTAGGTTTAAAATGTGGTATGAATATAGAAAAAAGTGAGTTTATAGCAACGTCTTTTCCTAAATTTAGTTATTTTTTAAGAGAGTTGGGAGCTAGAGTTGAAGATTGAGTTAGCTAAAAGTTATGGATTTTGCTTCGGAGTAAAAAGAGCCATAAAAATAGCCGAAAATTCAAAAAATGCATCTACAATAGGTGAGCTTATACATAATAGCCTTGAGATTGATAGACTAAAAAATAATTTTAATGTTAAAACATTAAAAGATATAAGTGAGCTTAAAAATGAAAAAAAAGCTATTATAAGAACTCACGGTATAACAAAAGAAGGTTTGGCAAATTTAAAATCGCGCGACGTAGAGATTATAGATGCAACTTGTCCATTTGTTACAAAACCACAACAAATAGTAGAAAAAATGAGTAGCGAAGGATATGAGATAGTATTTTTTGGAGATATAAATCACCCAGAAGTTAAAGGTGTGATGAGTTACTCTAGTAAAAATGTTTATGTGATTTTAGATGAAAGTGAGCTTGAAACAGTTAAGCTTCCATCAAAAATAGCAGTAGTATCTCAAACTACCAAGAAAATAGAAAAATTTACTAAAATTGTAAGTTATTTAATGCAAAGAGTAAAAGAAGTAAGGGTTTTTAATACTATTTGCAATGCTACATTAGAAAATCAAGAAGCCGTAAGAGAACTTTCAAGTAGAGCCGATGTGATGGTAATCATAGGCGGAAAAAATTCATCAAATACAAAACAGCTGTATTTAATATCAAAAAATCTCTGTCCAGATAGTTATCTTATAGAAAGTGAAAATGAGCTTGAATTAAAGTGGTTTCAAAATAAAAAATTATGCGGTATCAGCGCAGGGGCCAGTACCCCTGAATGGGTGATACAAAATGTTATAAATAAACTAGAAAATTTAACTCATAAAGATAGCTAAGGTTCATATAGTTAATGTAATTCAAAGCTAAAATGAGATACAATCTGATACTTGTAGTCAATAGTGACACTAAGGAAAATCTATAGATAAAAGGACCAAGATGGCTGAGGTGAACAAGATTGTTCGTAATGACATGAGCGATAAAATTGATGTTGAGGAAGATTTTGCCGCTATGTTTGAGGAGTCTTTAAAGGCTGAAGAAAGTACTATTTGTGATGGTGTCATCGTTAATATAAAAGATGACGAGGTTTTTGTTGATGTTCGTAAAAAATCAGAAGGTGTGATGAATATATCTGAGATTACGGATGACAGTGGTAGTTTGCTATATAATATAGGCGATACAATCAAAGTTGCTATAACAGGTTCAAGAAATGGTAGACCTATAGTTTCTCATAAAAAAGCTCTTAGAAAAGAAAAAGTAAAAACTTTTATTGACAATTTTGATGAAAATGCTGAGAATATTTATGATATTAAAATAATCTCTAAAAACAAAGGCGGCTTCGTAGCTATAAGCGAAGATGGCATTGAATTTTTTATGCCAAAATCACAAAGTGGCTTTAGAGATTCAAATCAAGTTATGAATAAAACATTTAAGGCTAAGGTTTTAAAAGTAGATAAAAATGATCAAAGCATCATTGTATCTCGTAAAAAATTACTTGATGAAGATAGAAGAAAACGCAAAGAAGCTATAGCAAATATCATTGATAATACAGATATTATTGAAGGTACAATCAAAAAAATCACAACTTATGGTATGTTTGTTGATGTAGGCGGTATAGATGGTTTAGTTCATTATAGCGAAATCAGTTACAAAGGTCCGGTAAATCCAAACACTCTTTATAAAGAGGGTGATAAAGTTGACGTTAAGATTATAAAATACGATAACGATAAAAAACATCTTTCATTATCTATAAAAGCAGCTATTCCAGATCCTTGGGATGAGATAAAAAATGGTCTTGAAGTTGGTGACACTATAAAAGTTATAGTTAGCAATATCGAGCCTTATGGTGCTTTTGTTGATTTAGGAAATGATATCGAAGGATTTTTGCATATTAGTGAAATTTCTTGGGATAAAAATATAAAAAATCCAAAAGATTTTATAAAAGAAAATGAAGAGTTAGATGTTGAAGTTATTGAAATTGATGTAAATGAGAGAAGACTTAGAGTTAGTCTTAAAAATTTACTTCCAAAGCCGTTTGACGAGTTTAGTTCTAAATTTAAAGAAGGAGATATCGTAAAAGGTGTTGTTACGACTCTAACAAATTTTGGAGCATTCGTACGTGTTGGAGCTCTTGAAGGTCTATTGCATAATGAAGATTCATCTTGGGATAGAAATGATAAATGTAAAGATATACTAAAAACAGGCGATGAAATAGATGTTAAGATTATAAAAATAGATGATAAAAATCAAAAGATATCTCTTAGCCAAAAAGATTTAAAAGATAGCCCTGTAACGCAATATGCTAAAGTTCATTCGGTTGGAGATATCGTAACTGGTACTGTAAGGGATATTAAAGATTTTGGTATTTTTGTTAGCCTTGAGGGTAATGTTGATGCTCTTATAAGAAAAGAAGATATCGGTTCTCTTGATCCTCTTACACTAAAAGCCGGTGATAAAATAGAGGCTGCGATAGCTTTCATAGATGAGAAGAAAAATAGAATTAGATTGAGTGTAAAAAGACTTGCTAGACAAAAAGAGCGAGAAGTTTTAAACGAAATAAATGATGATGATAAAATGACGCTCGGCGATATTATAAAAGAGCAGTTAGCTTAATTCACCTATGAGATTGAATAGTCTCTTTATAGTATTTATTATACTTTTACTACTCGTTTTAAGCGGCGGAGCACTTCTTTGGAAATTTTCTCAAGTAGGAGCTCCTCATACGACCGCTGTACAAAACATTAGTAATGATTTAGGTTATTCGTATAAAGAGGCTGGAAATTGGTTTGAAAAAATTGCCGCTTTTACAAAGAACGACTCTATTTTACCTACAAATTTAATGTTTATCGAAATAAACGATAATGCTAAATTTGATCAGTCACAAAAATATTTTGAACTTGTTATAGATAGATGTGATTTCTACTCTGTATTTTGTATAACTAGAGTTGCTAATGAGTTCAAAGTAAATTTAACCATAGTAAAAAAGGGTGACGATGCTATTATACATCTCAATACGGACGATAAAAAAGCAGCACAGGATATAGTTTCAAATTTAAAAAAATACAATATTCATTCTAAGATAAAGGAAGATTGAATTATGAAAACAGTTATAGTTTGCGATGCAATACATCCGGTTGGTTTTGAGCTATTAAATGCGCAGAGCGATTTGCGTGTAATTGATGCAGTAGATCTGCCTAAAGATAAACTTTTAGATATTTTACCTCAGGCCGATGTGGCAATCACTAGAAGTTCTACTGATTGCGGTGATAAATTTATCGCGGCCTGTAAGAATTTAAAAGCGCTTGTTAGGGCTGGAGTAGGCGTAGATAATGTAGATATAGACGGCTGTTCTAAAAAAGGGATTATCGTAATGAATGTCCCTACGGCAAACACTATAGCCGCAGTTGAAATGACTATGTGCCACTTATTAAATAGTGCAAGAAAATATATAAATTCAGTTAATGATTTGCAGCAAAACAGAACTTGGAAACGAGAAAAATGGTACGGAAATGAGCTCTACGGAAAGACTCTTGGCGTAATCGGATTTGGAAATATAGGCTCAAGAGTAGCTTTTAGAAGTCTTGCTTTTGGTATGAAAGTTATAGCTTATGATCCATATATCGATCCTAGTAAAGCTACCGATATGGGCGTTACTTATACTATGAATTTTGATGATATTTTAGCATGTGATTTTATTACTATCCATACTCCAAAAAATAAAGAAACAGTAGATATGATCGGTGACGAAGAGATCTCTAAAATGAAAAATGGAGTTCGTTTGATAAACTGTGCCAGGGGAGGACTGTATAACGAAGATTCGCTTTTAAAAGGTTTACAAAGCGGAAAGATATCTTACGCAGGGATTGATGTATTTGTTAAAGAACCTGCCATAAACCATCCTTTGCTTGATCTTGAAAATGTAAGTGCTACTCCTCATCTCGGTGCAAATACATACGAATCTCAAAAAAATATAGCGATTGCGGCAGCCGAACAAGCTATAAGCGCAGCTAAAGGAATTTGTTACCCAAATGCGCTAAATTTGCCTATCAAAACAGAAGATTTACCTCCTTTTGTTGCTCCTTATGTAGAGCTTATATCTAAAATGTCATACTTTGGAGCCCAGCTAAATAAAAAACCTATAAAAGCTATTAGGATAGAGGCCGAAGGATCTATCGCAGAGTATGCAAATTCAATGCTTACTTTTGCTATAGTTGGTTGCCTTAAAGAGACTTTGGGTGATACTATAAATTATGTAAATGCTAAATTTAAAGCCGAAGAAAAAGGCGTCGAAGTATCTGCAACTACTTTACCAGAAAGCGGATACAAAAACAAATTAACAGTTAAAATCATAACAGATAAAGATGCTACTGCCATAAGCGGAACTGTTTTTGGCGAGACTGAACAAAGAATAGTAAATGTTAATGGATTTAAGACTGATTTTAAGCCAAAAGGCAGAATGATAGTATTTAAAAATACAGATGTACCAGGCGTTATCAGCTCTATCAGCTCTATATTGGCCGAAGAGAAAATAAATATAGCAGACTTTAGGCTTGGTCGCGATGATAATGGTTTTGCTTTGGCGGTTATATTAGTCGACGATGATATTAAAAAAGATATTTTAGCAAAGCTAAATGCACTAGAAACTTGTGTTTGGGCTGAATACGCAGTATTATAATTTAAGGAGAATATATGGCTTCATATTCAATGGGTGATTTAAAAAAAGGTTTAAAGATAGAGTTAGACGGCGTTCCATATAAAATAGTTGAGTATCAACATGTAAAGCCGGGAAAAGGCGCCGCATTTGTTAGAGTAAAAATTAAGTCTTTTGTAAATGGAAAAGTTTTAGAAAAAACTTTTCATGCGGGGGATAAATGCGAATCTCCAAATTTAGTAGAAAAAGAGATGCAATACCTTTATGATGATGGAGAATTTTGTCAATTTATGGATGTTGAGAGCTATGAGCAAGTTGCTATATCTGATGAAGATATCGGCGAGGCAAAAAAATGGATGATAGATGGGATGATGGTTCAAATTTTATTTCATAACGGTAAAGCTATTGGTGTTGAAGTACCTCAAGTAGTGGAGTTGAAAATTGTTGAAACTCAGCCAAACTTCAAAGGCGATACTCAAGGAAGTAATAAAAAACCAGCCACATTAGAGAGTGGTGCCGTAGTTCAGATACCGTTTCACGTATTAGAAGGCGAAGTTATTCGCGTTGATACCGTGCGAGGCGAGTATATAGAAAGAGCAAACAAATAGATTAAAAGCCCTATATTAGGGCTTTTAGTTTTTATATATTAAATTCTTTTTTTATAATTTCAGTTACTTCTCCAGCATCTGGAAATCTAGGTCTTGGAAAATCATGATTATTATAAATCACCTTTCCATCAACTTCAACTATAAAATCGCCTTTGTTGCCTATCTCTTTAGAAACTTCCACACCAGGAAAATTGTTTATTAGCTCATCTTCTAACCTAGAAGCTTTTGGACGGAAATTTCAAGAGTTGCAGTAAAATATTTTTATTTGCATCACTTATCCTTTATGAAAATATTTTGTTATAATAGCATAATATGCATAAATATTTTATAATATTTAATATAATTTTTTGATATATATTTAATATAATAATAAATTATCATTATCAAGAAGGCTATTTAAATTTAAATAGCCTTTGAATTACAATTCAAAGGCTTTGTTATATTAGAGATTAAATTCTCTTATGATTGTAGCAGTTATCTCTCCATTGTCTGGAAATTTCGGTCTAGGGAAACTATTGTAGTCATAAATTAGTTTTCCATCAGCTTCAACTTTAAAACCGCCTTTTTCGCCAACCTCTTTAGAAACTTTCGCACTAGGGAAATTCTTGTTTAATTCGTCTTCTACACTAGAAGCTTTTGTGAGAAAGTTAACTCAAGAGTTGCAGTAAAATATTTTTACTTCCATACTAAATCCTTTCATAAGATATCAAATATAATAGCACAATGCATAAAAATATTGTGTGATATTTGCTACAATTGGCTATAATTTTTTAATTCATATAAGGAGTATTAATGAAAGTAGCTGTTATGTTAGTAGATGGATTTGAAGAGATTGAGGCAACAACTATTATCGATGTGCTAAGAAGAGCAGGTATAGACGCCGTATTTGTTGGGCTAAATAGTGATACGGCTATCGGTGCTCATAATGTTAGTATGAAAGCCGATGTTGCTTTCGACGATATCAATTTTGATAATTTTGATATGATAGTTTTACCGGGCGGACTTCCTGGAGCCGAATATTTAGCCAAAAGTGAAAAACTTCAAAAAGTTTTAAAAGATTTTGATGAGAAGGATAAATTTATAGGAGCCATTTGCGCCGCGCCATGGGCTCTTAGTACCTCCAATGTTTTGGGAGATAGTTATACTTGCTATCCTGGTTTTGAAAAAGTAGTTGCAAAAGGCGGCTATGTATCAGATAAAAATGTTGTTATAGATGGGAATATCATTACTTCTAAAGGACCTGCTACTGCTATGGAATTTGCTTTAGAGTTAGTTAAAGTTTTACAAGGCAATGAAAAATATATAGAAGTAAAAGACGGACTTTTATTTTGATACGAATTTAAAAACTAAAAAGAAATTTTGTAGTTATATAAATTTGATTATCTAAATAAATTTTTAAAGCCAGACCTCATATGAAGTCTGGCAAAATCAGCTTTTAAGAGCTTATTTTTTATCTACAACGTTATAGTTGTATGGTTTTAAATTCTTATCATCTTCTATAAGATTAGAAGGTGGATTTCCGTTTATATAGTCATGCTCATAGTATCTATCGCCTGCTTTATGTCCGTTTAGATCTACTTTATAGCGTATCTCGCCCGGATTTAGTTTTTGCATATCTTCAAAACCGAGATTAGATGTTTTGAAGCCGGTTATACCGTTTTTAGCGGCGATTTGCACAAGCTGAGTTTGACCTTGTCTAGCCATATCCACAGATTGAAGAAGCATTCTCGAAGCCTCTCTTGGGTTATGGAATCCAGTAGAGTTCTCAGCGCCGACAAAGTCAGCTCTCATTTGAGATTTTCTATGAAGTTCTAGGACGTCTTTTAGTTCAGCAGAAATTTTACCTTCATCAGCCTTACCGTCTTTTTGGAATGCCGGCATAGCACTTAAAGCGTCTCTTAGATTTTTGATATCTGTTATAAGACTTACGATGCTGTATTCAGCTGTTCTAAGATCAAATGCTACAGAGTTTTGGATATCTTTTATCTGCGATTTTAGATAATCTTCACTTTGAGTATGGCAAGTTTTACAAGCCGCATTTATGTTTGCAAGCGGAGATGTAACATTGTGATTTGTCATTTTCTTAGAACCTTTTCTAATATAAGGCATATGACAATCAGCGCAGCTTACGCCGTTTGCAGCATGTACACCGCCGCTGTATAGCTCGTACTCTGGGTGTTGGATTTTTAGCATAGGAGCTTTTGTTATTTTATGAGGCCAGTCTTTATCAAATACACCGCGTACCGCTTCATAATGATCATCGAACATTTCAATTCTAAATGGAGTTCCTTTTTTCCAGTACGACCAAGGGTATATAAGCTCTATACCATCAACTTCGATCTGTGTAGGTTTATTTCCGTCTCTCCAAGAATCAAATTCGTCATAAGTTTTTTGTTTTCCGTTCCACCATGTTTTAGTAGCGTCTTTTGCTATGCTCTCACCCATTACTTTTACTTTTTCACCAGTAGGTTTAAAGTAATACTCGACGTGACATTGTGCACAAACTAGAGTTCTCATCTCTTCTCTGGTGGCTTTTACGCCTTGTTCTTTGTCTGCTTCATAACCTCTCATGATTAAAGAGTTTATAGCTGCTTGTCTAGTAAGTCTTAGGCTCATATCTTTTGGATTGTGACAATCAGCACATGTTAAGCCCATTCTTTTACCACCGTGAGGACCGCTGTGTTCAACAGAGTTTTCTTCCATACCATTTACTGCTGGAACGTTTTTTATCATAGTCCAGTATTTTGTAGAGTTAAATGCTATCCAGTCGCCTTTTGCAGCATTTTTGTATAGCCAAGGAGACCAGCCGCTATGACAGTTCATACATGCAGCAGGTTGTCCGCCAAATGCTGCAAATCCGTGTGCATTTAAAAAGTCTTTGTTGTTTCTTGCTGTGTCCATTTGGTCGACTTGAACCCAGAAGTGACCTCTTTCTTCATTTGCGTCTATAGAAAACGGATATCCGGCCCATAACATAGTAAGTTGTGGATAGCGTATAAGCTTAGAGTAAGCTAAGTTACCTCCGAACTCGGTACTAACAGGTTTTTCTGTTTCTACAGTTAAGTACATATCAAGATAATCTGGGAAGTTTTTACCCCAATGATCGAAAGTAGGGTTATTATCGCTAAGCTCTACAAATTCCTTAGAGGCTATGCCTCCTGTACCTTCATTTTGTTTTTTACTAATATCTTTATTTAGCATCAATACTGCTGCTATCGCTATGATAACAACAATAATTGCAAAATAGATAACACCTTTTTTATTCATATTTTCTCCTTTATTTTAAAATCCTCTTTTATGTCCGACACCGGTATGACATGATACGCAGCTTAGAGATCTGTCATTGTGTGGATTTGTTGTTGAGTTGATCACGTTAGATGCTATTTCTGTGTGGCACTCGATACAGTTATTTTGCACCATCATTTTACTGTTGTTGGTTGTGCTTAAATTTGTCGGTAACTCATCTAATTTAAATGTAAATGAGTAAGCATGGCTCAAACCGCTTTTGCCTTTTGCGATCCATTTATCTATGAAATTATGCGGTAAATGGCAGTCTACACAGCTTGCTCTTGGCTTGCCCGCGACTTTTTTAGAGTGTGGCGCATTTAGATAGTCGTTATATACGTCATTCATTATATGACAGTTATTACAGGATTTACTATCGTTGCTAAAGTATGAAGTACCTTTGGCGTTATAAAACGTATAAAAGCCTACGCCAAATAGGACAAATAGCAACACGATAAACACGCCAAAAAGATTTGTAAATGCTTTGCATTGTCTCAAATTCGATTCCCTCCTTTTTGTTTAATTTTTATTTGTTAATTATTTTATACAAATAAGTTTTAAAATTTATTTAATTTTATACTTAATATTAAATAATAATTTAAATTAGTGGCTAATATATGCAGAAAATAGTGATTATTAGGGAATTATAGATATTAAATTCGAATCTTAAATTTACAAATATTTTTTAAATTTTTAATATTTATCTATAAAATAGTATCACCAAAATCGGTGATACTAGATATATTGTTATAACTCTTTAATCATAGTTTCATAAGCTGCTTTTGTACCGGGCCTTACTTTTGTACATAAACTTACTACAATGATCGCCAAAGATGCAAATATAAATCCGGGAACTATCTCATAAATATCTAAATATGCAGATAAAAAGTTTTTATAAACTACTACTGTTATAGCTCCTACTATCATACCCGCTATAGCTCCTAGTCTAGTCATATTACTCCAAAACAGCGAGAATAGCATAACGCTTCCAAAACTAGCGCCAAATCCAGCCCAAGCGTAAGCTACTATAGATAATATGCTCGAGTTTTTATCTGTTGATATGATAAAAGCTACTAGAGCGACTATCAGTACTCCTACTCTTCCTAAGTTCATAACTGTTTTTGAAGACGCTGTTTTATTAAATATCCTTCTGTAAAAATCCTCGGCTATAGTAGAGCTAGATACCAAAAGCTGAGAACTTGCTGTACTCATAATAGCAGCCAAAATAGCTGAAAGAAGTATACCGCTTATCCAAGGATTAAAAAGCAGTTGACTCATCACGATAAATATTTTTTCAGGATCACTCAAACTAAGATTAAATTTATAAACGTAAGCTATTCCCACAACTCCTATAAGGCAAGCCCCAATCAGAGAAATAACCATCCAAGATATGCCTATAAAAGTAGCAGTGGGTATATCTTTGACAGATCTTATAGACATAAAACGTACTAATATATGAGGCTGTCCAAAATACCCAAGTCCCCAAGCAAGAGTTGATATCAGTCCAAGAACGCCTATGCCTTCATTCATTAAAAGTACCCCCGGTTTTATATTTTCTATTATATTAATAGCTTCACCAAAACCGCCTATATGATAGATCATAGCTATGGGGACTATGATCAGAGCCGACATCATAAGCAGACCTTGCACAAGATCTGTCCAACAAACAGCTTTATATCCACCTAAAAATGTGTATATAACTATGATTAGAGTACCTGTTGTCAAAGCATTTTCGTATGCAAAACCGAATGTTGTTTCAAAAAGCTTAGCTCCTCCGACTAATCCTGCCGATACGTAAAATGTAAAGAATATCAAAATGACGATAGCACAAAGTATCCTTAAAATATGAGATTTATCATCAAATCTCGTTTCAAAATAATCAGGTATAGTGATAGAATTTGCTACTACGCTAGTATAAATTCTAAGCCTTTTTGCTACAAATTTCCAATTTAAAAATGCGCCTACAGTAAGACCTATAGCTATATAGCTTTGTGAAAATCCGCTTACGTACAAAGCTCCAGGAAGCCCCATGAGCAGCCATCCGCTCATATCAGAAGCTCCTGAAGATAGGGCAGATACTGCAGGCCCCATGCTTCTTCCACCTAAAAAGTAGTCTTCTGTGCTTTTATTTTGTTTGAAAAAATAAAATCCTATAAACAACATCAAAGCTGAGTATGCTACAAATGTTACTGCTATTTCTATACTAAAATTTACTGATTCCATGTTTTATCCTTTCATATGTTGTAAAGCTCTTGCACCTAAATTTCCATATCTGTGATACGAGATACTCAAAGATTTTTCATTGTGGTAGTAAAGCAGCTCAAATCTACCGTTTGATAGAGGTTTGGCATTTGCTATTATCTTTGCATTTTTAGCGGCTTTTTGGTAAACAATATCATTTTTAGATGCTTTACTCAGATATCTTATTCTATCAAATTCATGTATTTTCTTAGAAAAATCTACAAGATCTTCTTGTTTTAAATTTAAAGCGATCCCTAAAGCGTCTGCTATTTTTAATACGATTTGTATATTACTATTTTCTTCAAAACTTATATATAAAGGTATTTCTAAAATTTCGTGAGCTATAATGATCGCAAAAATATCTCTTAAACTATCGTCTTTGCTGATTCTGTATCCTGTATTTTTTACTTTTGTGTATGAAAATATATTATCTTCGCCGGTTATATTTACATAGTCTTTTTTGGTTTTAAACTCATTTTCATTATGATAAGCATAGCTTTTAGCTATAAAAGATAGCTCTTTTAAACTTTTCAAAATGTTTGATTCATAACCTTGTATATCTAGTTTTTCTAACTTATCTGATATATCGCACGGTTTTAAATTTATATCGCATCCATCTTCTGTGATATCGGTAAATTGCGTGATATAATTGTATATTCCGACTTTTCTACCAAATCCTATGGCAGACTTTTTAATTCCTCCAAAAGGTTGACGAAGTACGATAGCTCCTGTTGTTGGCTTGTTTATATAGATATTTCCGGCTTCTATATTTTGATGAAATACCTCCCACTCTCTTTCATCTAAACTTTCAAATCCGGCCGTAAGTCCATATCCGGTGCTATTTGCTAAATGCAGGGCATGATTTAGATCTTTTGCGCACATAACCGTTAAAATCGGTGCAAAAAGCTCCGTCATATGCGTAAAATCTCCCTCTTTTGTTCCATATTTTATCGCAGGAGTCATAAAATGCGGATTATCATTTATAAATTGCGGTTTTAATGCCCATTGCTCATAAGATTTTAGCTCATTGATCGCTTTTATCAGTTTTGTGCTTGGTTTGCTAGCTAATGCTGCAAGTTTGTTTTTAAGCTCAAAAGGACTTCCTATTTGTAAAGATGAAGCTGCTTCTACTAAAGATTTTTTAAAATTATTATCGTTATAGACCTCTTCTTCTAGTATCAAAAGTGAAGTTGCGGAGCATTTTTGACCTGAATTTGAAAAAGCCGAATGGATTACGTTTTTTATCGCTTGATCTTTATCTGCCATTTTACTAACTATTGTAGCATTTTTTCCGCCGGTTTCTGCACTTAGCATCAAGCAAGGATTTGCTTCTAGTATAGTTTTCGCCGTATCTTCCGAACCTGTTAGTATAGTAAATTTTATGCTATCGTTTGTTAGTAAATGTTCTGATATCAGTGCTCCTTGCGCAGGTAAAAATATAAGCGCGTCTTTAGGAACTCCAGCCTCCCAAAAGTATTCGCATATTTTATATCCGGTTATGGCTGAAAGACTTGATGGTTTATAAATAACTCTATTTCCTGCTGCAAGAGGAGCTGCTATAGTTCCGGTCGTTATGCCTATAGGGAAATTCCACGGAGCTATAACTACGCCTACGCCTTTTGGTGCAAATTTAATATTTTGATATTCATTTTTTAGCTTTTTTAAAGAGTGTGGATAAAACTCTAAAAAGTCTATAGCTTCGCTCACTTCGGGATCTAGCTCTAAAAATGTTTTGCCTACTTCTAGGGCGGCTATTCCTATAAGATCTCCTCTTTTTTGTCTAAAAATTTCAGCTGCTTTTGATAGTATTTTATAAATTTCATCATGACTTAAATCGCTGTAATTCGACTCATTTGCTGTTTTTAATGCTCTATTTATCTGATCTATATTTGCTAAATGCACGGTTCCTATTTTTCTGTTAAGAGGTTTATCGAAAACTTTATAAGAGTCCATATCATCGGTTTTTAGGATATCTTTTGCTACTGGGTAGATTTCTAAATTTTGCATATTTTCAAATTTAGATTTTATATCTTGTGCCCATTTTCTATTTTTAGCTAAGATAAAATCAGTATCTGGCTCGTTTTCAAACTCATCATATGAGTTTGTGTGCGAATTAACGCTTCTATCTTGAGTTCTGCGTGCAGAGTTGTCTATATTTGAAATATTATCTATAGATTTTAAGAATAACTCTTTTTGGGTATTCCACTCGCGGCTTCCTACTTCGAGATTGAAAAAATATCGCATAAAATTATCCGTACTACTGTTTTCATCAAGTCTTCTTACTAGATACGCGACTGCGTTATTAAAATGTTCTTCGCTGCAAACAGGAGCATAAAGTATGATATCATGCAGTTTTGATAGTTCATATGAACATTGGATACTCATACCTTCTAACATCTCAAAGCTAAATGACTCAGTCGCGCCGGCTTCTTTTATTTTGATATAAGCGTGAGCTATCTCAAAGATATTGTGACTAGCGATACCGATATTTATAAATTTGTAATTATCTTTACTTAATACGAAATCAAGCATTTTTTTGTAATTTGAATCCGTATCTATTTTTCTATCAAATGTCGGCAAAGCCCATCCTTTTTGAGAAGATATTGCTTCTTCACTCTGTTTATTTGCACCTTTTACAAGGCGAATTTTTATCGGTGCAAATCCTTTTAAAACGCGCTCTTTAGAGAATTCAAATAATCGTTGTAAGTAGTGATATGAATCTGGAATATAAGCTTGCAATACGATTCCTGCTTTTATATTAAATTTAGAAATACTATCCATAAAAGCTTCTACCGTAAGTTCTAAATCCCTGTATTCTTCCATATCGAGATTTATAAATTTAGAAATTCCGCTTATTTTTTCTTCTTCTAAAGCCAGTTGATAGAGCCTATCTAATCTTTTTACTATCTCTTTTTTAGAGTACTCAAAGTCTATAATGTTTATTTGAGAAAATATAGTAGTTATTTTGATGGAGATATATGTTATATACTTTGATTTTATCGCCTCTTCGTACTTTTGTATTCGGTATAAACTTTCTGCTTCGCTAAGGACTTCTTCCCCAATTAGGTTTATATTTAATGTTATATTATCTTCATTTCTTAGTTTTATATGCTTTTTTAAACTATTTTCGTTGGCATCTAAAACCATATCTTTTGTTTCATTTCTTAAATGAGATATAAAAAACGGAACGCTGATATCAGGCATAAATTTGCCTAAATTTAAAAAAGCTAAAAGCAGAAATCTTTCATAAGAAGTGAAAAAATCCGCTATACCGTATTTGTTTAGCGTGTATTGTATGAGTTCAAAACTGGATTTTTTATCTTTGCATCTAAATGAGCGGTCTAAAAGCTCTATTAACATTACTTTGTTTTGTGGATTTAGCAGAAGTTTTTTCATTTTTTGATGAAAAACTTTTTCGTGCCTAGAGATATTTTGCACAATTTTATTTTGTAGCTCACTTGCCAACTCTATGGTTTTGTTTATCATATTTCCCCCTATATTTTTTAAGGTATCAATATAAATAATACAAAAAAATATAATAATAAGTAATATTAAATTTAATATTTGAATAAATTTATAAAAATATATGTGTAAATTTGTAACAATATGTGATAAATTTAAAATATATCTTATTTTTTTTGTATAAATTTTATAATATTGCTTTTTATAAGTAATGTATAAATGAAAGTTATTATATAAATATTATTAATATAAAAAGTATAATTTTATATTGCTTTGTAACAAATTTTTACAAATTTTGAAAATATTTACGAAAAGTTTAGATTTACTATAGCTTTTTATGGTTAATTTAGGTATTATTATATCAACCGAATTTATACGGAATAAATAGCAGTAAGGAATAGTAGTTGTGATTAACATTTATGTTGGTAATCTGTCATATCGAATGACAGAGTCTGAGCTTAGAGAAGTTTTTAGTAGTTTTGGTGAAGTTACACGCGCAAAAATTGTAAAAGATAAAGAAACAAATCGTTCTAAAGGTTTTGGATTTGTCGAAATGAGTAGTGATGAACAAGCAAAAAAAGCTATTGAAGGAACCAATGGCAAAGAAGTTGGCGGTAGAGCACTTAGAGTAAATGAGGCTAGACCAAGAGATTAATCTCAAACGGGCTTGTTTCAAGCCCTTTTTTTCTACAAAATTTAATACGAGTAAGCTTTATTTTAGTACTTATATGATACAATTTATCAAATAAGGAAAACTAATGAGCGATTTCACACATTTACATTTACATACCGAATATTCATTGTTAGACGGTGCAAACAAGATAAAAGTTTTAGCCAAAAGATTAAAAGAGCTAAATATAAAATCATGCGCTATAACCGATCACGGAAATATGTATGGGGCGCTTGATTTTTATAAAACTATGAAAGCCGAGGGTATAAAACCTATCATAGGACTTGAAGCTTATATACATAATCACGAAGATATAAGCAACAAAGAGAGTAGGCAGAGATTTCACCTTTGTCTATTTGCTAAAAATGAGGTAGGATATCAAAATCTTATGTATCTTAGCTCAATGTCGTATATAAAAGGATATTACTACTATCCAAGAATCAACAAAAAACTTTTAAGAGAACATAGCGAAGGTTTAGTATGCAGCTCTGCATGCCTTGCTGGAGAAGTAAATTTCCATTTAAATTTGAGTGATAGAAATTTAAAAAGAGGAGCCGGCGGATATGAATCTGCCAAAAGAGTTGCTTTGGAATATAAAGATATATTTGGCGATGATTTTTATCTTGAGATTATGAGACACGGTATAGGTGATCAACAACGAATAGATGATGATATAATCAGGCTTTCTATGGAAACCGGTATAAAACTAATAGCTACAAACGATGCCCATTATACCACAAAAGATAGTGCAGTAGCTCAAAAGATATTTGTATATATCTCAGCAAATAAAAATTTCGATGATAAAGTACGAGAACAAGTTCTAAGCGAGTTTTATGCCAAATCGGCTGATGAGATGAGCGCTATTTTTGCCGATATGCCAGAAGTTATAGAAAATACAAACGAGATAGTAGAAAAGTGCAATTTAGAAATAAAATTAGGAGACGCTACTCCACCAAATTTTAAATTTACTCAAGAATATGCAAAAGAGCGCGGTATAATCCTGCCTCATCCGCAAAATGAATATGATTTAGAAAATGATAGTTTTTTGTTTGAGTATGAGTGCAAACAAGGACTTGAAAAAAGACTCGAGTTTATCGATCCGTCTAAGCATCAAATTTATAAAGATAGATTAGATCTTGAGATAAATACGATAAATAATATGAAATTTCCGGGCTATATGCTTATAGTGGCCGACTTCATAAACGAAGCAAAAAGACGAGGAATTCCAGTAGGTCCTGGGCGTGGAAGTGCAGCTGGAAGCCTTGTAGCTTACGCTCTTCGCATTACTGATATTGATCCGTTGCCTTATAACTTGCTATTTGAAAGATTTTTAAATCCAGAGCGTATAAGTATGCCAGATATCGATGTGGATTTTTGCCAAAATAGGCGAGGGGAAGTTATAGATTACGTCATAGAAAAGTATGGGGAATACAACGTCGCCCAAGTAGCAACATTTGGTAAGCTTTTGGCAAAAGGAGTTATAAGAGACGTTGCAAGAGTTATGGGTATGCCATATTCCGAAGCAGATGCTATGGCAAAACTTATACCAGATGAGTTGGGAATTACTTTAAAAGCGCATAAAAATAAAAAAGGCGATATGGAAGATGGAGCATTCGAAAAAGAGCCGAAAATAGGTGAACTTATAGCAAAAAATGACTTAGCAAAGCAGGTTTGGGAATATTCTTGTGAGCTTGAAGGATTGAATAGAAACCCCGGAATGCATGCTGCAGGTATTGTTATAAGCAATGAAGAGCTATGGAAAAAGGCTCCTTTGTGGAAACAAAGCAATGCCGAAGCCGGTCATTATGTAACTCAATACACAAAAGATTACCTTGAAGATGTTGATCTTATCAAATTTGACTTCTTGGGACTTAAAACTCTAACAGTAATCGATAATGCAAAAAAACTAATTAAAGAGCGTTTTGGCGTAGATATTTTATGGGAAAAAATAGATTTCAACGATCAAAAAACTTATGAAACTATTCAAAGCGGAAATACTCTGGGTATATTTCAGATAGAGTCAAGCGGTATGCAATCTCTTGCTGCGAAGCTTAGACCGGATTGTTTTGAAGATATCATAGCTATGATAGCGCTTTATCGTCCCGGACCTTTGAATTCCGGAATGGTTGATGATTTTATAGATATTAAGCACGGTAAGAAAAAGATAGAATACGCTTTCGCCGCTTTAAAACCTATACTCGAACCGACGTACGGAGTTATAGTTTATCAAGAGCAAGTTATGCAAGTTGTTCAAACAGTCGGAGGATTTAGCCTTGGAGGCGCGGATCTTGTAAGGCGCGCTATGAGTAAGAAAAAAGAAGATGAAATGTTGCATCTCAAAACTCAGTATTTAGAAGGAGCAAAAAGAAACGGCTTTGATGAAGGCAAAGCAGACGCACTTTTTGAGCTTATTATGAAATTTGCAGAGTATGGATTTAACAAATCCCACTCAGCAGCTTATGCGCTTATAACTTTTCAAACAGCGTATTTAAAAACATATTATCCGGCAGAATTTATGGCTGCTTTGCTTACTAGCGAAGAGAACAATATAGATAAAATTATAAAATATATCGATGAGATAAAAAGACTTAATATAAAGCTACTTCCTCCAAATGTAAATTATTCGGTAAGGGAGTTTAGTGTTATACAAAAAGATGGAAGCGACTCTATTATATACGGCATGGCAGCGATAAAAGGCGTTGGAGTAGGCGCTGTGGAAGATATCATAAAAGCTAGAGAAGACGGTCCTTTTGAAAGCGTTGATAGCTTTATATCAAAAACAGATTGCACGACTGTAAATAGACGCGTTTTTGAATCTCTTATAAAATCTGGCGCATTTGATGACTTTGGTTTTACTAGAAAGATGCTCATACATAATCTAGAAACTATCATAGAAAACTCAAAACGTATATCGGATATCAAAAAGAATGCTACAAATTCTCTATTTAGCGATGATGATAGTATGAGTGAGATAAGCGTTGATCTTGTTAATATCAAAGATGAATTTGATAAAAAAGAGATATTGAAATTCGAGCAAGAGATACTTGGAGTTTATGTTTCGGGTCATCCATTAGACGAGTATAGAGATAAAATAGATAAGATAAATTACACAGTATCAAGTGAATTTGAAAATGTAGAAGATGGAAGTGAGATATTAGTAGTAGGTAAGATAGAAGATATAACTACAAAGATAACAAAAACAGGTAAAAAAATGGCTATCATAAATATCCTTGATATTCATGGGAATATAGAAGCTACCGCATTTGACGAGTATAAAAAAATAGAATCTATGAGTCAAAATGAGCTTGATGAGCCACATGCGTTTAAAATTATTTTAAATAAAGACGGTCAGCAGTTCAAGCTAAAAATAAATGACATAATAAGCCTTGATGATGCTTTATATAAGAGATTTACGCTGAAATCAAGCAAACTTATGGATGACGAAGTATTTAAATTTCAAAATTATTTTGATACTATCAAGCACGCTACAATAAAAGATATTCCAAATTTAACCAAAGAAAGTGAAATACTTATCATAGGGAAAATGAGTCATATAAATATTAGAACAACTAAAAGCGGTATGGAAATGGCTATATTAAATATAGTTGATATAAGCGGTAATTCCGAGATGATAGCTTTTGATTCTACTAGTAAATTCATAGCCAATATGAGCGAAGATGAACAAGATACAATATACGCTTTTAAAGTTGCTCCAAATAAAGACGCTCAGTCAAAACCTATAATAAATCAGATCATCAGTCTTGATGATGCAAAAGATGGAAATTTCACTCTTAAAACAAATAGAAGACGATATGAGTCTAGAGTGAATGAACAAAGCGCCTCTGCTACTATAATAGGAAAGCTTGAAGTTGATATAGATATTATAAGTTTAGATAAGCAAAAAATAAATTATATTTATCAACTTGCTCACTCTTATCATCAAAAAAATGGAAATAAAAGATTATTACTTAGAATAACTAATAATTACGATAAAGAAGTGATGATTTTCAGCACTGAATTTATCGTTAGTGATGAGTTCAAATCAGAGTTAGATGCTATACTAAACGAAGCTAAGGCAGGCTAATAGTAAATACTTTTGGATCATTTTGCAAAGCAATGCTTCCTTTGTGGGCTGAGATAATCTCTATACTAAGAGCGAGTCCTAGCCCGTTTCCTTTTAATTTTGTCGTTTTAAACGGCTCAAAAACGATATCTTTATCTATTTTTACTCCGCTATCGCTTATATAAAAATTATGTTCATTATTTTCAAATTTATGCTCTATTTTTATCGTTCCGCTTTCGCTTTCATCCTCTTCTATGGCGTCTATAGCATTAAATATAAAATTACTAAAAACCATATCGAGCAGATCCATATCGCCTATGATTTCTGAATTAAATCCACTAAAGACAAACTTAATTTCTTTACTAAAAGCATATTGAGAGATTGCTACTTTACAGTTTTGCTCAAGCTTTTCTAAGTTAAATACCTGCTTGTTTATACATACGCCTTTTGTAAATAGCAGAGTTGCTTTAATGATGCGCTCAACTCTAAAAATAGCTTTTTGTATCTCCTCTATGAGGGGTCTATTTTTGTCATCGGCTCTTTTTAAAAGAGTGCTTGTGAGCAAAGAAATAGATCCTATAGGATTTCTAATCTCATGCGAGAGATGAGCTGCTACTGCTCCCATGGATACGAGTCTTGCACTTCTTTTTTCATCGCTTATATCTGTTGCTAGGATTATTTTATTTCCGTCATTTTGAGTGATTTTTATAGCATAAAATTGCGAGCCAAATTCTACTTCTTGATTTGTTTTTCTAAAATCTATTAAGCTTAAGATATGCTCGTTTTCATCTGCTTTTGCATTTTTTAGTACGGCTTTGCCATCTATATCTATCACCCATAAAGCCGCACCTAAGCTCTCAACGATGTCTTGGATAAATTTTTGTAAATTTGCATATGAAGTGGTTAAAGTTTTATATTCTTTTTCTATAAGATAAGTCTGTTCTATAAGACTTTTTAATCCATCTTGAATATGTTTTGTTTCGCTGTTGTTTGTCAATAATTCACTCATAAATATCCTTAAAATCGTTTATTTCAAATAATAGTATTTTATCATTTTTTAAATTTAAAAGTTCATTGCTAAAGCCTGATTTTGAAAATAGTGCTATTAAATTTGGATTTAAATTTGATCTTTTGCATTTTGCTTGAAGTATATTTAATACATTCTTGCATATTTTTCTATCTTTGTACTTTGCTTCTCCAACTACGGTAAATCCATCGAATTCTACAAAAATATCAATTTCGTTTTCTTTATCCCAGTAGCTTGTAATTAACTCTTTTTGTATATTTAACTCTTTTGCTAAAAGCTCCATACACGCTAGTTCAAAAGGCAGCGAACAGTATAGTTCAAATCCTTGCTTTATTAAATTTAAAACAGTTTCAAACTCATTTTTATCTAATAGTTCTAAATTTGGCTCACAAAATCTAAACCAAAATCTTGTAAAGTTGTTTTTAAAATGTATTTTGTCTTGGACTTGATAGTGTCTTAGTTCTTTTTTGATTTTGTGATGTTTGGTTGATTTCGGTTTTATCTCTCTGGATTTTTCGATTTGTATAATATTTTTTGATAATAAGTTATTTATTATTACGCTTCCTATTCTACGTGGAATTTGCTTTAATGTGTTAAATCGCTTTCTATCGCTTCTTGCAAGTTTTTTGAGAAATATTTTTATCTCTTTATCATTTTCATCAAAATCAAAGTGTTTAGATATATTTTTATAATTACGCAAAATTTCATACTCGATAGCTTCAAAAATATTATCATAATTTTTCAAAATTCTATCAAACACAAAGTAAAACTCAAGTATGTTTTGTACTCCAGTATCGTTGCCGGAGTCTAAAAATTTACTTGTTATAACTATCTCCTCATTGTTTTAGTAATTATACAAAAAACTAGTTTAAATTTGAAATCTTAATCTTGTTTGTTGTATAATTATATAAAAATAATTAGGAAATATTGTTGCTAAATTTAGAAAAAGTAAGAGAAAATATAATTTTAAAAGAGGGGATTTATTATTTTGATTGGACGGCTTCTGGACTTGGATACAAAGGCGTCGAAGATGAAATTTTAAGAGTATTGCATACATATTCGAATACTCATAGTGAATGTAGCGATTGTGCGAAAATTACTACAAATTATTATGAAAATGCTAGAAACGGATTGAAAACGCTTTTGGAAATTAGTGATGATTTTTATCTTTTGCCTTGTGGATTTGGGAGTACCGCAGCCATAAAAAAATTTCAAGAAATTATGGGAATTTATCTTCCTCCTGCGACTAAAACCATACTTCAAAACGTAATTTCAAATTTAAAAAACGACTCTTTACCTCTTGTTATAGTTAGTCCTTATGAACATCATAGCAACGAAGTTAGCTTTAGAAGCGGTCTTTGTGAAATTTATAGAGTTCCTTTAGCTCTTGATGGCGGTATCCACTGGGGTGAGCTAGATAGAGTTTTGAAAATAAATAGAAATAGAAGAATTATAGCGAGTTTTAGCGCTGCTTCAAATGTAACTGGCGTCAAAACCGATATTGCAAATTTATATAAAATGGTAAAGAAATATAACGGTATAGTGGCATTAGACGCTTCAAGTATTTCTCCTTATGAAAATATACCCTGTGATCTATATGATGCACTTTTTATTTCTCCTCATAAACTTTTAGGCGGCGTTGGTAGTTCTGGGCTTTTGGTTATTAAAAAGGAGCTTTGTAGCAGCGCTCAGCCTACATTTGCAGGTGGTGGTACTGTAAGCTATGTAAGTAGAAAAAGCGTAAAATATTTAGATAATGTCGAGCTTTTAGAAGATGCGGGAACCCCTGGAATAATAGAGCTAATAAGAGGTTATCTAGCTTTTAAACTAAGAAACGATATCGGTTTAGATAGGATTAAAAAGATAGAACAGCAGCATCTCGAGTACTTTGAAGATAGTCTAAAAAGTATAAAAAATATGATTTGCTACTGTCCGAAATCCGCTTTAAAACTACCCATATTTTCGTTTAATATAAAAGATATCTCTCCATACGTATTGGCAAATACTTTAAGTGCTAAATTTGGCGTTCAATCACGCGCCGGTTGCGCTTGCGCCGGACCATACGGACACGACTTGCTCGGGCTTAAAGATGATGATGAGTTTTTAAATAAGCCCGGTTTTGTAAGAGTTAGTCTGCACTATACTCATACAAAAGATGATATAGATTATCTTTTAAATTCTATAAAAGAAGCCGTTAAACAAACCATATAAAATTATTAAATTTTTATCTAACTTATGATCATTTCATAGAGTTGCTTTTATATTTATTTTAAGGGTTATTATTTCTAATTTATAAAATATAGATTAAAAATATAGAACCAAGTACTATCCTATATATTCCAAAGCTGATATAGCTAAATTTAGATACGAATTTTAAAAACAGCTTGATAACTATCAAAGCTACTATAAATGCCATAAATCCGCCGACTAAAAATATCCATAAAGCTTCTTTGTTTTGCACGAAAATATCTGCGTTTTTATAGCTATCATAAGCAGTTGCGGCAAACATAGTAGGGATGGCTAGTAAAAAGCTAAATCTAGCCGCAACTTCACGACTAAGTCCGCAAAGTAGACCGGTTATGATGGTAGACCCACTTCTTGAAGTGCCGGGTATCATGGCAAAGCATTGAGAAAGTCCTATTATAAAAGCTTGTTTGAAACTCACTTCGTGTAAGGTTTTCGTATCGCCCTCATAGTTTATCTTTTTATGCCAAAGCTCAACTACTATAAAAACGATACCGCCGATGATGAGCATATAAGCAACGGTGCTTGGCTCAAAAAATGTTTTTATGTGTTTGTAAGCCAAAAAGCCGATGATAGCTGTGGGCACAAAGCCTATAGCAAGCTTTATCCAAAGGTTAAAATCCTCTTTTAATCTATCAAAAAACATAAACACGACCGCTAAGATGCTTCCTAGCTGGATAACAACTTCAAAGCATTTTAACACGCTTGTTTGCTCAAGTCCAAGCAGCTTTGCGCTAAGTATCATATGCCCAGTCGAGCTAACAGGCAAAAACTCGGTCAGACCCTCGACTATTCCTAGTATTACTGCGTTTAAAAAATCCATTTAATTCCTTATTATATTGTTTAAATTTGTTATGTTTTCACTGATACTTTTTGGAGAGTAAGCGGCACTTACTATAGCTATTAGATGAGGCATAAGAGCACTAACTTCTTTTAAATTTAGAGCATTTATTCCACCTATGACACAGATAGGAACGTTTAAATTCTCTTTTGCTTTTTTTATAGTATTATGGTCGCAAAGAGGAGCGTTTGGCTTTGTTTGGCTTGGATACATCGCTCCAAAAGCAACGTAAGAAGCACCATCTTTTTGGGCTTTTAGCGCTAAACTTATGTCATTGTAACAACTAACTCCTATAATGGAGTTTTTACCTAGTAGCTCTTTTGCTTTTTTTATATCTTCATCGTCTTTTCCGATATGAACACCGTGCGCACCGCAAGCTTTTGCTAGAAACGGATCATCGTTTATGATAAACTTTGCGTTAAAATCATCGCATAAATTAGCTATGGATTTGAGTAATTTTATATCGTGATCTTGTGTTTTGTTTCTGTATTGAATTAACTTGATACCTGAATTTAAGAGCTCTAAAATTTGTTGGGAGATACTGTTTTGCGGAGTGAGTTCTTTGTCAGTTAAAACATATAATTGACACATTTTAAGTCCTTAAATTTAGCCCTAAAGTAGGGCTAAGCTATTTTAGATCGTATTTTTCAAGAAGTTTTTCGTATGTTCCATCGCTTTTGATATCTTCTAAAGCTTTGTTAAATTTGGCTAAAAACTCGCTATGTTTATCTTTATCAAACGCCATTGCAAAACCGTCGCTTCCGCCGTTTTCTTCAAGCCATTTTACTATGTCGGCGTTTTTCTTAAGATAGCCGTATCCTACTGAACTATCTACTATTACGGCATCGACTTTGCCGGCTTTTAGGTTCATGATGCTTCCTGCTATGCCTTCTGTGGCTATGACTTTTGCGCCTTTTATCCCGTGAGCAACGCTTTCTTGGACTGTGCCTAGCATTGCGCCTATCCTTTTTTTCTTAAGGTCGTCTTTTGAAGCGATCTCTTTGTCGGTCGCCATTTTTAGATATAAATTTTTTGTATAAAAATAAGGAGACGAGAAATCAACCGATTTTTTTCTCTCAGTTGTAGCACTCATACTAGCTGCGATAGCGTCTATTTTGCCGACTTTTAGAGCAGGTATTAGAGCGTCAAATCCGACTTTTATAAATTTATACTCAAATCCAGCTTTTTTAGATATAGCATCCACTAGATCTATGTCAAATCCAGCTATTTTATTGTTTTCATCCATATAGCCAAAGGGAGGATACTCGGCGTCTGAGCCAAATATCAACGTTTTGGCGTTTGCTAAGTTTAGCATCAATAACAAAGCAAAGATAAATTTAAAAATTATATTCATCAAACTCTCCTTTTTATTTGTTTGAGGCTATTTTAGATTGTATTTTGCAAGCAATTTATCATAAGTGCCATCACTTTTTAGCTCTTCAACTGCTTGATTGATCTTTGCTATCAGATCGGTATGTTTGTTTTTATCAAAAGCTATAGAAAAGCCTTCGCTACCATCTGGTTCTTTTAGAAACTCAGCTAGATCTTTGTTCTTGTTTAAGTAGCCATAACCTATAGAACTATCTACTAAAACAGCATCGACTTTGCCGTTTTTAAGCGCCATTATAGCTGCAAATATATCTTCGTTTGCCATAACTTTAACGCCTTTCATAGCGCGAGCCGCTATTTCTTGGACGGTTCCTAATTGTACTGCGATTTTTTTACCATCTAAGTTTTGCTTTGATGTTAGATCACCGTTTTTAGCTTGTTTGATAAATAAATTTTCCGTATTATAGTAAGGCTTTGTAAAACTGACTGCCTTTATGCGATCAGGAGTTGCGCTCATGGCCGCTGCTACCGCGTCTATTTTGCCTGCTTTTAAAGCAGGTATTAGAGCGTCAAAGCTCATATTTACTATCTTATATTCAAATCCTACTTTTTTTGATAGAGCGTCTATTAGATCCATATCAAAACCGGCTATCTTGTTTTGTTCATCTATAAACTCAAATGGAGGATAAGTGGCATTTGTGCCTACTCTTATCACGTCTGCGGCGTGAGAAAAACCAGCCGCTATACAAGCAACAACGATAAATTTAAAAAAACATTTCATTTTGTTTTCCTTTTTTAGTGATTTAGTATCTTGTTTAAAAATTCGTTCAAACGCGGATTAGTGCAGTTTTCAAAGACGTTTTTCGGAGTATCGTCTACTGCGATGATGCCTTTATCCATAAAAAATATCCTATTTGCAACGTTTTTAGCAAATCCCATCTCGTGAGTTACTACAAGCATCGTAAGCCCGTCCTTAGCAACGTCTTTCATAATGCTCAAAACTTCACCTATCATCTCTGGATCAAGTGCGCTTGTCGGCTCGTCAAAAAGTATGATATCAGGCTCCATAGCAAGGCTTCTAGCTATGGCTATGCGTTGTTTTTGTCCGCCGCTTAGTTTATGCGGATAAGCATTTGCCTTGCTCGCAAGTCCGACTTTTTTTAGCAGTTCGTTTGCTTTATCGTTTGCTGTTTTTAGGTCGTAAAGTCCTGTTTGAAGCGGAGCAAGCGTGAGATTTTGCATTACAGTTTTGTTTGCGAAAAGATTGAAATGCTGAAATACCATAGATACTTTTTGGCGAATTTTATTTATGTTGATTTTAGGGTCTAAAATATCTATACCGTTTATAAAAATATGACCGCTCGTAGGCTCTTCAAGACGGTTAATGCAGCGTAAAAACGTACTTTTTCCACCGCCGCTAGGTCCGATGATGGCTACGACTTCACCTTTTTTTATCTCAGTGCTTATACTGTTTAAAACTTTTAAATTTCCGTAGTTTTTTACTAAATTTTCTATTTTAATCATTTTTGTTTAGCCTATTTTCTAAGAGTTTTGCAAGAAGCGAAAAGAATTTAACATTTGCGTAGTATATAACTCCCGCAAACAAGATAGGCTCGGGACTAAATAGAGTTGCTTGCAAGCTTTTACTTTGCATAGTAAGATCAAATATACCTATAAGTCCGACGACCGAAGTCTCTTTAAATAGGCTTATAAACTCGTTTGCAAGAGCCGGAAGTATGTTTTTAACGGCTTGAGGAAAGATGATTTGGCGCATAGAAACGCTGTAGCTAAGTCCCATAGCGCGAGCTGCTTCCATTTGACCTTTATCTACGCTGTTTATACCGCTTCTTACGATTTCGGCTACGTATGCAGAACTGTTTAGTCCAAGAGCTATTACCGCGGCGTAAAAGTTATCGCTAAGAGTAGCAAGTATGACAAAGGCAAATATCATGAGTTGCAAAAGTACCGGAGTTCCTCTTACTATATCTATGTATTCGTCTATGATAAATGATAGAATTTTGATATTTAAAAACTTTAAAAAAGCTAATATGAAACCAAGTACGATACCTATAAAAATACCGCCGAATGTAAGTCCTAACGTCGTAAAATATGAATCTACGTAAGCGCCTTTTTGGGCATCTGTTATGCTAACTGGGTAAGTATAATAAATTCCTATAATTATAATAGCTATGGAAAATATAAATTTTAAAAATTTTTCATTATATAAATTTGTCAATATAAAACCTTGCTTAAATTTAGAATAATCGTAAATTATACAAAAAAATATATATTTTTAAACTTAAATGTGATAAGATAACTACTATATTGTTTTTGGGGGTTTTAAATGAGTTTGGGAGCATATATCGCTATCGCTTTGTATTTTGGCGTGCTTTTAGCTATAGGAAAATTATCTTACAATAAAAGATCAAATTTAAATGAGTATTTGCTAGATAATAGAAGTCTTGGACCGTTTATAACAGCTCTTAGCGCCGGAGCTAGCGATATGAGCGGTTGGATGTTGTTAGGTCTTCCCGGTGCGCTTTATTTAAGCGGTATTTCAAATATGTGGATTGCTATAGGACTTAGTATAGGAGCTTGGGCGAATTATAAATATTTGGCAAAACGTCTTAGGGTTTATACGGAAGTTGCAGGAGATAGTATTACGATTCCAGATTATCTAGAAAATAGATTCAAAGACAAAACAAAGGTTTTACGTATAATTTCCGGCATTTTCATTTTGGTATTTTTTACTCTTTATGTAAGTAGCGGTATTATAGCCGGGGGCAAGACTTTTGAAAGCTTTTTTGGACTTGGATTTAGCTCCGGGGCCATTTTAACGCTTTTGATAGTTGTTTCTTATACATTTTTTGGCGGATTTAAAGCTGTTTGTTTGACAGATGCATTTCAAGGAATGCTTATGTTTTTAGTTTTAGTTCTCATACCAGTCGTTGCTTTTTTAAATTTAAATATACCTGATGGAGAAAATTTCTTTAGCGAATTAAATAAATATAGTACCGCCGCTAATCAAGATCATTTAAATTTATTTGCCGGACAGAGTTTTCTTGGTATTTTAGGATTGCTTGCTTGGGGGCTTGGGTATTTTGGACAACCGCATATAATAGTTAGATTTATGGCGATTAGAAACTCAAAAGAACTTGATAGTGCTAGAAGAATAGGTATATCATGGATGGTTATCGGTCTCATAGGTGCTATGTCTAGCGGACTTATAGGATTTGTATATTTTAATGAAATAAGAAGTCCTTTAAACGATCCTGAAACCGTATTTTTAAAGCTTGGCGAGACTCTGTTTCATCCATTTATCGTCGGCGTTATAATATCTGCTGTTTTGGCGGCGATTATGAGTACTATATCAAGTCAGCTGTTAGTAAGTGCTAGCTCGATAACAAGGGATTTTATATTTGCATTTTATAAAAAAGACGTAAGTGATAAAACTCAAGTTTTGGTTGGACGTTTAGCAGTTATATTAGTTGCTATAGTAGCTACTTTGTTTGCGTTTAATTCTACTGATACAGTACTTGGTGTCGTAGGAAATGCATGGGCTGGATTTGGAGCTAGTTTTGGACCTGCGCTTTTGTTTAGTTTGTACTCACGTCATATGAGCGCACTTTCGGCTCTTGCTGGTATGATAGTGGGTGGAGTGACTGTGTTGTTATGGATAGTTTTTGGTCTTAGTAGCGTTGTTTATGAGTTGCTTCCAGGATTTGTATTTTCTAGTTTGGCTATACTTTTGGTAAATAAATATAGCAATATGATCAAAAAGATGTCTAACGAACCTAATTTATCTATAATAGGTGATGAATTTGATAAAATGAAACAAGGAAGTAGTAAACAAATTTAATTTCGCGATGATGTAGTTGCTGAATTTAAAAATACCTTGATGTTGTGAATTATGATTCGCATAATACTATTGGTTTAGGCTGAATTAAGCAGATAGGATTCAAGGTAATTTAAGTAATTATTAAGTAAAAAAAGTATATAATCCCAACTTCAATTCAAGTGGGTTCATAGCTCAGTTGGTTAGAGCATCCGGCTCATAACCGGATGGTCCCAGGTTCGAGTCCTGGTGAACCCACCACTGCATATTTTTAAATATAATCTTTAATATATCTCCATTTTTAGCATCAATCGGTATTTTTTTATTATCTTAATTGGCCTATTTTATTTTCTTTCATTTGCACTTACAAATTTGCTGTCAAATATTAAATTTTATATATCAATCAATTATAAAATCTTTAAACAAATTTAATTTAGATGTTAGAAATTTGTAAAATCATAGTAAATATGAATTATTATTATAATATATTAATTAAATTATAAGATATATTTTTATAAAATATACAAAATTTAAATATATCTACATTAAATTTAGTACGTAATATGATAAACAGAAAATAAAATTGAAAGGTAAAATATGTCAAATTTAACTACTAATTTAACTACCAAAACTAAACTTGTGGTGCTATCGGCTATTCTTCTTTTATTTACTATAATATCCGGAACTACGGCATTTATGGGATTTAAGAAATCAAATGAGTCTATAGCTTTTATCAAAGAAAAAAATATTGATTCCGTAACGCATTTAGAAAAGTTAAATATCGAACTACTTACATTAAGAATTGAAGTGTATAAATACATTGCTAATATAATAGATTATGACAAATTAAAGCAATCGGCAAATAAGTATGCAAATGTCGTTGATCAGTTTGAAAAAGATTACCCAAATACGTTTTCAACAGCAGATGATGAGGCTAATTTTAAAATAGTTTTAGAAAATGCTAAAATATATAAAAATACACTTATGCAAGCTATGGGGGGGGTAAGGATGAATTATTAAACAAGCTTCTTGGACTCGGAAGTAAAATATCTAAAGGCATAGTTGATACCAAAAGCGTTAACGAGCAATCTATGCAACATACTATCGAATATATGAAAAACTATCTATCTTTACTAACCAAAACAATAATTATTATTATAGCTGTGTCTATAATAATAGGTGTGATATTATCTATAATCATAACTAAATCTATCAAAAAATCTATAGACGCTATATTAGATGGTTTAACATCGTTTTTTAAATTTATCTCAGGAGAGACGGATAAACCTCAAATTATTCCCCTCGTCTCAAAAGACGAGTTTGGAACTATGGCAAATATAATCAACAACAACATACAAAGCATCAAAGAAGGACTCTTGCAAGATAATAGAACAATAGAAGAGAGCAATCTTGTAATAGACTCTCTTAAAAAAGGTACTCTTAGTAAAACAGTTACAACCAAACCTCACAATGCTCAGCTAAAAGAGCTTACGAATTTATTAAATGAGATGATAAAAGAGTGGCACTCTATGATATCTACTATGCAAGCTACTCTAACTAGTTTTTCAAATAAAGACTTTAGAGCTAGAATAGAGATACACGGTATACAAAACGATATGTTAGGACTTATAAACGGTATAAACTATTTAGGAAATGAAATATCTGGTATGTTAAGTAGTAGCTTAAAAAACGGCCAAAGTCTAGAGCAAAAATCAATTCAGTTAAAAGAGTATATGCAAGACTTAGCAAATCAAACTAAAAATCAATCTACTAATGTAAATGAGAGTGCTGCAGCTATAGAACAGATGAGTAGCTCTATGAACTCTGTATCAAATATGGCAAATGATGTTATAAGACATAGTGATGATATAAAAAATATCATAGTAGTAATAAAAGATATAGCAGATCAAACAAACTTACTAGCATTAAATGCAGCTATAGAAGCAGCTAGAGCCGGAGAACACGGAAGAGGATTTGCAGTTGTTGCAGATGAAGTAAGAAAACTAGCTGAAAGAACTCAACGCTCACTAAGTGAGATAGAAGCAAATGTTAATATACTATCTCAAAGCGTAAATGAAGTAAATCAAAGCATAAACGAACAAGCAGATGCTATAAGGCAGATAAATGAAGCCGTTACAAATATAGATGAAACTACCAAATCAAACTTAGAAGCTACAAATAGCACAAATGATCTTGCAAATGAAATAAGTCAAATGGCAACTACTTCGGTAAAAGAAGCTAAAAACAGCAAATGGTAAATTTAAGATTTAAAGCCTTTTTATGAGGCTTTAAATTTAAAACAATCTATACGCTACATTGGAAAAATTTAAAATATATAAAATAAATATATTTAAAATCGTATTTAAATCTTTTTAAAAAATACTAATGCTAAATTTGCTACAATGTTAAAAGTACTCATAAAGGAGAGTTGATGCAATTTGGCAAAGCTGCGGTAAATTACGGTAAAAAGATAAGAGATAATAAACTTCAAGATATTGAATTTACAAAAGAAAATATTAGCCATAAAGAGCAGTTTGTGCTCAAAGTTTCTATGTATTGCGCACTTATTTTAGCAATTTTTGGTATAGGTTTTGGACTATTCGTAAAGAGTTTGACCATAGTTTTTGATGGAATTATAGCTCTTGTAAGCGTTGGGCTTGGACTTCTTAGCGTGGTTACTGCTCGTTATATTTATAAAGAAGACGATGATATTTTTCAATACGGATATATTCGTTTTGAGCCTATGGTGAATTTATTTAAAAGTCTTATTTTGCTTGTTGTATGTTTGTATGCATTTTTTAGTGCAATTAAAAGCATTTTTGGCGGAGGTTATACTTTGTAGCTTGGCGCGGCTGTGATTTATACTATAGTTGCTTTTGCCTTGTGCTTTATAATTTTTACTTATACAAGTTTTTATTCTAAATATTTAGGTTCCGAACTTATTTACGTAGATAGAGCAGAGTGGCTTATAGATTGCGTTTTATACTGTGGAGGCATTATAGCTTTTGTTTTGGTTTGATCTATATCTTTGATCCTGCCCAAGAAAAGTGGTTTAGTCCTTATATAGATCCTATTTTGCTTGTTTTATTTTCGATTTTTCTTTCTGTGACGCCGCTAAAAATTTTTATATCTAATCTTAAAGATTTAATTATGGTGGCTCCTAAAGATCTTGATGATAAAATAACAGAAATTATGCAGAGTTTAAGTCTAAAATACGGCTTTAGGGATTATGATACTCACGTTGCAAAAAGCGGTAGATTTTTTATTATAGAAGTTAATATTTTAAGCACTAGCAGCAATGATATACTTAGCGTAAGAGAGTTAGATTGTATCCGCAATGAGATAGAGCAGAGACTTGAGATACCTAGCTATAAAATTTGGCTTTTAGTGAGTCTAACGGCTAATCCAAAATGGTTATAAGATATAGTTTTTGATTTAAATTTATGCTGTTTTATAAATTTAAATCGCTCCAATCTGACTTGTTTTGCTGAAGCGATTTTATTTAATATATAAATAGTATATTTTATAAGCCTATTACGCCTATGCGCGTTCGATTTAGTTTATAATTTAACATAGCATCAAGTAAAGCTGCTGCGTAATCTTTGTAGCTTCCTTTGCTCTCTCCTTTGTCATTTACCTCAAATTCTTCGCTTATAATTTTGTATTTACCACTTTTTGGGGCATCTGGAATAAAATCGGCAGGAGGACTTACATATAACCAATTAATCTTGTTTTCACTGCGTAAAAACTCTAAACCTTCAGCCATAGCTTTTCCTAAAGGTTTGTATTCGTTTGGGAAATTTGGCATATCTATAAGCATAGTTGAATGATTTTTATCCATATATAAACTTCCTGCGCCGCCTACTATAACAAGTTTTGCCCTATTATTATGTAAAATTTTACATAAATGTTCTATGTGTTTTTTATGCAAATTTAAATCTCCCCACTCTCCAAAACCATCAATTATATAATCAAATCCTTCCAAATTTTCTGAATTTAAAGAAAAAATATCTTTTTGCACGATTTTTATATCGTCTTTGAATTGCTGTTTTAAACCATTTCGTATAAAAGCGCTTATGTTAAAACCTCTACTTAACGCTTCATAAACGATTGCTTGTCCTGCTTTACCGTTTGCGGCTAATATAGCTATCTTTTTCATATGATCACCTAACTAAATTTGTATTTTTAACTTGCATACTAAAATTAATGCTAGAATTATAATAAATTTAAGTTCTAAAAAACAAGTAGATATTTTTTTATAATTTAGTATTATTTTTAATAGCATTGTTTATTTTAGAGATTTAAAGTGTATAATTTTTTAAATATTTTTAAATTTAATTGAGATATTGATCTCAAAATTTGTTATAATTTGGCTTGAAATTTAAAAAGGATTTTATCATGAATAGATATTTTTCTCCTTGTCCTGTGGAGACTACTTTAAATCTTATCGGCAATAAATGGAAATTTCTAGTTATTAGAGACTTAATGGGCGGTAAAAAACGCTTTGGCGAACTTAAAAAAAGTATAAGTGCAACTAAAAATCAAAGCATTAGTCAAAACGTATTAACTCAAAATTTACGTGAGTTAGAAGATGCAAAAATCATCAGCAGGAAGGTTTATGCCGAAGTGCCTCCGCGTGTAGAATACGCACTTACTCCGCTTGGCCATAGTTTAGAAAATATTTTAATCGCTTTAGAAAATTGGGGCGAGAGTTATAAAAACGGATTTTAAATTTATTTGATAGATTTGAATTTTTAAGATATTTTCAAATTTATTTTTATAAAAAATAGCTATTTTTTATCTTTATCAAATTGTTTTTTGATATATTCGAGTCTAAGCTCAAATATATCAATTAAGTATTTATTTAAAAAAGCTATCTACGGCTCTTTGTAGCTCATCAAAACTGTTTTTTATATCTTTTGAAATTTCATTTATATCTTTTGAATTTACAAGGCTATTATCCGCTAGAATTCCGATGTTGCCTACTTCTGCAGTAATGTCTTTTAAATTTGATTTAGTTTGCGAGCTATGTTCTATAATCTTTTGAGTGGTTTTGTAGTTGTTGTTAAAAATAGATTCAAAGTTGTTTAATTTTTCATTCGTATCTGTGCTTTTTGATAGCAAATAATCTACATTTTCCATAGTCGATGATAGCGAATTTTTACTATTATCAACACCTTTTGTGATCTCTTTTATATTATTATTTATCTCTTCTAACGAGTTTTGCGTTGATTCAGATAGCTTTCTTATCTCGTCCGCAACAACTGCAAATCCCTTTCCGTGTTCTCCGGCTCTGGCTGCTTCTATAGCTGCATTCAATGCTAGTAAGTTTGTTTGATCTGCTACGTTACTTACGGTTTGTACTATTTTCATTATCGAATTTATGTTGTTTTTTAAAGAGTTGAAATGATCCGCAAGTTCGCTGTTTTGATTGAAAATTTTCTTTACTAAGTTTTGCACGTCTTCTAATAAATTTTTAATTTCTTGAGATGTGCTGAACATGCTTTCTTGATCCGCTTTTGCTTGGAGTATATCTTTGATAAAATTATCGAGTAGGGTGTTGATAGAGTTTGTTTTTGAATATGTTATATCTACGATATTTTTCATATTATTGTTGGAAATATATAGCGAATTTCCTATATTTTCTAATCCTTTGATGTTTTGACTATTTTTAATGGTATTTTCAGAAATTGCCGCTACGATAATTTTAATATTTTCTTTAAATTCATCTATGCTCGAAAGGATTTTTCCATTTTCCTTGCTAAAAGACGTATTTACTTTAATATCTGAGTTTAATGTTATATTGTTCAACTTTTTTATTATCTCTTTGGTCATATCTACTCCCCATCTTTTTTCATCGATATCGTGAAATACCAGTGCCGCAACTATTATGTATTGTACTATTTGACCGATTTGATTTTCGGTAAAGAAAAAAGCATTTATCGCTAAAACTAAGATTCCTGCTATATGTATTATTCTCATTCTAAAATAGAGTGATTTAAACATAATGATACTCCTTATTATTTTTTAAACTTATATCATTTTGTATTAAATCTTATATTGATATTTATCAATGTCTAAATTTAAATAAGTTTTATATAATTTTATTCTAATCTTTACTGTGATACAATGCAAAGTTATGTTTATATTAAACTCAAAGGGATATGAATGAAAAAGATACTATATCTGTTAGTCTTTGTGTTTATCGCTTCTGGCGCATTTTTGCTAGTAAATCATAAGTTAAAAATATTTAAATATGATTTTGAAGCGACTACCGTAAATGGTGAAGTTAGCATGAAGAGTTTTGATGGTAAATACAAGATATTGTATTTTGGCTATGTATTTTGTCCGGATGTTTGCCCTACGACACTCACTTTGGTTTCAACAGCTCTAAATGAGCTTAAGATAAATGACTCTGTAGAGATCTTGTTTGTTACTCTTGATCTAAAAAGAGATGATATCAAAAGTTGTGATGAGTTTGCTAAGTACTTTTATCCGAATTCTGTTTGTTTGAGATTTAGCGATAGTGAGCTAGATAGAGTAACTAAAAATTATGGAGCCAAATATCAAATAGTAGATTTAAATGACTCTGTGATGGAGTATTCTGTGGCGCATAGTTCGTCTATATATTTATTTGATAAAAAAGGTAGGTTTATAAAAGAAGTTTCAAACTTAACATACGAAAATGTGAAAAGTCAAATTCAAAACTTAGTTAAAAATCATTAAAATTTGATCTTTATAAATCTATAAGTAGGATCAAATCTAAATGTAAGCAGGTTTTGCAATATCCCAAATAAGCACATAAACGTTACAAAACTACTTCCGCCATAACTATAAAATGGCAGAGGTATTCCTACAACAGGCGCAAAACCTATAGTCATAAATATATTGACACTTACATATATAAATATTAAAATGGAAATTCCGCTTGTGACGGCCTTTATAAAGTAATTTCCTTTTAGTTTATAATTAAGACTTAATAAATGAGCTATCAAAAATCCATAAAGCAAGATAAGCACCATGCCTCCTATAAAACCGTGTCTTTCTATAGTATAGGCAAATATAAAATCACTTGTTGCTATAGGTAGAAATTTAAATCTAGTTTGAGTAGCTTCTTCAGCCGATTTTCCGGTGATTCCGCCGTTTCCTATTGCTATAATAGATTGCCTTACTTGATAGCTTGGCTCTTTACTCAAAAAATCTACTATTCGCTTTTTTTGATAGTCGTGCAAGCTTTCATAAATTACTGGAGCTGCTACACCGATGCAAATAGCGAGTGTTAGCCAAATTTTTTTATTTACTCCTATTATAAATAAAATACCATATCCTGTGATGATCAGCATCATTGCCGTACCAAGATCAGGCTCTTTTAGTATAAGTCCAAATGGTAGTAATATATAAATGCTGATTTTTAAAAACTGTTTTAGATTATATCCGTTTATACCAGGAGGATCTCTTTTTATAAGATATGCTAACATAAGAATAAAAGATGGCTTCATAATTTCACTAGGTTGAAGAGTAAAATGTACAAATGGAATTTCTAGCCATCTTTGCGCACCAAGTTTACTTACACCAAAAATATCAACACTGAAAAGTAAAATGATATTTATCCAATATACGGTAGGTATAAGCCACTCTATCTTTCTAATAGGCATCAAAAAAAAGAATGTAAAAGCTAAAAAACCTATGCTAAAATATACTATTTGTTTGCTAGATAACATGTCATTTGCTTCAGAGATTAGAGTATAAGATAAAATAATAATAGGAAGCACTAAAATAGGCTGAACAAAATCAAAATGCGTTAAAATACGCTTGTCTAATCGTATCAAATTTAAACCTAAGAATTTTTTGGTAAAATTATACTAAAAAAAGGATTAAGATTGAATGAATTTATATCTAGCAACAGTGCTAGGCTAGATCAAATTCTCGCTTCATATCTGAGCATTTCAAGAAATCAAATTAGTGAGCTTATAAAATCTGGAAATGTATATGTGAATGATAATTTAATGCTGAAACCGTCATTTAAAGTTCTTTTAAACGACAAAATCGGTTTTAATTTGCCTAAGGCTAAATTTGAAAACTGCGAGTTTAAAGCTGATTTTGATGTGGAAATTTTATACGAAGATGATGATATTTTAGTGTTAAATAAACCTTCAAATCTTACAGTCCATCCGGCACCTAGCGTTAAAGAAGCAACATTGGTAGAGTGGCTAAAACAAAACGGTTATATGCTCTCTACTCTTAATGGAGACATAAGAGCCGGTATCGTTCATAGGCTAGATAAAGGAACTAGTGGAGTTATAGTAGTAGCTAAAAATAACGCTTCTCACTCCGCCTTAGCCGCTCAATTAAGTGATAAGAGTATGGGCAGAGTATATTTAGCTTTGATAGATTTCAATCTTAAAGATAAATTAATTATTGATAGGCCAATAGGCAGAAATCCGCAAAATAGATTGAAAAATAGTGTTGCGGCAAACGGTAGAGCTGCAAAATCCGCTTTTACGAATATTATTTGCGAAGACGATCTAAATTTAATAGCAGCGAAGTTGTTCACAGGTAGAACTCATCAGATAAGAGTGCATTTAGCTAGTATAAATCGCCACATTTTAGGTGATAATTTATATGGTTTTAAGAGCAAAAATTGTAAAATAAAAAGAGTTATGCTGCATGCTTATATATTAAATTTAACACACCCTAAAAGCGGTGAAAAGATGCAGTTTATAGCACCTTTACCAACTGATTTTTATGATATTTTAAGTAAAAAAATTGACAAGGAGATTTTAAATGAAAAAATTGATCCCGAGTTTGTTAGCTCTGCTTTTTATGGCTTTAATGAGTGGATGTGCCTATAAAGTATCTCAGGTAAATCCAAATCTCCCGACCATAAATAGCCTAAAAACAATCAGCGATATGACTCAAATAGCGTTTGAGTGGAATCCTGTAAATGATGAAAATATCGCCGGATACTATCTTTATCGCTCAAATCCTAATGAAGATGGAAAAATGAGCGTAGTAGCAAATATCAAAGATAGATTCGCAACTCATTACGTAGATACAAACTTAGCTCCATCTACGGAGTACAGCTATGAGCTAAGAAGCTATGATAATAATGGTGATATATCAAACAACGGAGAGATTATAACTGTTTCTACAAGCAAACTAATTGAATCGGTATCTTTTGCCCAAGCCGTTTATGGATTGCCAAATAGAATTAAAATTTTATGGAGACCGCATCCAGATCCTAGAGTTGCTTCATATATAATTGAAAGAAATAATATTTCAAGCGATAAGTGGTATCGTATAGCTGAGGTAAAAGGTAGATTAAACGTAGAGTATATAGATGATGGTCTTGATCCAAATCATCATTATAGATATAGAATACTTGTTAAAACAGTTGACGGCATTACTTCTGGACCAAGTGCTATTATATCTGCTCAAACGAAAGCTCTTCCAAATTTGGTTTTGAATTTGCAAGCGACAACAAATCTTCCTAAAAAGATAACTTTGACATGGGAGCCAAACACGAATGACGATTTTTCTCATTATAATATATATCGTTCGTCAAATGAGATATTTCCACTTTTGAAACTTACAGAAACGACATCTGTTCAGTATGATGATCTTATAAACGAAAACGGCGCTCAGATGTATTATAAAGTAACTGCGGTAGATAAAGACGGATTAGAAAGTCCAAAACAAAACAATCCGGTAGTGGGGAATACTCTAACATCTCCTAAATCTCCTATTATAACAGGAGCTAGCTTTAATGGTATAAGTATAGAACTTTCATGGAGCTCAGGAAGTGATAACAGAAGCGTAAAATACAAAATACTAAAATCAAGTGCTGCAGGTGAAGAAGCCATAGAAGATATAGTTGGTAATAGTTATAATGATGACCAAATACAATTTGGGCTTGAATATACTTATAAAATTGTAGGAATTGACGAGTACGGCATAAACTCAAATGAGTCCAAACAAGCTATTGTAGTAGCCAAGTAATGCCAAATTTCGTAGCAACCAGTCTAAAAAATCTCAAATTTCCGTTTGGGGCAGATGGCGTTGAGTTCTTATGGAGTGCAAAAGCAGGTGATGAAAGTCTTATCTATACAAAAACAGGTAAAAAGGAGTTTTTTTTACTTGTAAAGGATAAGAAAACCGAATTCGTAGTTAAATCAGATAAGCTAACTCGTCCTGCTAGTCTGGGCACTATCCAAAAAGCTCTTAGTGTATATAAAGATCTTAATGTTTTAGATCTAAAATCATCGACCATAGCTATTAAAAATGAAAAACAACTTGCAAAAAAAGAGTTTATATTAAACGACATTCAGTTTTTAGAAAAGCTAAAGAGCGGTGAGTTTAAAAAGATTTTTGTAGAGATTGGATTTGGCAGCGGAAGACATCTATTATATCAGGCAAAAACAGATGAAAATACTTTAGTAGTTGGTATAGAAGTTTATAAACGCTCTTGCGAGCAGGTAAATAATCTAGCTTTGAGTATGGGATTAAAAAATGTTATTCTTTTGAATTTAGATGCTAGATTGGTTATGTCTTTGCTCCATTCAAATAGCGTAGATAGATTGTTTCTACACTTTCCAGTGCCTTGGGAAAAGTCAGAAAAAAGACGCGTAGTGAGTGCTGAGTTTGCAAATGAGTGTCAAAGAGTTTTAAAATCAGGCGGCTCATTTGAGCTTAGGAGTGATGATAAAAATTACACCGATTTTACGATATCTTGTTTTTTAAATTTAAAAGAAGCTAAAATGGAGATCTATAAAAATCGTTTTTTAGATGTTTCAAGCAAATATGAAGATAGATGGATAAAACAAAATAGAGATATTTATGATGTTGTTTTTACAAATTTAATTGTTAGTGAGCAGAAAGTTTTGCATGGAGATTTTGAGTTTGGGACTGTTTTAGAAGAAGATATTTTGTCTAAATTCGAGAATAAAACTATAAAAAAAGATGACTATTTTATTCATATGGAGCGTATTTATAAAAAAGATAGCAGCGAAAAAAACGGCGGACTGCTTTTAAGGGTCGCATTTGGCTCGTTTTATAGACCTGAGCACTGTTTTATACTAGTGGAGAATTCAAAAGCCTCATATTTTATTAAAAAACCACTTCTTACTTATGAAAATTTAAAAGCACACAGCACTCTAAAGGAGTATTTAAGTTGCAGCACATCGTAGAAGCTAAGGATCTAAATATCGGATATGAAAGAGATCAAAATGTTATAAATGGAGCAAATTTTAACATAAACGTGAATGATTTTGTATTTATAACAGGCAAAAGCGGCAGTGGAAAATCTACGCTAATAAAATCTATGTACGGAGATATATCTGTAAATAGAGGCAGTCTAATAGTATGTTTAAGCGAGCTTAAAGATATAAACAGATCAAGCTTGGCGCTTCTTAGACAAAGAGTAGGAATAATTTTTCAAGATTTTAGACTTATAAACGAGTGGAATGTTGAAAAAAATGTAATGCTTCCTCTTATAATTAAAGGTTACAACCAAAGTGTATGTAAAAAACAGGCCGCAAAGCTGCTAAATCATGTAAATTTACTTCATAAAGCAGATAAATTTCCACTTGAACTAAGTGGCGGAGAGCAACAAAGAGTAGCTATGGCAAGGGCTTTAGCGCATAATCCTCAGCTTCTGTTATGTGATGAGCCTACAGGTAGTTTGGATGAGTATTCAAGTGATGTGATATGGTCGCTTTTAAAGTCTGCTAGAGATGGTCTTGGAACTTGCGTTGTTGTTGTAACTCATAAAATTCCATCTAGCTTGAGAACCGAGTATAGACATTTTGAACTATTAAATGGAGAGATAAATGAAATCATTTAAAAGCCATTTAGGTGTTATTTTTCCGCTTGTTATACTGCTTTTTTCTATCGAGTTTAGTTTTATGGTCGATAAGATAGTAAGTAATTACGAAACTACTATGGGAAATGATTATAATATTATTATCGTTTCTGAAAATGAGATTAGCAGTGATACGATCAAGCAAAATATTGAAACCTTTAAAGATTTAATACCCCTTGATACGAAATCTGTTTTAGATCGGCTTAAAAATGATGTTTCAACAAGAAATTTATCAGTATTAAGTAACTCTCTTCCAAAGTTTTACTCTTTAAAATTAAATAGTTTTCCAAGCTCTGAGTATATGTCAAAGATTCAAAGTAGATTGCTAAAAATAAATGGTATAAAAAAGGTAGAAACTTTTTCTAAAACATATGATAAAGTATATAAAATGCTTGTTTTATCAAAATCTATTTTTGAATATTTTGCCGTACTTATAGCTCTTATGGGAGTTGCTTTAATATTTAAACAGATGAAAATTTGGCTGTATGAGCATAAAAGAAGAGTCGAGATCATGACTCTTTTTGGGGCTCCATACTGGCTAAAATCTGCCATGCTTTATAAATTAGCAATAATTGATAGCATTATAGCGACTAGTTTAGTAACTCTGTTTTATGCTTTTATTCCGGCTCTTGATATATTTCAAAATGCTGTTTTTAGCATAGGTTTTGAACTTCCAAATTTAGACTTGTTTAGCGATACGGTGCTGCTTTTTAGTGCTTCTATAGTGGTATCTATAATAGCAGTTAGTCTAGTGATGCTTCAGTCTAGAGAGCCTAAATGAGATTTATTTCACTACTATTATTATTTTATGTCGTTTTGTTCGGTGCTAGTGTTGCTGACAAGATACAAGACAAAAAAGAGACTTTAAGTTCTGCTAAGAAGTTAGAAACCCAATTAAATAAAAAACTTGAAGAATTAGTTAGCGATATAATAAAAGGCGAAGCCGATGTGAAAAATACCGCTATTCAGATAGAGGAGTTGGCTAAGCAAGTAAAAGAGTTGGAAAGTAGCGCAAATGATGCTAATGCAGAGTTAAACAAGCTTACTAGTCAAAATAGTGATTTGATAAAGAATCAAAAAGATATGGAAAAAAGATTGATTAGAATTATTAGTGAGGATTTTGCGTATGATCTTATAATTCCAAACGATTATGAAGAGAGCGAAGAGAGTATTATAGCAAATGAAGTTTTATCTAAATTAAATTTGGTTATGCAAGATGAATTTAAAAAGATAGCAAAAAACTATGAGCAGACCGTAAATCTTATAAAATCTCAGTCTGATAAGATAAACTCAATTAAATTTGACTTAAGAGAGTTTAAACAAAAACAAGCAAAATTAAAAAGCCTTCAAAACAAACAAAAGAGCAATTTATCAAATTTAAAGCAAGATAAAGATATTTATTCAAAAAAGTTAGCAAAACTGCAAGATCAACAAGATGAGCTCAGAAAAACTCTTGAGAAGCTCCAAATTCTAGCTAAAAAAGAAGATGAAAAAAAAGAGACTAAACAAACCAAGCCAAATACTCCGGCTAATGCGAACACGGGAGATATAAAACAAATAGGATCTAGTTATAAAACAAGTAATGTTAAAAAATACGTAGGCGAAAAAACTATAGCTCCTCTTGATAATTTTAGCGTAAAGCAGAAATTCGGAGACTACGTTGATCCTATTTACAATATTAAGATTTTTAATGAATCTATCGTGCTTCGCTCTAACGAACCAGATGCAAAAGTAAAAAGTGTACTTGCTGGAACTGTGGTATTTGCTAAAGATACGCCGATACTTGATAAAGTAGTTATTGTGGAAAATTCAGACGGTATTCATACTATTTATGCTCATTTAGATAAGATAGCTCCTACTATAAAAGTAGGAAGTAAAATAAAAAAAGGTTATGTTATAGGAAGAGTTAAGCAGGATTTGACATTTGAAGTTACTCAAAAAAACTATCATATCAATCCTCTTGATCTTATTAGTCTTAAATGAGTTAATAAATATTAAGGAGTTTTTAGGTATAATTCCCAAATTTTAGGAGACAGTAATGAGTGACAAAAAGCGAGTTTTGGTTAAATTTTCAGGTGAGGCTTTGGCTGGCGGAAACGGTTTTGGAATAGATACTCACATATTAAAATACATAGCAGGCGAGATAAAAGGCTTAGTTTTAAATGGCATAGAAATCGGGATAGTTATAGGCGGTGGAAATATTATCAGGGGTGTAAGTGCGGCAAAAGACGGCATTATCAAAAGAACAAGCGGCGATCATATGGGAATGCTTGCAACCGTAATTAATGCAATTGCTATGAGAGAGGCTTTGGAGTATAGCGGACTTAGTGTTAGAGTTCAAAGCGCCATAAAAATGGAAGCTATTTGTGAGACGTTTATCATGGGTAGAGCGCAACGTCATCTTGAAAAGGGTCGCGTTGTTATATTTGCTGCTGGAACCGGAAATCCATTTTTTACCACCGATACTGCGGCTACTTTGAGAGCCATTGAGATAGATGCGAATATGATTATAAAAGCTACAAAGGTTAATGGGGTTTATGACAGAGACCCTATGAAATTTGAAGACGCTGTTTTATTAAACGAGATATCTTATGAAAGAGCTATGGAAGATAATATAAAAGTTATGGACGATACGGCAATAGCTTTAGCAAAAGATAATAAGCTTCCTATCGTAGTTTGTAATATGTTTGAAGAGGGTAATTTGCTTAAGATAGCAAATGGAGATTATACAAACTGCTCAGTAGTTAAAAATTAGCAAGGAGAGATAATGCAAAGAACAGAAGAGATAGCAGCAAAAGCGCTTCAAGTAGTAGGCAATGATAGATATAAATTGGCTCTACTAGTAGCAAAAAGAGCTGAAATGCTAGCAGAGGGAGCAGCGCCGCTTGTAAAGATAAACGCTGCAAAAATGAAATTTACGGATATTGCTCTTCTTGAGATATCAGAGGGCAAGGTTTTGTTAGAGGCATTCGTTGAATCAAATAGATAATGGACAGATACTAGAACAGCTTATAGAAGAGGTTGTTGTCAGTAAAAATATTGAATCGGCAAAAGATGTTTTATACTCCGTTGCAAAGCCCACAGGAATGCTTTTAAAAGCAGTTGATTACTGTGTTAGGCTTCATGAGGGTCAGTTTAGAAAAAGTGGAGAACCATATGCCATACATCCTATATTGGTATGCTCTTTTGTAGCTCATATGGGTGGCGATGAGAGTATGCTTATAGCTTCTTTATTGCATGATGTTGTTGAAGATACCGAGTGTAGCGAAGATGAAGTTAGATTTGAATTTGGCGAAGAGGTTACAAATTTAGTAAGAGGACTTACTAAGATAGTCGCTATAAGAGAAAATGAGTTGGCTAGTTCTAATTCAAATGAAAAATTAGCAGCCTCAGCGCTAACTTTTAGAAAAATGCTTTTAGTATCTATAGAAGATGTTAGAGTACTTGTAATAAAACTTTGTGATAGATTGCATAATATGCTAACATTAGAAGCCCTTAGGCCAGATAAACAAAAACGCATAGCAGAAGAAACTCTAGTTGTTTATGCTCCTATAGCACATAGACTTGGAATTTCGGCGGTAAAAAATATCTTAGAAGATCTTAGTTTTAAGTACGTTTTACCAAAAGAGTATTGCGTAATAGACTCATATATAAATGAACACAAACAGCAGCTTCAGTTAAAAATCAACTCATTTAGTCAAAAAGTAGGCGAAAAACTTCTTACTAGCGGTTTTACAGAAGATAGTTTTGAAGTTCAAAAAAGAATAAAGCATTACTACTCTATCTATCTAAAGATGCAAAGAAAAGGCATCAGTATGGAAGAGGTTTTGGATCTACTTGCAATAAGAATAATAGTTAAAAATCCAAAAGATTGTTACTTAGCTTTAGGTGTCCTTCATATGAACTTTAATCCTCTTATTTCAAGATTTAAAGATTACGTTGCTTTACCAAAACAAAACGGTTATCAGACTATTCATACGACTATTTTTGATAATAAAAGTATTATCGAAGCTCAAATCAGAACATTTGATATGCATAAAACTGCAGAGTACGGTGTAGCGGCTCACTGGAAGTATAAAAATGGAGGGTTAATAGCTCCAAAACTCGATTGGCTAAGCGATATAAGTGCCCAAGAAGGCGATGATAAAAGCATAGAAGATCTATATGAGTATGCAAAAGATAGTTTATATGTAGAAGATATAGCCGTTTATTCTCCAAAAGGAGGAATTTTTACTCTTCCACGTGGAGCTACTGCTCTTGATTATGCTTATGAGATACACTCTGAAGTAGGACTTCACGCTAAAGAAGCATATGTCAATAGAATACGAGTACCACTCTTAACAGAGCTCAAAAACGGTGATATAATCCGCATAGTAACGGGAAATGAAGCTCATTACCGCTGTTCTTGGTTATCAAATGTCAAAACAGGAAAAGCAAGAGCAACTATAAGAAGTTTTTGCAGACAAAAGATAAGAGAAGTAAATCAGCAAGTAGCTATGGATATATTAGTCGGTATATTTAATGTTGGAGAAAGAAAGATATTAGACTGGCTAGAGAGTGAAAATTTAAATAAAAAAATCGCAAGAGCCGCCAGTGATTCAGTTTATCTTCAAGACGTTGTAAATGCACTTAAAAAATATCCTAAACAAGATAAATTATTTAGTCTTAAATTTGCCGATAAATATGAGGTAAAAAAACAGAAATTTGATAATATCGTTGTCTATTCAAATCATACTATAAAAGGTGTAGAGTTTGACTACTGCTGCAATCCAAAACGCGGCGATGATATAATAGGCTTTAAAAATGGTCACAACGTAGTAGTTCATCATAAGCTTTGCGAAAGAGCTGCTAAACTTATGAGCGATAAAGAAGAGATGATATTTGTCAAATGGACCAGAAACGCACCGCATAGATATAAAATTATTTTAAGTATAGAGAATAAGCGCGGTAGTTTAGCTGCTTTTTTAACATATTTGGCTAAATTAAATGTGGATCTAGTAACCATTACTTTAAGCGAAAGCGATGACCTTATTGCTGCTGATTATTTTGACGTAACTATAGAATTAAATGAGAATTTAGACAGCAATATGATAAGAGATAAGTTAAAAGAGAGGTATAAGATAGCTGAGTTTAAATCCCTATCTGATGCTTACCATAATCAAGGAGAGTAATATGAATAATATAGATAGTATAATGCAAGAGATAAAAAAAGGTGTTGCTGAGATAATAGATTTCTCTCGTATTAAAAGCCTTATTAAAAATTATTACGAAAATGGTAAAAATTTCTATATAAAAGCAGGTTTTGACCCAACCGCTCCTGATCTTCACTTAGGGCATACCGTAGTTTTAAATAAAATGAGACTGCTTCAAAAACATGGCGGTATAGTTCAATTTTTGATAGGTGATTTTACTGCTAAAATAGGAGATCCAAGCGGCAAAAGCGCAACTAGAAAAGTGTTGGACGATGATACTATAGCTAAAAATGCAAAAACATATAAAGAACAGGTTTTTAAAATTTTAGATGAGAGTAAAACTGAAGTTATGTTTAACTCGGCTTGGTTAAGCAAGCTAGGAGCAGATGGACTTATCGCTCTTGCAAGTACGTTTAACGTAGCTAGAATGCTAGAGCGAGACGACTTTACAAAACGCTATAAAAACGAAGCTCCTATAGCTATAAGCGAGTTTTTATATCCTCTTTTGCAAGGTTATGATAGTGTAGCTATGAAATGTGATATAGAAATGGGTGGAACAGATCAGAAATTTAATCTTTTAATGGGTCGCACTCTTGGACGAACGTACGGCATAGGTAAAGAACAAGCTATTATTATGATGCCTCTGCTTGTAGGCTTAGACGGTGTAAATAAAATGAGTAAAAGCCTTGGCAATTACATAGGCGTAACAGAGAGTGCAAATGATATTTTTGCTAAAACTCTTAGCATAAGTGACGATCTTATGTGGGTATGGTATGAGCTTTTAAGCGATAAAAGTTCTGATGATATTTTAAATTTAAAAGCAGATGTTAGCAGTGCAAAATTGCATCCAAAAAAAGTGAAAGAGAATTTAGCTTTAGAAATTACAAGTCGTTTTCACGGAATAAGTGAAGCCGGGGCTGCAAAAGATGAGTTCGACAGAGTTCATTCTAAAAAAGAACTTCCAAGCGATATGCCTGAGTTTGAGATAGTTAAAGACGAAATTTGGATAGTAGAAGCGCTTAGCAATTGTGCATTGTGTTCTAGTAACGCTGAAGCGCGTCGTCATATAAAAGCAAACGCAGTGAGTGTAAATCAGCAAAAGGTTATAGATGAGCAGCTTAAACTTGCTAAGGGTGAGTATATTTTGCAAGTCGGTAAAAAAACGTACGCAAAATTAAAGGTAAAATAATGGAACTAAAAAGCTTAAAAATAGGCAAATATGAGATAAAATATCCTATTATTCAAGGTGGAATGGGGCTTGGTATCAGTTGGGACAAGCTTGCTGGTAATGTTAGTTTAAATGGTGGATTAGGAGTTATAAGTTCAGTTGGAACCGGTTATTATGAACATAGAAGTCATATTGCTAAAGAGATAAATAATAAACCTTATGATAGTGAAAATTTCTACTCAAGAGATGGATTTAAAGCCATCATAGACAATGCTAGAAAAATATGCGGCGATAGACCTTTAGCTGCAAATATAATGTGTGCTAGTAATGATTATGCTAGGATAGTAAAAGACGCTTGTGAACATGGGATAAATATCATAATTTCAGGTGCCGGACTTCCTACAAATTTACCGGAACTTACAAAAGGCTTCAAAGACGTTGCTTTAGTCCCTATAGTAAGCTCCGCAAAAGCACTTAAAATAATATGTAAAAGATGGCATCTAAGATATGAAAAACTTCCTGATGCAGTTGTGTTAGAAGGACCTCTTAGCGGCGGACATCAAGGATTTACCTATGAACAGTGTATTGATCCGGAGTTTCAATTAGAAAAGCTTATAGAACCTGTCGTTAAAGAAGCTAGTGAGTGGGAAAAGATCGGCGGAAAACCGATTCCTGTTATGGCTGCTGGTGGAATTTGGGATCATGGCGATATAGCAAAAGCCATAAGTTTGGGAGCAAGCGGCGTACAGATGGGAACTAGATTTATCGGAACTTTTGAATGCGACGCTAGCGATAATTTTAAAAGTGTTTTGCTAAATGCTAAAAAAGAAGATATAAAACTTATAAAAAGTCCGGTTGGATATCCTGCTCGTGGAGTTAGAACAAATTTAATAGAGTTAGTAGAAAAAAGAAGCGGACCTAAAATTCAGTGTATAAGCAACTGTGTGAGTCCTTGTTGTCGTGGTAAAGAAGCTAAAGAAGTCGGTTATTGTATAGCAGACAGACTTTATGATGCTTATTCAGGAAAAAAAGAGACCGGACTATTTTTTACCGGCGCAAACGGATATAGACTAAATGAGATAATTAGTGTGAAAGATCTGATAAAAAAGTTGGTATATGGGGAAAATAGTTAGAGTTCTTTTACTATTTATCCTAAGTGCGTTTGCATTCGGAGCTGATTTTTCGTCTTGGTTGGGCGAGTTTGATACGAAATTTTATAGCTCGGCAAAACAAGAACAGCTCCGTATTTATCATGATTTAAAAGGCGTTTATGTACATTCTATATTAAACGATAATAAAGACTTAAAAATACAAACTCTTTTAAGATTGGTAGATGGCTCAAAAAAGCTTGGGTTGGATTATAAAGTTTATGAAAGCGAACTTAAAAATTATGAAAATCAGGATATTATAAGCTACGCTCAAACTAAAGAATTAGTAAAAAAACCTGAAAAGCAGACTATAAATAAAAATATTATCCCGAAAGTTGAAACTTCTGCTAAAAAAATAGAATCTAAAGAGCAAAAAGTAGAGAATGAAGTTCAAAAAAGCAGCTCAAAAGAGAACGAAGATGAGGTAAAAAAACCTCTAAAGGTATTTAAATTTAGTAGCGATGATGATAGTTTTGTTTTGAGTTTAAATAGGGATATGGATGAAAAAGAGATTAAAACTTTTGAATTAAATACAAAAGAGCTATATAAAAGAATTTATGATATTAATGCGATTTTAACTACTCAATTTAAAAAACCAACTCAAAAAATATCTGATGATATAAGAGTCGCTCAGTTTGATAAAGATACGGTAAGGGTTGTATTTTATAGTGATAAAAAACAAAATATCAATACTAAATTTGAAAATAAAAATATAATTTTTTTCATAAAAGACGGAGTATCTAAAAAACCAGTTGCTAATTTAGACTCAAAATCTCAAACTCAAAAAACTAGTGATAAAACCGCTCAAAAAAATAAGACTCAGACCTCTGTTGCGGCTAAAACGGCTAAAAAAGAAGATGATAAAAAATCTCAAACACAAAATAAAAATACCATAAAAAATATACCTAGGAACAAAACTATAGTTTTGGATGCGGGACACGGTGGAAAGGACGCCGGAGCGGTTGGTTCAAGAACGCTTTATGAAAAAAATGTTGTTTTAAAAGTAGCTTTGAAAGCTGGAAAGATACTCAAAAATAGAGGTTACAAAGTTTATTATACGCGAGATAAAGATAAATTTATAGGTCTTAGAAATAGAACTAGTTTTGCCAATGATAAGATGGCTGATCTTTTTATATCTATTCATGCTAACGCCGCGCCAAATAGTAAAAAAGCTCCTGAAATGCAAGGTATAGAAACATTTTTTCTTAGTCCAACTAGAAGTGAGAGAAGTATGCGAGCAGCAAATTTAGAGAATAAATCAGATACAGATGAGATGAATTATTTCACTAAAATTAGCTTTTTAAATTTCTTAAATAGAGAAAAAATAATTGCCTCAAATAAACTTGCTATCGATATCCAAACAAATCTTTTAAGCTCTGTGAGAACTAATTATAACGTGTCTGATGGAGGAGTAAGGGAAGCTCCTTTTTGGGTTTTAGTAGGTGCGCTTATGCCAGCAGTTCTTATAGAAACTGGATATATTACTCATCCAAAAGAGGGAAAACTCCTTGCAAATGATGCTTACGCCGATAAATTAGCGGAGGGAATCGCAAATGGAATTGATGATTATTTTGCGAAAAATAGATGATAACTTTTAGAGGCGACGGACTTTATAATTCTAAATTTGATGATATATACTTTAATACAAATGAGCCTTTGATCGAATGTGAACATACTTATAGCAGCGTCTTAGATGAAATTAATGCTAAATTTATTGTTGTTGCAGAGGCTGGATTTGGCACCGGACTAAATTTTTTTAGCACCGTTTTAAAGTTTCTAAGTTTAAATAGTACCGAACTTCACTATATAGCCGTGGAGAAATATCCTTTTAAAAAGAGCGAATTAAGAGAAATATATCTTAAATTTGAGATGTTAAAACCGTTTTTTGATGAGTTTATAGAGCAATATGAGATCTTAGATGGTGCATTGATTCGTATAAAGCTTTTAAATGAAAGAGTTATTTTAGATCTGTACTTTGGTGATATTTTAGATGCTTTTGATGAGCTTAGTTTTAGAGCAGACGCATGGTATTTAGATGGATTTTCTCCTACTAAAAATCCAGATATGTGGAGCAAAGAAGTTTTTGATAGGCTCAGCAAGTTTTGTAAAAATAGAGCAAAAGTACGTACTTTTAGCAGTGCTAAAATAGTTCAAAATAGATTTTTAGAGCATGGATTTAGTATAAAAAAATTAAAAGGTCATTATAAAAAACGCGAGATTTTAGAAGCTAGTTTGGAACACTCAAGCCCAAAAATACTTAAAGAACCGTGGTATGCATTGCCAAATATATCTAAATTTAGTGATGTTTTGATTATCGGTGCAGGAGTAGCCGGGTTAGCGGCTGCTTTTAAATTTAAAAAGGCTGGATTTAATGTTTGTATAGCTGAAAAAATGAGTGAAGCTGCTACAAATGGAAGTTCAAATTTAGCGGGAATTTTGATGCCTCTTATAACTAAACCTAAGGTTGCTTTAGGAAATATGCATATGAGCGCTTTTTTATTTGCTAGGCATTTTTATGCAAATAGTCCGTTTGCTGATTTTTGCGGCGTTTATGATTATGGTGTGAACGACTTAGAAAAAACAAGATTATCTCTTTGGGATAGTGAGATTTTTAAATTTGAAAACGATTTTGAGCCGTATCCAAGAGCGTTTATAAAAAGTGCCGCTCAAATACGACCAAAAGAGCTTTGCATGAGTTTAGCGAGTGAGTTTGATATAAAATACGGTTATGAGTTTGAATCGATAGAAAAAAGCACGGGCGGTTACGTAGTTAAATTTAAAAATTCAAAAAATATTTTTTCATCTCTTGTGATATTTGCTATGGGAGATGCTAGCACAAATCTGTTTCAAAACGTTTTTGCAGACGAATTCATGCAGCTTAGCAGTGTCAGAGGTCAAGTAACTCACTTAAATAAAGTTTTAAATTTAAATAGCGCATTTAGCGCTCGCGGTTATATGTGCAAAGATGTTAGAGGCATACAAGTTGTAGGCGCGACGTATGATAGAAATGATAATCGCAGCGCAGCAAGAGCTACCGATGATGAGAAAAATATAGATTCTTTATCTGAGTTTATAGCAAATTTAGATGTTAAAGTAGTAGGTTCAAATGTTGGATTTAGAGGATATAGCGGCGATAGATTTCCAATTGTAGGTGCCGTGCATAATGCTAGTGAGTTTAAGAAAATTTACAAATCTTTATTATGGACAAAACATAGCAAAAACAATGAATTTGCCGTTCACCACGAAAATATTTTGATAAGTAGCGCTCATGGTTCAAGAGGACTTGGAACTGCTATTTTTGGAGCTGAAATTTTGCTAGATATCGCTTTAAATCGTCCTGTTTGCACTACAAACAGTATATTAAACTCTCTAAATCCTGCAAGATTTTTAGTAAGAAAACTTAAAAGAGGTTTAGTTAGATAAATTTTTATATCTGAACTAGGTATAAAAGTAGATTTGACGCCCACATTTAGCTTACGGTTTTAGTAAAATTGCTAGGATTCAATCCAAAGTATTTTTTAAAAGCAGTTGTGAAGTTATGGGGCTGTTTATATCCTAATTCTTTTGAGATTTGATTCAAACTAAGCTCTCCTTTTTCTATAAATTCCTTTGCTTTTTGCATTTTAGTATCCATATGTACGCTATAAGGAGTCGTTCTAAATAGAGTTTTAAAACCTTGTTTTAGCTTGCATTGGTTTAATCTTACTTTCTTTGATAGTTCTGTTATAGAAGGAGGGTTTTTATAATCGTTTTTTAAAATCTCCATGGCTTTATTTAAAGATAATATATCAAATTTACTCAAATTTAAGCTTTCTTTGAGATTTAAATTTAAATTTGTCAGCTCATAAGATAAAATTTCAAGTATTTTAGCTTTTATAAATAGAGCATTTATCTGTTTTTGGTTTATAAATTTATAAATTTCACTTGCACAAAATGCTGTTTTAGCATAAGTCGCTCTGTTTTGTATAATTTTTGAGCTATCCGTGTTTTGAATTTTTGTTGTTATATTTTTATCAAGATATTTTTCAAGAAACTCGTTTTTTATGGTTATTATCACGTTTTTGATTTGAGTATTTGCTTTGTAATGAATTACTCCTTTATCCATATAAAAGTAGTTTATAAGAGTTCGACCGGCTTTTGGAGCTAAATAAAAGTCGCAAACAGTACTTTTATAGTAGTGATCTGCGCTAAAAGTTATGTTTATCGTCACTCCTTTGAAGTCCGAGTCGTAGTTCGCGGCATTGTCTTCATAAATTATAAAATTGTTTATATGTAGACCTATATCTTTTGAAATTTCAACTATTTTGGTTGATATATTTGCTTTGTTTTGGTCTATTTGGATTGATTTATTTATGCGTGAAATGTCGCTATTATCTAAAATAAATTTATTCAAAAAATACTCCTTTGGTAAAATTTACTACTTATTTGGTAATTTTTATATTGAAATCTACTATCAATTTTAGTATTATAACAAAAATATCTAAGGAATTATAAATGTATAAAAAGATTACTATTTTACTATCTTTAGTTTTAGCAAGCAGTTTATATGCCGGTACAAAGCTTGATGATGTCATAGTAAGTGCAAATAGAAGTGCACAAAAACTTGATGATATAAGCAAAAGCGTATCTGTTATAGACGGCGATACGATAAAGCGCAGACAAAGCACGAATTTAACCGGCATTATAGCCGATGAGCCGGGAATTTCTTATGCTCCTGATGGAATGAGCTCGGGACAGATTATTTTAAGAGGATTTAGTACTCAGAACTTTAGAGCACCTCTTTTTGTAGACGGTAATAGGTTTAGAGGTAGAAATACTCTTGAGTATATGCTTTTTGATCCAAACCAGATAGAGCGAATAGAGATAATAAGAGGTCCTGCTTCATCTTTGTATGGTACGGATTCTTTTGGAGGCGTGGTAAATGTTATAACAAAAAGAGCTACTGGGGATGTTCAAGCTCCATTTAATATAACAGATACTTATATAAGCAGTGAATATCAAAGCGTAAATCATGCGATTGCAAATAGATTTCAGCTTGGAGGAGTTGGAGACGGATTTGATATTTTGTTAGGTATAAACTACAAAGACGGAGATAATTACGGTACGAAAGAGGGCGTAATACCAAACTCGGACTATCTTTATAGAGGCTTTGATCTAAAAGCCGGTTATAGCTTTTTAGATACGAATAGAGTAGAACTTACGGCTAGATATACTAAAGTAAATCGAGGTAGAGCTGCAGGACAATTTGCATCTCCTGGAGCCGGAAATGCACCCGGTGTTTTGCAAAGACAGATGAGAGAAGAGCCTATGAGGGAAAAATATTTAGCTTTGGGATATAGTGCGCAGATGCAAAACGGTAGTTTAGAAGCTAGTCTTTATAGAAGAGAGCTTTATACTCATATAAACGTAATTCCAAATTTAAACTCGCCGCAAAAATGGGTTGATAATTATGTTATTGGACCAGTTGTATATGGCGGTAAAAGTATAGTTGCTTATAGCGGTGAGTCTTTGTCTCAGACATATGGAATAGACTGGTATTATGAGAGTAGAGACGGTAGCGAGCAGAGCGTAAACGGTAAAAATAGAATAAAAAGTGCGCCAAATTCTACTCAACTAAATATCGGAGTGTTTGGGCTATTGGAGTATGGATTTGAAGGAGGAACTTTGCTGAGCGCTAGTCTTAGGCATGATTATTTTAAGACCGGACTTGAAACAAGTTTTATCAAAAATAACGAGATAAAAAAATTGTTTGAAAGTGCTGGAGATACGTCTACAAACAAAACTACTAGCGGTTTTGGTATGATATATCCTTTATTTGGAGGTTTGGATTTTGTTTTAAATATAAACTCATCTTTTAGGGCGCCATCAGTCACGGAGATAACGGCTGTTGGTGATGGAGTGAGCGGCGTATTTACTCTTCCAAATAGTAGTATAAAACCAGAAACCGGATTAAGTTATGAAACCGGATTAAAGTATAAAGACGGTTTGATAATTTCAAATTTAACAGCATTCACAAGCAGTTATAAAAATTTAATAGTTACGAGAAATATAACATATAAAAATACTCCCGCAAGGCAGCTGCAAAACGTAGGAGAATCTAGCATAAGCGGAATTGAGTTTGATATAGCTTATAAATTGCTTTCAAATTTGATTTTTAAAACAAATGCAAGTTATCTTTACGGCGAGGATAAAACGTCTCATAAACCATTGCCCCAGATAATGCCTTTAAATGGTTTTATCAGTCTAATGTATGAGCCAAAATCTATAAAAAAATCATATATAGAATATACTACTCAATGGGCGTCAAATAAGACAAGAACGGATAATTTGAGTGAGCGAGAACGAAGCGGTTACGCGGTTTCAAATTTATATTTTGGAAAAGAATTCGGAAATATGGGCGCTTTTAAGAGTGTGGAGTTGAATTTCGGCATTGAAAATATATTTGATAAAAAATATTCTATGCCATCAGTGCCCGAGGATATTAGATATCCCGTGAGCAAGACAAATCCTCTTTTAAATCCAGGTAGAAATTTTAAAATAGGCTTAAGAGCTAGTTTTTAGGAGATTTTATGAAAGATATATTATTTATAGGAGCCAAGCCCTCCCAACTGAGTAATTTTGAGAGTTTAGATGAGTTTAAAAGAGTTGAATGCGTTAGTCAATATAGTATAGAAGATATGGATTTTAACAGATATAACGGTATTTTGATGACTATTTATCTAGATCAATATCTAATAAAAAAACTTAGTTTCAAATTTGAAAACTTTTTAAATTTAGGAGGACGAGTGTTTTATAACGGTCATATTATTTTACCGTTTTTAAAGGAATTAAAAGAGTTTAAACCTATTCAAAATCCCAAATTTACGGATTTTTTTATTATGCAGTGCATTTATCATAAAATTTATGATCAAATAGACATAGAAAAGTTAAATACGAGAAAAGGCGTGGCAGGATTTTACTCAAGAGGTCAAAATCCACCTCCTTTAAACGCAGATATTATCACTTCTATAAGTAGCGGTAATGTTCCTGTTGATTGGGAGATTGAGGTTGGAAATGGAAAATTCTACTCTCATTGTGGAAATGATCTTTATACTTGCGGTGAAAATTACGAGATAAACTCTAAGATATTGAAAAATATCATTAGTTATTTAGGAGATAGATATGAATAGTATAGCGGCTTTAGATAGCGGAACACCGTATCATATAGTATCTTTGCATAAAAAACCTTTTAATAAATTTTTTTCAAAAGTTATTTATATACCTGAGCTTCAAATAGATGATTTGCATGATGTGGATATTTTGATAGTGACTTGCGCTAGTTCGATAGAAAAAATTCTAGAGCATAAAAATATTTTTTATGAGTTTTTAAAAGCCGGAAAGACTTTAGTCGTAATGGGCAGAAACGATGCTGAGCTTTGGCTGCATGGCGTGAAATTATCCAAGCTTCCTTTTAATTTTTGGTGGTGGTTAGATAAGAAAAATAATAGCATAGATATAGAGGTTTCAAATGCGGATTATGAACTATTTAAGTATATAAATTTTAACGATATGATATGGCATTATCATGATGGATATGAGCCTATGAACGGTGCTATAAGTGTTATAGAACATAAAATACAGAAAAAAACTATATTTTTAGATAATAAAGATTATTACGGTGGTAGACTAATATTAACTTCCTTAGATCCATTTTATCATCACGGAAGTTTTTTTATGCCAAATGCTACAAAATTTGCAGAAGCATTTTTAAGATATTTATCTAAAATGGAATTATATAAGTGAAAAAAATATTTGTTGTTTTATTTGTATTGCTTGTATCTTTATTTTCACAAGAAATAGAGTTTAGCGATGAGAGAGGAAATTTGATAAAGCTCGAAAAACCAGCTAGTAGAGTCATCAGTTTTCCGATTCCATTAGCTTCATTTAGCATAAGCGTAGATAATAACGCAGATAAACTAGTATCCATCCATCCGCTTGCAAAAATCGCAATTCAAAACGGTATCTTAGGAAGGATTTTTCCTAAGACGCTTGATTTACAAACAAATGCAGTCGGCTCAAATTTCGTTCCAAATGTGGAAGAAGTTATAAGATTAAAGCCTGATATAGTATTTCAATGGGCACATATGTCTCAAAAGATAGTTGAACCTTTGCAGAAAATAGGTATAAATTTAGTACTTTTAGACTATGGAGACGAGAAAAACGCTATTAATTGGTTTAAAATAATAGGCAAAGCTTACGATTTAGAACATAAAGTAGAAACTATACTTAAAAATAGAAGTTTTGTTGAAAATCAGATTACAACTAGCTTAAAAAATATACGTAATAGACCAAAAGTTCTATATTTTTTAAGGTACAAACAAGCTTTTTTGGTTTCAGGAAAGCAGACCTATCAAGATTATAATATTAAATTAGCAGGCGGGATAAACGTTGCTTCTCATATCGGTCAAAAAACTGTGAATTTAGAGCAGATATTACTTTATAATCCGGATATAATACTATTAAATAATTTCGAGCAAGATCTCAGTCCCGAGGATATCTACTCAAATAAATTTCTAAAACATATAAATGCGGTAAAAAATAGAGCCGTTTATAAAATTCCCTTCGGTGGCGAGAGATGGGATCCCCCGTCTCAAGAGTCTCATCTGTCGTGGATATGGTTAAATAAGATATTTTATGGCAAATCTAGTTTAAATTTAAAAAAAGAGATGATGAATAGTTATAATATTTTTTATAATTATAATTTGAACGATAGTGAAATTTTATCTATTTTGCATTACGAAAAGAATAAAAATAGTAGATATTATGAAGATATATTGGAGTGATAAAATGAAAAAATACGCAGTTGTTTTGACTGCTTTGATTGCGATAGCCGGTTTTTCTCTTTTGGTAGGAAGAATAAGTTTAAGTGAGCTTTTATATAGTTCGCAAAATGAATTTTTTGATATGATATTGTTTGAAATAAGACTCCCAAGACTGATAGCGGCGTTTTTTATCGGAGCTAGTTTATCGGTAGCCGGAGCAGCGTTTCAAGCCATCTTTCAAAACCCCCTAGTAGGTCCAAATATATTAGGAGTGACAAGCGGTGCAGGATTTGGAGCCGTGGTGTTTATATTATTTTTTAACGAGCCGTTTTTGGTTCAAATAGGGGCTTTTGTATTTGGATTTATAGCTGTTTTAATGGCATATTTTATAGGAAATATATCAAATAAAAACTCAAAACTAATGCTAGTTTTAGCAGGCATTATAGTCGGAGCGTTATTCGGAGCTTTGATCGCCATAGTTAAATATTTGGCTGATCCTAATGATAAACTTCCAAATATCATATATTGGCTTATGGGAAGTTTGAACTTTACTAGCTGGTCTGATCTTCTGTTTTTGCTTCCCATATCGTTAGTCGGTCTATTTTTATTATGCTCTTTTAGCTATAAAGTAAATATTCTTTCTTTGAGCAGTGATCACGCAAGATTTTTAGGCGAGAGTAGAATGCTTAGTTTATCTATCATTATATTATCAACTCTTGTCGTATCGTCTAGCGTGGCTGTTAGCGGTATCATAGGTTGGGTTGGACTTTTGGTGCCGCATATAGTAAGAATGATATTTGGTGCAAATAATCTTGTAGTTCTACCTATGTCGGCTTTGATAGGAGGAGGTTATCTAATTTTAGTCGATACCGTAGCAAGGAGCGCTACTCAGTCTGAAATACCGCTTAGCATATTAACAGCACTTATTGGAGCTCCGCTTGTCGGTTTTATAATTATCAAAAAGGCAAATCAGTGGTTTTAAACGTAAATAATCTATCATTTAGTTACGCAGATGATTTAATTTTAAATAGAGTTAGCTTTGATATTTTAAAAGGTGAAACCGTATCGATTTTAGGTAAAAACGGTATAGGTAAAAGTACTCTTTTAAAGATATTATTGTCTTTGCAAAGCTATAGTAGTGGTGAAATATTTATAGACGGCGTTAATATCCGTTCTATAAATTTAAAACATAGAGCAAGATTTCTAGGCTACGTACCTCAAGCAGAGAATTCAACATTTGCATTTTTAGTAAAAGATATTATTTTAATGGGTAGAAACGCTCATTTAGGGCTTTTCCAAAGACCGAGTAAATATGACTTGGATTATGTTTTAGAAGCTGCAGATATCGTAGGTATAACTAATTTGCTTAGTAAAAATATTTATGAGTTAAGCGGAGGAGAGAAACAACTTGTGTTGATAGCTAGAGCTTTATGTTTGTTTCCTAAGCTTTTGATTATGGATGAGCCGATATCCTACCTCGATGTTTTTCACCAAAACAAGATCTTATCTCTTATAAATCTTTTAAATACTAAATATAATATATCTGTTTTATTTACATCTCATTATCCAGATCATACTCTTGCTATATCTCACAAAACTCTTTTGCTAAATGGTGCTAATGGCGCTATATTCGGCGAGTCAAAAGATATTTTAACTGATGTAAATTTAAAAAATCTTTTTGGAATAAGCTTTTTTGGCTTAAAAATCAATGAAAAAGATAGACTGTTGCCAAAATGGAATATATGAAATTAGTATTTAGTTTTTAATCAGATATAAATTATCTTTTATATTTATAATTTTTTTTGTATAATTAACGCAAAAAAAGGAAATTTTATGCATTGGTTAGATAAAGAAATAGTCGTAGTCGAGATAGATGGGAGATTTTTTGCGCTTAATGGATGGGATGGAGAGTGCTATTCGAGGTGTTGGGAGTGCGGTGATAGAAGAGGTGATAAATTTCACAAAGTGGTCGGAGTGGATACTTATAAGATTACTCCGCGCTTTGGAGATGAGTTTGTGTTGGAAAAAAATCCCCTTATCGGAACAATGGATGATATAAAAGAACAGATGTATAAAAGCTTGCTTCCTTATATGGGTCAAGCAAATACTATCAGCGGCGAGATACTGCGTGCAATACAGTTTATAGAACATAGCATTACAAAAAATACAGATATCAGTGGAGCTCTTAAATTTTTATCTTTAAATTTAGATGATGACTCCTGTTTGATTTTGATCGATGAGATAAGAAACAATGATTTTGAAAATTTTTCGGTATTGAAACAAAAGGTTGAAAATATAGTTTTAAAACAGTATGAAAATAATGAACTAGAGATAAATTATGATGATTTTGAGGATATGAACGACTAAAATTTGCGCTTGCAAATCTTGTCAAATTTGATTTGAGGTAAAAAATAAATGAAAATAGTAGAAATAAAAGACAGAAATTCGGTTTTGATAGAACGACTTGTAAACGTCTGGGAAGATTCGCTCAGAATGACACATCTGTTTTTATCTGATCTGGAAATAGAGAATATAAAAAAATACGTCCCGCAAGCTCTATATGATGTTTCAAATTTGATTATTTTAAAAGATGAAAAAGGAAATATACAAGCATTTATGGGGATAGAAGGTCAAAAACTAGATATGTTATTTGTCTCTTCAAAAGAGCAAAATAAAGGTTTTGGAAAGAAACTCATCTGTTATGGTATAAACAACTATTCCATTAACGAAGTGTGCGTAAATGAGCAAAATCCTATAGCTAAACGGTTTTATGAATATATGGGTTTTCGTGTTTATAAAAGATCAGATATTGACGAACAGGGCAATCCGTATCCTATTTTATATATGAGATTAGCATAAATCAGAGATCAAATCAGATATTTAAATTTAAAGGCGCTAAGAAGCGCCGTTTTAAATTTAGTTATTTATAATTTTTAATAGCTTTGTCTAAAATCTCTTCGGCTTTTTTAGCATCTTCAAAGCCTTTTACTTTTACCCATTTTCCTGGTTCGAGTAGTTTATAAGTCTCAAAAAAGTTTTTTATTCGGTTTAGCGTAGCTTCACTAAGGTCGCTTATAGAGTGGATATCTGCGTATCTTGGATCTATCTTAGTAACAGGAACCGCTAAAAGCTTTTCGTCCATTCCAGCTTCATCTTCCATGACTAAAACACCTATCAAACGGCAAGGTATCACGCTACCTGCTTGAAGCGGATATTCGTTTAGCACTAAGATATCTGCAGGATCGCCATCATCAGCCAAAGTGTTTGGTACAAAACCGTAGTTTGCAGGATAGAACATAGCTGAGTATAAAACTCTATCTACGACTACGGCACCGCTATCTTTGTCGATCTCGTACTTTATGTTTGAGCCAAACGGAATTTCGATAACTGCGTTTAGTTTGTCTGGATTGCTTCCGAATTTGATTTTGCTTATATCCATGATTTTATCCTTTGATTAAGTTTTCGATTAAATTTTTCATATCCACTACTATTGTTTCTATAGTGCGTTCGCCATTTATCATGTGAAGTATTTTTTTGTCATTATAAAATGCGCGTATTTCTTTTATAGGGTCAAGATATACTTTCATTCTATTGTTAAATACTTCATTGTTATCATCGGCTCCGCGTGCTCTACCTAAAACTCTGTTTCTCGCTACTTCTTCGCTTACATCTACTTCAATGACGCCATCGAGTTTAACTTCGCTTTGAGAAGCTAAAACCCTATCAAGCTCTCTCATTTGCTCTTCGCTTCTTGGATATCCGTCTATTAAGATATAGTTTTTATCACTTGATCTTATGGCTGAGATGATAGTGTTTACGACTACTTCTAAAGGAACTAAATTTCCTTTAGATATAAAGCTGTCTATGAGCTTTCCTAGCTCACTTCCGCTCGCAACTTCGGCTCTTAAAAGATCTCCGGTTGAATAATGCGCAAATTTATCATCGTTTGCGGCTATCATACTTGCATCGGTTGTTTTGCCGCTTCCTGGCGCTCCGATGATTAAAAATAGTTTTTTCATTTAGTTTCCTTCCCTTTAAGTCTTAGTCCTAGCTCTCTTAATTGCTCGTTTGAGACATTGCTAGGAGCCTTTGTCATAGGGCAGCTTGCACGCTGAGTTTTAGGAAACGCTATAACATCTCTTATGCTAGCTGATTTTGTGACAAGCATGATAAGTCTATCAAGACCTATGGCAAATCCACCGTGTGGAGGCGCACCAAAACTAAGAGCGTCAAGTAAAAATCCGAATTTTTCTCTTTGCTCCGCTTCATCTATTTTTAGTAATTTAAATACTTTTTGTTGGATATCGTTTTTGTGAATTCTGATACTTCCGCCGCCAAGTTCTACGCCGTTTAAAACAACGTCATAAGCTATGCTTGTTATATCTTCAAGGTCTTCTTCGTCTGGGTTGTTTGGCATAGTAAATGGATGGTGCATCGCAGAGTAGCTACCGTCGTCATTTTGTTCAAACATAGGGAAATTCACTACCCATAAAAACTCAAGCTTGTTTTCGTCTATGATGCCAAGCTCGTTTGCAAGGAAAGCTCTAAATCTTCCCATATAATCAAGCACGGTTTTTTTATCTCCAATACCGAAAAATACGACGTCTCCTACTTTAAGTTCGCATCTTTTTATTAGTTCATCTATTTGCTCTTGTTCAAAAAATTTAACTAAAGGTCCTTTTAGTCCGTCTTCTTTAACTTGTATAAATGCTAGACCTTTTGCTCCGAATTTACGCACAAACTCTTCAAAACGTTGCATTTGACGTTTGCTAAAGATATTATCTCCTCCCGGAACTTTTATGGCTTTTGCACGGTTTTTCTTTATATTTTGTGCAGGAGTGCTGAAAATTTCGTTATTTGATTTTGCAAATATATCTATGACATCAACCATAGGTAGATCAAATCTTAAGTCTGGTTTATCGTTACCGTAAGTCTCCATAGCGTCTTTGTACTCCATTCTTCTAAACGGAGTTATGATATCGTGTCCGCAAGCGTAAAATATATCTTTTAGAATTTCTTCGCCGACTTTTATCACGTCTTCTTGTGTGCAAAAGCTCATTTCGACGTCGATTTGAGTAAATTCTGGTTGGCGATCGGCTCTTAAGTCTTCATCTCTAAAACAACGGGCTATTTGAAAGTATTTATCAAATCCTGCACACATCAAAAGTTGTTTGAAAAGCTGCGGACTTTGCGGAAGTGCGTAAAAACTTCCCGGATATACGCGGCTAGGCACAAGATAATCTCTTGCTCCCTCAGGGGTAGCGCGAGTCAAAATAGGAGTTTCAACCTCTAAAAATCCTAGTCTATCAAGAGCGTTTCTACACGCTATAGAAGCTTTTGAGCGTAGTTTAAATTTATCAAAACTCTCCGTGTTTCTAAGGTCCAAAAAGCGGTATTTCAAGCGAATATCTTCGCCGACGTTTGGATCGCCGATAACAAACGGAAGTGCGGCGCTCTCGTTTTCTATGTATAGCTCATCAACTATGACTTCAATCTCGCCCGTTTTTAACTTCGGATTTATTAATCCTTCCCCTCTTGCTCTTATAGTTCCTGTAGCTTTTAAAACATATTCATCTCTTACTTTTGATCCTATTTCGTGTGCTGATTTGCTATCTTTTGGATCGCATACAAGCTGAATAATACCTGTTCTATCTCTTAAATCTATAAAAATGACACCGCCGTGATCACGGTATGAATTTACCCAGCCGCAAAGCTGGACTTTTTTGCCTATATCGTTGCTGCTAAGGTCGGTGCAATAATGACTCCGCATATTTTGTCCTTTCTTAATAAAAACTACTATTATAATACAAGTTTTATAAATTTTTTATCAAACTATAGTTTATATATTTAAATTTAAAATAGATTGTTATGTTTTTAAATTTAGTTATGATTTTATAGTTTAGTTTTTAAGCATTTTTTTTATAAAATACAAAAATTAGGAAAACATAATGATTGAAATTCATAAAAATTTAAAAGCCGTAGGAATATTAACTAGAAACGCAATAGACCAAAAAGACGCTATAAACACGTTAAAAAAAATACTGGAAAAATATGAAGTAAGCGTACTTTTAGAGCATCATATAGCAGCCGAGTTAAATGAAGTAGGCTGCAGTTTAGACGAGATGTTAAAAAATACAAATTTAATAATATCAGTAGGCGGCGACGGCAATTTCATCAGCACTTGCAGAAAATGCGCTAGTAGCGGCGTGTTTGTATTTGGCGTGCATACTGGACATCTTGGATTTCTCACTGATGTTACATTAAATCAGTGTGATAAATTTTTTGAAGAGTTTTTTAGAGGATGCTACGAAATAGAAAAACCATATATGCTTGAAGCTAAATTTAAAAAAGATGATAAGATAATGGAAAAATTAGCTTTTAATGATATAGTTTTGATGAGACGAAAGATCGATTCTACATCTAATATAGAAGCTTTTTTAAACTCAAAATACTTTAATTCATATTTTGGAGACGGCGTTATAATAAGCTCTGCCATGGGATCAACTGCTTATAATATGAGTGCAGGCGGAGCGATAATATATCCGCTTTGCGACGTTTTTAGTCTTACCCCTGTTTGTTCTCATAGTTTAACTCAGCGTCCGCTCATACTTCCAAAAGAGTTTAAAGTAGAATTTAAAAGCTGTGATGATGTTGTAGTTTTGATAGACGGACAAGATAGAGTGGATTTGAAAAATTATACTAGCGTAGAAGTTGGAATTAGCGATGTTAGAGTAAATCTTATCCGCCATAAAGATAGAGATTATTTTGAAATTTTAAAACAGAAGCTTAGATGGGGGCATAATGATAAGTAGAGTTTATATAAAAAACTATCTTGGATTTAGCGAGCTTGAGCTTAATTTTGGATCCGGACTTAGCGTATTTACCGGAGTCAGCGGAGCCGGAAAGTCTGTTTTAATGGGTGCGATTTTATCTGTTTTTGGATTTAAAGATAGTGAAGCAAAGCTTATAGAAGCTGATGTGGAGTATGATTTTTGCGCAGATGAATTTGGCATAGAAACAGCAGATATAAATACGTTTAAGTTATTAAAAGATAAAAGCACGAGATATTTTATAAATAATCAATCTATATCTAAAAAGAATCTTAGTTTGATAGCTGGTTCTCACTTAAAATATCTAAGCGCAAAAGAGATAGGCGAGTTTGAAAATAGCAGACTAATATCCGTTTTGGACGGTTTGGCTAGTAAAAATGATAAAAATTTTGTTCTAAATTTAAAAAACTTTACTACTAAATTTGAAGAGTTTATTCTCATCAAAAAGGAATTGGAAAAGGTTTTAGAAGAGGAAAAAAAAGTAGATGAGCTAAAGGAATTTGCTAGTTTCGAGATACAAAAAATATCAAGCATCAATCCACAAATAGGGGAATTTGATGAGCTTATCGCTACTAAAAAAAAGTTAAGTAAAAAAGACAAGATAGAAGCCGCATGGCAAAAAGCTGATGCTATATTTAACTATGAAAAAGCTGTGCTTGATGCTCTTGAGATCAGCGATATCGAAGGGACATTTTTTAGTGATGCGTTAAATGAGTTAAAGATCGCTAGAAGCAGCGTGAGTTTTGATGAATTTGACGATATTAATATCGAGGAAATTTTAGATAGAATTGAGAATTTAAACGGACTTATAAAACGTTATGGAAGCATAGAAGAAGCCATAGACGTGTTAAACACAAAAAAAGCGGAGTTGGCTCATTATGAAAAAATCGAGTTTGAAAAGAGTGAACTTGAGTTTAAATTTAAAAAACTTCATAGTGAAGTGTTGAATTTAGCAAGTAGTATTTCTAAAGCTAGAAATGAACAAATCACACAATTTGCCATGATTTTAAACGGATATTTAAAAGAGCTTTATATGGATATGGTATCTGTAAAATTATCCCAAAAAGAGTTGGGAAATGACGGCATTGATGCAGTAGAAATCAGTTTAAATAGTTCAAATTTAAAAACTCTAAGTAGCGGCGAGATAAACCGTTTAAGACTGGCTTTTATAGCAAGTGAAGCTAAAATAACAGGTTTTGGAAACGGAGTTTTGATACTTGATGAGATTGATTCTAATCTGAGCGGAAAAGAGGCTATGAGTATCGCAGATGTTCTTTTAGAACTTGCTAAGTTTTATCAGATATTTGCTATATCTCATCAGCCTCAACTCAGCTCAAAAGCGCATCATCACTTTTTGGTAGAAAAAAATGGCGAGAATTCATTTGCAAGAGAATTAGACGCAAATGATAGAATAAAGGAGCTTTCAAGAATGATAAGCGGTGAAGTTATAAGCGAAGAAGCTAGAGAATTTGCCAAAACGTTGCTTAATATTTAAAGATTAAACAAAGTTTAAAATGATACAATAAACAATTATTATTAATAATAATTATAAGGGAGATTATGAAAGAAAGAGTTTTAATAGTCGATGATAATAAGGCTTTAGCAAGATTAATAGCTAAGAAAATGGAAAATAATGTTGACATGGACATAGTTGTTGCTCATACTTTTAATGAAGCAAGAGATATCGTCGATGACAACGATGATTTTTTTATAGCGCTTTTGGATCTGAATTTACCAGATGCGCCAAATGGCGAAATAGTAGATTATATAATATCTAAAAATATTCTTGTTATAGTTCTTACAGGAAGTATAGATAGCGCGACAAAAGATATATTTATGAATAAAAATATAGTGGATTACGTCGTTAAAAGCAATATGAATAATATAGATTATATTTTTGATAGTATAAATAGACTTAGTAAAAACAGATATTATAAAGTTATGGTTGTTGATGATAGTACGCCGATGAGAAATAAAATTAAACAAATTTTACTCTCTCAGCAGTTTAAAGTATTTGCCGCAGCGCACGGAGAGGAAGCTATGAGTTATCTAGCCGATAATCCGGATATTAAACTCGTACTAACTGATTATAATATGCCGGTTATGGACGGATTTGAGCTTATGGGTCATATAAGGGAAAAATATTCTAAAAATGATCTAAGTGTTATAGCTATAACAGGAGATGGAAAAGACGCCGATACTGGAGCAAAATTTCTAAAAAACGGAGCAAACGATTTTATTGTTAAACCTTTTAGTAAAGAGGAGTTAGTTTGTCGTGTAAATAATAGTATCGAGTTTATGGAAAATATCAAATTTATGGCAAAGCTAGCTAATACGGATTTTTTAAGTGGAGCTTATAGTAGAAGATATTTTTATATGGATATGAAAGAGTATTATAAAAACTGTTCAGATCAAAGCTTTGCTGTTGCTATGTTTGATATAGACGATTTTAAAAAGATAAATGATAAATTTGGACATGATATAGGAGATATTATCATACAAAAACTCTCGAGTTTTTTAATAGGCTGGATTAGCGAAGGAGATTTGGTTGCTCGATTTGGTGGAGAGGAGTTCTGTGTAGTTTTGAAAAATATTAATTTTGATGATGCAGTTAAAAAAGCAGTATCTATAAGAGCTAAAATCGCCTCTTCTTTGATAAATATAAAAGGGTTTGATATCAAATTTACAGTTTCTATAGGCGTCACGAACGGAGATTTTTCTAAAAATATCGATCATATTATATCAAAAGCCGATGAAGCACTTTATAATGCTAAAATAGCAGGCAAGAATAGGGTAGAAATACTATGATCATAGATACGCATTGTCATCTTGATGATGAGAGATATGATGAGGATCTAGATGCTGTTCTTGAAAATGCATTTAAAAACGGTATAAAAAAAATAATAATTCCAGGCGCTGATATTAATGATTTACCAAAAGCCTGTAAAATAGCAAATAGTTATGAAAATTTATATTTTTCCGTTGGCGTTCATCCTTATGAAGTAGATGGATATGATAAAAGTCGTTTAGAATCGTTTGCAAATGATGATAAATGTGTAGCCGTTGGTGAGTGCGGACTTGATTATTTCAGGCTTCCTGAGTCCGGAGTTTTGGAGTATAAAAATAGGCAAAAAGAAGTTTTCATAGATCAAATAAAGCTTGCTTGTGAGCTCAAAAAGCCTCTTATAGTGCATATAAGAGATGCAAACGAAGATAGTCTAAATATATTAAAAGAGTATCAAAATGATCTTGTAGGCGGAGTTTTACACTGTTATAATGCAAGTCCGATTTTGCTTGAATTAAGCGATAAGTTTTATTATGGGATAGGCGGAGTTTTAACCTTTAAAAACGGTAAAAAACTAGTTGAAATATTACCTAAAATTCCAAAAAATAGACTTATAATAGAAACAGACGGTCCATATCTTTCTCCAGAACCGCATAGAGGAAGTAGAAACGAACCCGTTTTTACAAATTATGTAGCTCAGAAGATGGCCGACATATTAAATTTGAAAAAAGAAGAAGTTGAGGAGATGACTACAAAAAACGCACAAAAACTATTTAATATTTAAGGAGTTCAATGAGATTTTTTATAGCAATTTTATTATGTTTTTTAACTTATAGTTCGGCTTTTGGATTTATTCAAACTAGAGATGATTATAGTGCACAGCTAAGAATCTTAAAAGAACTTGATATAGACCCAAAATATATGAAAGATCCGCACTTTCTAGCTATGAAAGCCGAGAGATCAAATATAGCTAAAAAAGATTTTGTAAATACTATAAAAGAGGAGTATAAGCATATCTCTATGTTAAAAGAGCTTATAAGTAAAACAGATATGCCAAAATCGTTTTTATATCTAGCTATGGTTGAGAGCGGGCTTTCAAATAAAGCTGTTTCCAATGTAAAAGCCGTTGGTATGTGGCAGTTTATGGAAGGAACAGCAAAGCTTTATGGACTTAGAGTCGATAAGTACGTAGATGAAAGACGTGATCCGGTGGCTTCAACTTTGGCTGCAGTGCAATACTTAAAAAGATTAAAAGATCAGTTTGGTAAATGGTACCTTGCTATAATGGCTTATAATAGCGGTGAAGTAAGAGTAAAACAGGCTATACAAAAAGCAGGTACAGATGAGCTTAGTGTACTTATAGATCCTGATAAAAAATATCTATCATTAGAAACAAGGCTTTTTATAAGAAAAATTTTACTAGCAGCAAATATAGCAGAAGATAGCGATTTTATTATATCCAATGACTCATCAATGTTAAATAGACCAAATCAAATAAGCGTTTCAAAGGTTTTTGTTCCCGGAGGAACTAGCCTCGCCATGGTAGCTAGTAGCATCGGTCTTAGCTTAAAAAAACTAAAAGAGCACAATACTCATTTGAGGTATGATTTTACTCCGCCAAATCAAAAAGAGTATCATATATATATTCCAATCGGCAAAAAAGATCTATTTGCTACAAATTTTAAATCATTCAACAACGATCAGAAGTTTCAAATTTATAGTGTAAAAAAAGGTGACACTATAGCAAAAATAGCTTCAAAATGGCGTGTTGGTACTAAAGATATACAAAAATACAATGAGATAGCAAAACTAAGCCCAAATTCTCAGATAATTATCCCTGTATCAAAAAATACAGCTCCTATTTTTGAAAATTATAAAGTAAAAAAAGGCGATACCTTGATAGGGATATCTAAGAAATTTGATGTAGAAGTAAAAGAGATAATAAAAGCAAATAATATCAAAAATTCTAAAGTAGCAGCAGGAGATAGCCTTGTTATACCTAAATAAAATTTCAATTATAGTTATAACTATCCTATTTTTTACGGGTTGTTCGGTGGTAAAAAATTTACCTTATTATCCAGGTACTAGTGACTTTAAAACAAATAAAGTAAATAATTCCTCAAGTATGCAAAAAGCCACAATGCGTCCTTATACGATAAACGGCAAAACATACTATCCTACTGTTGTTGAAGTGGGTGACACTGCAAGCGGTATAGCTAGTTGGTACGGTCCTAATTTTCATGGCAAAAAGACTAGCAACGGCGAGAGTTATAATATGAACGCTATGACAGCAGCCCATAAAACTTTACCTATGAACACTATGGTTAAGGTTTCAAATTTAAAAAATGGAAAATCTACGGTAGTTAGGATAAATGATAGAGGACCTTTTGTAGCAGGTAGAATAATAGATCTATCAAAAGCCGCAGCAAACGATATATCTATGATAGCGGCCGGCACTGCTCCTGTTAGGCTTGAGGTTTTAGGATTTTATGGCAAGATAGAAACTCCAAGCAATAAATCAGCAACTACGCATACATATTCTGGAGGAAATTTCATGGTACAAATCGGAGCGTTTAGGAAAAGAGACGGGGCTAATACCTATAAAACTCAATACGATAAAACAAGTGGTTATAGAACCGCGGTTAGAAACTATATCTTAGAGGGAGAACCTATATATAGAGTATTCCTTACTGGATTTAGAAGCGAAGATGAAGCTAGAGATTTCATAGGCACTAGTAAATTTAAAGGCGCATTTATAGTAAGGGATAATTAAATGGTAAAAAAACATAGAGAAACTAAAGAGACTGATATTAGCGTAGAGCTTGAAATTTGTGGAAGCGGCAAATGTGAGATAGATACCGGAGTAGGATTTTTTGACCATATGTTAAATGCTCTTTGCAAACATTCGTTGATGGATATAAAGCTTGTTTGTAAAGGAGATCTTTTTATAGACGATCATCATAGTGTTGAGGATTGCGGTATCGTATTAGGATCTGCTATAAAAGAGAGTATATATCCCCTTAGTTGTGTTGAGAGATATGGAAATAGTATAGTCGTTATGGATGAAGCTGCGGTTGAATGTGCAATTGATCTGTCAAATAGACCGTATCTAGTATATGAAAGTAGCTTAAATGAAAAAATAGGCACATTTGATAGTGAGCTTATAAGAGAATTCTTTCAAGCTTTGGCTATGAATGCAGGTATAACACTTCATCTAATAAGACTAAGAGGAGATAACTCTCATCATATAGCGGAGGCAACTTTTAAAGCTTTTGCCGTAGCATTTAGACGTGCTATAAGCAAAAATGATAGAATGGGAACACCTAGTACAAAAGGTGTTTTATGATAGAAATTATATTTTTAGATGTTGATGGCTGTCTTAGCGATGGCGGAATTTACAAAACAAATACCGGCGATGAGTTCAAAAGGTTTGACGTAAAAGACGGTTTTGCTATAGAACAGTGGAACAAACTAGGTAAAATCTCAGCCATCATAACTGGTAAAAGATCACTTATAGTCGAAAATAGGGCAAAAGAACTTGGTATAAAATACTGTTTTCAAGGAGTAAAAGATAAACTTGCTCAAGCAGATCAAATTTTAAAGTTAGAAGGATTTAGCTGGGGGAATGCTGCTGCTATAGGAGATGATTTAAATGACATGAAATTACTTTCTAAAGTAGCCATCAGTTTTAAGCCTATAGATGCTCATAACTCTCTGCAAACAGATATAGAACTTAGCAAAAAAGGTGGTTACGGTGCTGTTAGGGAGATGATAGATATATTAATAGAGCGTTTAAATTTAAAAGATGAGTGGATGAAGCGTTGGTTATAAAAATATTCTATTTTGTGATCGCTCTTTTTAGTGTAAGTATGGTGTTTTTGATGTTGCAAACTCCGTACTCGGCAAATATATATAAAAATGAGCTAAAAGTGGCCAATATGCAAGCTAGTAATGTTGTTAGCTATGAATTAAATTCTACTTTAGTATATGGAAGATATGAAGCTAGTGATGTCACAAGATATGAAACTTATGATCTTTTAAATAGTTTCAGCGGGTTGTTTTTAAGAGGAGATTACACTCACTCTTTGAGTTCAAAATTAGCTATATTAAAAGATGATAATATAACTTTAAAAAATAGTGCAATTTATAGAAATTTAATAACCGGATTAAGATATGACTCAGAGGAAATTGTCTATGATTCTAAAGCAAAAATTATAAATAGCAATGTGCCTTTTAAAATAACTCAAAACGCAGATACTATAGTAGGTCAAAGCGTAATTTACGATATGATGGATAATACGATATATGCACAAAAGGTAAAGGGATGGTTTTACGAAAAATAGTTTTAATTTTATGTTTTTTTACTATTGGTTTAAATGCCGAGCAAGTAGAAGTAACTGCCGATAGTTTTTTTGCCGATGAGAAGTCACTAACCAGTGATCTAAAAGGCAATGTTGTTATAAAAAAAGGAAGTTATGATACTTTAACTTCTAATAGCGTAAAGATATATTTTGATATTAAAAGACAGCCTATTAAGTATGTTGCTACCGGAAATGCTAAATTTAAAGCTATTTTAAATAAAAAAAATTATAACGGCAGCGGAAATATACTTATATATGAGCCGTTAAAAAAAACTTATACATTGAGCGGAGATGCATATTTACATGAAGAGCAGACCGATAAAAAAGTATATGGCGATGAGATCGTTGTAAATCAAGGCGATGGAACATATAAAGTAAGTAGCAAAGATAAAAAGCCGGTAAAATTGATATTTCAAGTAGAGGATAAATAAAACGTGATAAGGATAGTAAGCGCTAAGTTTCTTACGTCATCTGTAAATTCTTTGGACGCTCCTGATTTTGGTATCAGCGAAGTCGCATTTTTAGGGCGTAGCAATGTTGGTAAGAGTTCTATAATAAATGCCCTTACAAATCATCAAGGTTTGGCAAAGTCCAGTTCTACTCCGGGAAAAACTCAGCTGATAAACTTTTTTGAAGTAATTTTTGATAATGATGGACAAAAAATACCTATTATATTTGTAGATTTACCGGGGTTTGGTTATGCTAAAGTAAGCAAAAGTCTTTATAGCGCATGGCAGAAAAATTTAGATGAGTTTTTAAAAAATAGAATTAATATAAAAACTTTTGTTCATTTAGTTGACTCTAGACATGCAAATTTAGAAAAAGATGAGAATTTAGGTGTTTATCTTAATGAATTTATAAGAAATGATCAAAAGATTTTAAATTTATACACAAAATGCGATAAGCTAAATCAGAGCGAAAGATCAAAAGTATTAAAGATGGATAGTTCTGCTATTTTGGTATCTAGTACAAAAAAAACCGGTATAGACAAAGCCAGTGAAACTATATATAATAGTGTTTTTGGACTGTAGGTTTCAATGATAACATATAAAAAAGCAAAATTAAAAAACATACCTCTTATGCAATCCATAGTGAAAAAAGAGATAGAAAACGGAATAATTTTATCTAGAAATGATGATGAAATAGCTACTAATATCCGTTCATATACGCTTGCTTATAAAGATGATGAGTTAGTCGGTTATAGTGCGCTTCACATTCATGCTTCAAATTTAGCTGAAGTAAGAAGCCTTGTTATAAAAGAGAATTTAAGAGGTCAAGGTATAGGAGGCGGGCTTGTAAAAGAGCTCTTAAAAGAAGCTAATGACTTAGAAATTGAGCAGGTTTTTACATTGACTTATCAAAAAAGTTTTTTTGAAAAATTAGGTTTTAATGAGATATCAAAAGAGAAGCTTCCGGCTCAAAAAATTTGGGCCGATTGTATCAAATGCAAACATTTTCCAGTATGCAACGAAATAGCGTTAATTTACTATCTTTAAGATTTATTGTATTTTGTGCTATGCTTATAGCTTATGAAATACTAAGTTCTACTAGCCACATAGTGCCGCCTTTTATCGGGTTATTTTTTGCCTATATAGTTATACTCAAAAATGAGAGCGAAAGAAATATGAATAACTTTGATAAGAGATGGTATCTGGCTATTTTATTTCTTATTTTTGCTGAGCAGATACATGGATTTGAGCTATTTTCTACAATTTTAAATTTTTTGATATTTTACTATTTTATACATGATTGGCTAAAAGTAAATATGAAATGGAGACAATGTCTGCTTATTATATTTGTTTTTAGTGGATATATAGGAACTCTTTTGATGAGCAATTTAATCTTATATATTTTAAATCAACCGCGACTTTGGATAAGTTATGAATATCTTATTTATATAGTTGTTGAATCTGTTATAGCTATACTTCTTTTTAAGGAAAGAGTATTATGAGAATGCGTATTGTTTATGCTATCTTGATTTTAGTATGGGCTATTTTGCTTGTTAGAATATATTATTTAAGTATAAAATCAAATGAATATTATGAAGAAATAGCTGAAAAAAACGCTATTAAAACTGAGCTTATAGCTCCTGTTAGAGGGCAAGTCTTTGATATAAAAGGAAAACCGTTAGCCGTAAATAGGCTTGGTTTTTCAGTGTTAGTAAAGCCTCACTTAAGAAAAAATGAGAAAGTTTTAGATGAAGAGCTAAAAATTTTAACTCATACTTTTACGGATTTAAATGTTACAAAATTAAAAAAAGAGTATTTAAAAAACGACTCTCCATATAATCAAGACTTTGTAGAAGTCATTGAATTTGTAGATTATGATAGTATGATTCCTCATTTTGCGAAGCTGAGTTTAAGAGAAAATATCATGATTAAACCAGCTAGTAAGCGTCATTATCCGTTTAATAATTTAGCAAGCCATGTTATAGGATATGTCGGCAGAGCAAACCAAAAAGATGTAGAAACCGATGAGCTGACTAAGCTTACAAATTATACCGGAAGAAGCGGTGTTGAGAGATATTATAATCAAATTTTACAAGGCAGCAGGGGAGAGAGAAAAACCAAAGTTACCGCGCTCAATCAAGAAGTTGAAGAGGTATCATATTCGCCAGCTACTAGTAAAGATATAACTCTTACTTTAGAATCAGAGTTGCAGCAGTATGTTACTGAAGCATTTAATAAAGACTCCGGAGCAGTGGTAGTGATGAGCCTTAAAGATGGTGCTATTTTAGCTGCAGGAAGTTTCCCGGAGTATGATTTAAATCCATTTGTAACGGGGATAACTCAAAAAGAGTGGGATGCCATTATAAATAATTTAGATCATCCGTTTACCAACAAATTAGTAAATTCTCTATATCCTCCAGGAAGCGTTGTCAAAATGGCTATGGGAATGGCGTTTTTTGATAGCGGGAAGATAGATCCTACTACAAAGATAATGTGTGATCCGTATTTTGAACTTGGTGGCAGGAAATTTCGTAACTGGAAAAATTACGGTTATGTAAATATGACTATAGTCGAAGCTTTAAAAGAGAGTTGCGATACATATTTTTATAGAGGTTCGTATAAAGTAGGCATCGATATTATCGCTCCTGTTTTGGAGAAATACGGATTTGGCGTTAGAAGTGGAATTGATCTTCCAAATGAGTATATAGGTATAGTTCCAAATAAAGATTGGAAAAGAACAAAATCAAAAGAGCCTTGGTATCAAGGAGATACGTTAAACACGTCTATTGGTCAAGGAAGCTTTTTGGCTACTCCTGTGCAAGTAGCAAGAGATACTGCTATCTTTGCTTCTGGTGTTGATATGACGCCACATTTTTTGCATAGCATAGATGGTGAGATCGTAGAGTGGAAAACTAAAGATATCTTAACCCCGCAAGAAAAATCATATCTAAAATATATTAGACGCGGTATGTATGAGGTTGCAAATGTTCAGGGCGGAACTGGTTTTAGAGCTTTAAGTGCGTCTAAAATATCTCTTGGAGCAAAAACAGGAACGGCGCAAGTAGTAGGAATATCTCAAAGCGAGAAAACTAGAATGAAAGAGTCTGAGATGAAACGCTATGAGAGATCTCACGCGTGGATTACTACTTATGGGCCATATGAAGATCCACAGTTTGTAGTTACTGTTTTGGTAGAGCACGGTAGTAGCGGAGGAAGCGCCGGGGGACCTATTGTCGCTAAAATTTATAATAAGTTGCTAGATATGGGTTATATAGATCAAAAATACATAAAGAAAGAGATAAAATAGTTTAGTTTTTTGTCTTTGTTGCTCTATATAAAAAGCTAAATACTTCAGCTACCGCTTTGTATAAATTCGGTGGAATTTCTTGGTTTATATCTATTTTGCTGAGTATTTCTACAAGGTCCAAATCCTCTTTTATAGGTATTTTATGTTTTTGAGCTTCTTCTATGATTTTGCTAGCCATCTCGCCTTTTCCAGATGCTAGTACTTTTGGAGCGTTGTCTCTTTTTTTATTATATCCTAAAGCCACAGCTTTTTTAATTTTCGCCATTTTAAGCCTTCACATTGAATCCAAGATCAAATGCTTTTTCTTCATTGTATGGTTCAAATTTAGATTTGTTAGCAAGCGTAAAACTACTTACTATGAGTCCTAAATTTGTTATGGCTGATTTAAGCTCTTTACTGGAGCTTAAAATTATATTTTTAAACTCATCTGTACCGGTTAATATCGAAATATCTATATATTTCGTATCAAATAGTCCCAAAACTACCGAAATAGATCCAAATTTAATAAAATTAAGATCTATTTTTGCATAGAATTTATTCTTTTTACCATGCTTAAAAGCAACCGTGCTGCTTTCTAATCCATCCCAAGTATACGGCAAATACGTCTGCACCGAATTTTGAGCAAAGCTTATTAATTGATGCATTTCAATTTGAGTTATTAAGCGATTTACGTTTTGATTTATATTGTTTAAGCTTTGCTGATTAGCGGTTGCTTCTTTTATGTTTAGTAATGCTCCTTTTATATCGTTTTGCAGATTTTTAAAACTCGTGTTTTCATCAAAAGGAATGATTTTATCTATGTCGTTTCCAGCTCTTAAAGCGGCTTTTAAGAGATGTTTTATTTCAGTTACGTTATTTTTTGCATCGACGCTATTTTTATCAAAAAAGTTTATTATGTTTGATAGTTTTTTAGCGGCTAGATTAAGCTTTTCTTGTAAATTTAGACTATTAGCATCAGTGCTTATCTCTTTTGTCATTATGGATAAATTTATGTTTGCTACTTGATTTTGTGATGTTTCGCTGCTTAATGAGTTTATTAAATTTGAAAGGTTTATTTGAGTATTCGGTGCTGCTTCTTTTTGTACTGCTTGAACAGCTTGTTTCGTTGTTGCATCAAGCTTTTGCGCAGCTATTTGTTTTAGATCTCTATTTAGTGCTATATCATGATCTTTTTTTAAGCTACTTTTTATATTTTCTATTTCCGTTTTTATGTTGTTTATAGTTTTTATAAACTCGTTTTTTATCTCTTTAATATCTTTTAAATTCGGTAATTCAAAATTAATTTTAGATAAAATTTGTTCCGAATTTTTTACTATTTGCGTTATTTGATCTAGTACTTTTGGCATTTGTACTTCTACGCTTTTTATATTTAATTTGTCACTTTTTGTCTGCATTAAATTTGATAATTTATCTAGGTATTTTATCGCATTTTCTAATTTCGCATGAGTGTCTATAAGACCTTTAAAATTTGAAGTTTGGATTATTTGTTGATTTTTATCTTTTGCATTTTGCAATATATTTTTTAAATTTTCAAAATTTTTTGCTATATCCGTACTTTCATCCTTTGCTAAATTTAAAAAACTATTTTCAAGCTGCTTATTTGAAACATTTTTCATAAGACTTAAAAGCTCTTTTATACTTGTGGGCAGAGTTTGAGGGTTTAAACTTTGAGCTATTTTAGCTTCTAACATAATGCCCGTATCTTTTATGGTTTGAGCCATATTTGTATTTTTTATATGCTCAACAGGTTTTAAAAACTCATCTAGTTTATTTGCAAGTTTTATAAGAGACGGTTCTGATTTTAGTGCTTTTGATAGTTCGTTTAGATCTTTTGCTAAATTTGGAGCCACTTGAGCCATCTTGACTTCAGCTAAAATTTTTGGCTTATATCCGCCCTCTTCATTGCTTGCTTTTAAAGCGTTTAGTAGTTTGTTAGTTAGTTTATTTAATTCTAAATCAAGCTCTGAAAGAGGTATATCTGCGTTTTGTATGACATCTTTTTTAAATATAGTTTTAGACGAGATCTCTGATTTGAGGTCTTTTTTCTCCTCTTTTTTCTCGTCTTTTTGGGTAATTTGGGACTGAGCGGCTTGATTATTGTTTGTGATTATCATCTTTTAGCTCATCAAAAACTACGCTATGACCGCTATGTCTTGTAAATGCGACTTCAAGTTCTTTTGGAATTGATTTTTGAAATATTGCAAATACTATCAGCAAAGCAAGCGTTAAACTATAAAAATATATAAAACCAAAATCCCCAAGCGTATTTATCGCAAATCCGATTATAAGTGGAGAAAAAAATGATCCTAAAAGATAGCTAAATAACAGCGCTCTCCCGACTTCTACGCATCTGCTTTTATCTTCTATAACATCATTTGCTCTAGCAAGAGCTAGTGCATATAATACGAAAATTCCTATACCTAAAAAAAATGCAAAAATATATTGAATATTTATAGACGGTTTTATAACTATAAATAAAAGTGAAGAGATAAGTGCTATACAAGAGGCTAAAATAATGGCAAATTTTCTTCCAAATTTATCCGATAAAACTCCAAAAAACATATGTGATAAAAATCCACCGCACATAGATGAAACTATAAATACGCCGGCTTCTTTTGCACTATATCCTTGAGCTAGTATAAATAGAGCAGACATGGAAAAAAATCCATTTATAAGAAGTCCTGCTACTATGCTAGTTGCTAAGGCCAGAGGAGCTATACCGTAAATTTTAGGTAGGCTAATATTTGCAGTTTGGGGAATTTGCGGTGACCTTACTTTTAAAAAATTAAGAGGAATGGAACCTAGTATAATGAATATAGTTCCTATTAAAAATACTTTTGTAGCATCTAAATTTAGACTCATAATAATAGCTCCTAGACCAAAGCAGCTGTAAAATATAATCTCATAAAACGCTAAAACTCGTGATCTAATAGAGTTTGCGGTTTTTGCATTTAGCCAGCTTTCTATTACCATTACTATACTATAATAACAAAATCCGAGCATAAATCTTAAAAAAGCCCAAACTATAAGATTGCTGCTTAAATCATGCAATAAAGCTGAAATAGCAAAAATTGCAGTAAATATAGCATAAGCTCTCATATGACCGACTTTTGAAATAAGTCTATGAGAAACTACCGTGCAAGTAAGCGCTCCTATGAAAAAAAACGATGTTATCACTCCGATCATCGTTTTATCTGCATTCATACTAGTAAGGAGCACACCAGCAGAACTTACTACTAAACCGTTTGCAATAAAAATGAATGACATTCCAAAAAATAGCGCACTTAGCGATATTATAACTCTTTTGCTACTTACCACGTGTAAAAACTCCAGCTAAAAATACTCCAAGAGGCATCAAAACTAGCCCTAAGAGGAAAGAAAACGGCTCAAATAATTCTCTTCTTAGAAGCATAAAAAATGCTAAAATAAGAGTAATATATCCAAGCAGCCTATATGGTTTAAATGCTCCTACAATATCCATTTTTTTAAATTTAGCCTTTTTTTTGATCTCTTTTATATCTAAATCATTATCATCTTCTTCATTATCGTCAAAAAATGATTTTTCTTGCGCACTTAATTGATAATTTATAGATTTTTCATTAATTCTTTTTTTGTATCCGTAATAACTAGTAAAAAGTATAAAAGTAGAACAGATAAAAGCTACTTGCGAATTTAAAAGATAAATATATCCAAACGCTGCCATAAATAGTATCAGAACAGCGTCTAAAAAAACATAAAATATAATAAGATTTTTAAATTTCATCATCATCGTCTTTAAAATTCGGTGATGGTTTGTTTTTAAATTCCTCATAGCTTTTAATCTGCGATTTGTAAGCTTTATATACGTTATTTATAGCTGCTGCTACGCCTATAAAAATACCTATTCCAAGTCCCCAGTTAGAGCCGCTTAATAGCTTCAAACCCCATCCAATACCAAATCCCATTATCACAGCTACAACCATAGAAATACCAAGACTTAACCCGTCTGCTGCTCTGATTGCTTTGTTTATGTTTGTGGCTCTATTTGATTTTTCACTCATAACGCTTTGAAACTTTCTTCTATCGCATTTGCTGTTTTTTCTAGGCTTTTTTGGCTAAGTTTATCGCATACAAATCCTGTTTCAAACTGACTAGGAGCTAGATAGATGCCGCGCTTTATCATTTGTGCGTGAAATTTAGCAAACATTTTCGTGTCCGAGTTTAATGCGTCTTTATAGTTTTTAACAGGCCTATCATTAAAAAAGTATCCCCACATAGATCCTCTAACTTCGGTTTGCAAAGCTATACCTGCTTTTTTAGCACTATTTTCCAATGCTTCTACTATAAATTTGGATTTGTTTTCTAAATCTTTATATAAATTTGGAGAGTTATATATTTTGCTTAGCGATGCAAGTCCGGCTGCCATGGCTACTGGATTTCCGCTTAAAGTTCCTGCTTGATATACTCCTCCAAGCGGGCTTATCATCTCCATTATCTCGTTTTTTGCCGCAAACGCCGCAGCACTCATTCCTCCGCCGATTACTTTACCGAAAGTTACGATATCGGCTTGTATTTTATTAAATTCATAGCTTCCAGTAGCGCTTGCTCTAAATCCGCTCATAACTTCATCAAATATCAAAACCGCGCCGTACTCATCACAAAGTTTTCTAAGCGCATCTAGAAATACTTGATCTGCTGGGACTAATCCCATATTTCCTGCGATCGGTTCTACTATGATAACTCCTATATCTTCATTTTTAAAGCATTGCTCTACGCTTTGAATATCGTTGTAAATAGCAATGTGCGTGTTTTTTACGATATCTTCAGGTACTCCAAGTGAGCTTGAATATCCAAAAGTCGTAGCTCCGCTACCGGCTTTTACTAATAAACTATCGCTGTGTCCGTGGTAGCAGCCTTCGAATTTAATAATACCGTTTTTTTTGCTATATCCACGAGCCAATCTTATTGCACTCATTGTAGCTTCTGTTCCACTGCTTACAAAACGAATTTTTCCCAACCATGGAAATTTTGATAAAACAAGTTTTGCAAGAGCTGTTTCAAGCAGACACGGAGCACCAAAGCTAAGTCCTTTTTTCGCAGTTTTGATAACAGATTCCTCTATATCCGAGTCGCAATGACCAAATATAAGAGGACCCCAGCTAAGAACATAATCTATATACTCATTTCCTTCAATATCGTATAAAAACTCGCCATTGCCGTGATCTATAAAAACAGGATCTGACCCTACCGATCCAAAAGCCCTTACAGGAGAATCGACACCGCCTGGTATATATGTTTTAGCTTCTAAAAAAGCATTTTTATTAGTCATTTGTTTTCCTTATTAAAAGTTTTTATATATTCGTATAAATTTAGTATCTCGTTATCTGTTAAAAAGTAGCTCGGCATTATACCTTTTGACTCTTTGACTGCTGATTTAAATTTATCAAAATCGAGATTATTTATCCTTGGAGCAATAAGGGATTTTTCTACGTAAACATTGTTTTTCCTATCTAAATTTTTATATTTTACTATGAGGCTTCCCTCTCCTTTTTCACCGTGACATTTATTGCATCCGATGCCGCGTGGATTTTGATATAGCATTTTAGCGTATTCTAATTTTGTTATGAACTCTTCAGCCATTAAAAAACTAAAAGACATTAAAAAAATATAAAGAAATTTCATCTAAAATCACCTGAGTTTAATTTGAATTTTGATATGATACAATTTTTGTAATAAAAAAAGTATAAAAAAGGATGAACTTTGCAGATCATAGATGGAAAAAGCGTAAGTGCAAAAGTCAAAGAATACGTAAAAAACGAAGCAATAAGCTTAAAAAAATCAGGTATAACCCCAACATTAGCAGTAATTTTAGTAGGAGAGGATAAAGCCAGCCAAACATACGTCGCAAGTAAAGAAAAAGCTTGCCTGGCTTGTGAAATGGGTTCGGTGATGCATAGGCTTAGTAAAGAAACTAGTCAAAGCGAGCTTTTAGCTCTTATAGAGGTTTTAAATTTAGACGATAGCATTGATGGTATTTTAGTTCAGCTTCCATTGCCAAAACATATAGACACAAACAGAGTGTTGGAAGCTATCGATCCGACTAAGGACGTTGACGGATTTCACGCTGTAAATGTTGGAAAACTCTCAAGCGGACTTGATGGATTCGTGCCTTGCACTCCGCTTGGCATAATGGAACTTTTAAAAGAGTATGACGTAAATTTGCAAGGTATCGATGCAGTCGTTATAGGAAGAAGCAATATAGTCGGAAAGCCTATGGCGAGCCTTCTTTTAAATGCTGGAGCAACTATAAGCATCGCTCATTCTAAAACTAAAAATCTCCCCGAAATAACCAGACGTGCTAAGCTTGTAGTAGTAGCAGTCGGAAGACCAAATTTCTTAAATGCCGATATGGTGAGCGATGGCGCTATAGTCATTGATGTAGGCATAAATCGTTTAGATAGTGGTAAGTTAGTAGGCGACGTGGATTTTGATAGTGTTGCTCCAAAATGCTCTCTCATCACGCCGGTTCCAGGCGGCGTTGGACCTATGACTATCGCTATGCTTTTAAGTAATACATTAAAATCTGCTAAAAATAGAAAGCGCAATGTATGAAAAAATTTCTTTCTAAAGCGTATAATTTTTCTAGCAGTTGGACCGGGACTATAATTATAGTTTTGTTGTTTATATTTTTTGTCGCTCAAGCTTTTGTTATACCAAGTGGTTCTATGAAAAATACGCTTCTTATAGGTGATCATTTATTTGTAAAAAAATTTGCTTATGGCGTCTCTACTCCGCATATTCCGTTTTTAGAAGTTCCTGTTTGGTTTGATAGTGACGGAGATGGACATATAATAGAAGGAAGTAAGCCAAAACGTGGAGATATCGTTGTTTTTAGATATCCCGGAGATCCTAAAATTTACTATGTAAAAAGAAATTTTGCAAATGGCGGCGATGAGGTGATATTTGCACCAAAAACTATGTATTTAAGACCTTCTGGCGGTGATGCTCAGATAGAAGAAAACTATAATAAAAACGATATTGTTACACTACTTGGTAAGAAATTTGTTAAAGAGCCTTATAAATTTAAAGGTATTCACTATGAAAATAGGGGTGAAAAAGATAATTTTGCCGGGCAAAGCGCAGATACATTTACCATAGCGCTTTATTATCTAAATCAAAATAAATTTGCTATGACTCCAGCACTTATTCAGGAACTTCCGTCCGTGGACGGGCTTCCTTTTAATGCATTTTACTTTAAAGTTCCAGAAAATGAGTTCTTTATGGTCGGAGATAATAGAGAAAATAGCAATGACAGCAGATTTTGGGGAAGCGTACCGTATAAATACATAGTTGGAAAACCTTGGTTTGTATATTTTAGTTGGGATAAAGAGTATAAAGTTAGATGGGAGAGAATAGGCAGACTCGCTAGCACTTTAGAGACTGATGAGACGCTGATACATGAGTAATTTTGATGCGCCTACTATAATAACGCTTGTTGTAGTTTTGATAATATTTGTAGTAGGTCATGAGATAGCCCATGGTTTTGTTGCTTTTAAATTTAAAGATAATACGGCAAAAAATGCAGGCAGACTTAGTATAAATCCTTTAAAACATATCGATATTTTAGGTACGATTGTGGTTCCATCGCTTATGTATTTAGCCGGCGGAGTTTTATTTGGTTGGGCAAAACCTGTTCCTATAAATACATATACAGTGATTAAAAACGGTGGATATTTTGGCGCCATATGTGTTAGCTTGGCGGGCATTGTTTATAATTTTTTACTTGCTTTGGCTTCATTTTTGCTTATATATTTCGGAATCGCTCCAGAGTTTGGCCTAAGAGCGATAAGCATGCTTTTAACTATAAATTTGATATTAGGAATTTTTAATCTTTATCCTATACCGCCTCTTGATGGATCACACGCTCTTTCTTATGTTTTAAGGATTTTTAAATTTGAAAAATTAGCAAATTTATATCAAAGTCTTAGCAGATATGGATTTATAATTCTTGTAATTTTGATCATAAGTCCAGTGGCTAGTTATGTTTTTTCACCTATTTATACTATTTTGGATTTGGTTAGAACTATGCTTATATCACGCTAAATTCAGGTTTTTATGATATAATTATGCGAAATTTAAAGGTTATGGGATGATTTTATGAAAGTTGCTCAGATTTTTATAGCAAGTGATCACGCTGGATTTGATACTAAGGAGTTTGTAAAAAGTTATTTATCAAATTTCGAGTTTGATGTGGTTGATCTTGGAGCATATTCTAAAGATATGAGCGTAGATTATCCTGATTTTGCCGATAAAATGGCTGAAAATATAAATAACGATTTTAAATTTGGTATTTTAATATGCGGAACAGGAATAGGCATATCCATAGCCGCAAATCGCCATCCTCATATAAGATGCGCTCTTTGCCATGATGCTACTACTGCAAAATTAGCTCGTGAGCATAATGATGCAAATGTACTTTGCTTTGGCGGCAGAATAGTCGGAACTAGTATCATTCAAGATATGGTAAAAGTATTTTTTACTACTGAGTTTGCCGGTGGTAGACATGAAAAAAGAGTTTATAAATTAGGAAACTACAAATGCTAGTGGATTGGTTATTTTATACATTTTTAATATGCTTTAGCATATATCTCGTAGTAATGGTGTTTTATTATAAAACTTTGCTTAGAAAAGAGCGCTCAATGCGTGATTTTATGAAAAATAATCTTGATGATACCGAAATAGTTATCAGGAAACTACAAGTTCAGCTCCAACGTTCATTAGGAAATATCGATATTTTAACAGATGAACTAAATAAAATTAAATCAGATGTTACTAGTCTTCGTACTAGAAATTCTCAGTACCGTATAGAAAATGATAAATTAAGATTAAGAATAAAAGAGCTAGAGGGCAAGATAGAAGCTCTACTATAAAGTAAGGATAACAATGAAAGAACTTTCTAAATTTGATAAAGAGTATCTTTTGGGTACTGTAAGAGATATAAAAAATTTTCCAAAACCGGGAATTATATTTAAAGATATAACCACGCTTTTAGGCAATGCTAAAGCTTTTAAATTTCTACTTGATCACCTAGAAGATAGATATAAAGATGAAAATTTAGATTTTATAGTCGGTATAGAGAGCAGAGGATTTATTTTAGGTGCGGCACTTAGTGCGAGACTAAATTTAGGATTTGTACCTGTTAGAAAACCAAATAAACTTCCTTATATAACAATTTCACAAAAATATAGCTTGGAGTATGGATTTGATGAAGTTGAAATGCACATTGACGCATTTGATAGCATCAAAAATCCTAAAGTGCTTTTGGTGGATGATTTAATAGCAACCGGAGGCACGGCAAAAGCCTCGTCTCAGCTTCTAAAAAAATTAGGCGTAAATTTAGTAGAAGCTTGTTTTTTAGTGGATTTAGTGGAACTTGGAGGAAGCAAAGAGCTTAAAAGCGAGTGCCCAGTTTATAGTGTTTTAGAGGTCTAAAGATGGAAGAGACCTTAAAACATATATTATTTGAATACAAAAATTGGGCGTATCTTATTATTTTTGCTTGGTGTATTATGGAAGGTGAGATAGCTCTCATACTTGCTGGAATACTAGCTCACGAAGGACATGTAAATCTTGCTATGATAGTGTTTATAGCCGGTATAGGCGGATTTGTGGGAGATCAAATTTATTTTTATATAGGTAGATATAATAAAAAATATATTCAAAAAAAACTTGTTAAGCAGAGACGAAAATTCGCAGTTGCGCATCTGCTTTTAGGGCGATACGGTTGGCCTATAATTTTTATCCAGCGTTATATGTATGGATTTCGCACGATTATACCTATGAGTATTGGTATAACTCGTTATAGTGCTAAAAAATTTGCATTTATAAATTTGCTAAGTGCTTGGATGTGGGCTGCTATAACAATACTCTTAGCTTGGTATTTCGGTCAGCAGATCTGGAATGCGATTCACTGGGCAGAAGCTCACTGGTACTTTGCTATACCTATCATCATACTGTTCTTAACAGCGTTGATTTTAGGATTTAAACAATTGGAAAAAAATATACTAAATGAAAGGAAAAAACGACATGAAATTCACAATAATTGAAAAACCATTAGATGATATAAAAGCCGATTACGAAATAATTTTTGTTGTCAATAAAGATTTAAATCATAAATTTATAAAAGACGGAGATGAGTTTGATTTTTTTAAATTTAAAGGTGAAAATGTTCTTAATCTAACAACTTTAAGAAGAATTTATGTTGGCATAAAAGATCTTGAGCCAAATAGTATTAGATTAGGTGTTTCAAATGCTTATAACGCATTAAAAGATTTGAATTTAAAAACTATTAAAATGGCTAGTTACGTAGGATGCTGCTTTAAAATGAGTTTTCAGGCTATAGGCGAAGGATTTTTGCTAGGTAGTTACAAATTTGATAAGTATAAAACTGAAAAAAAAGAGAGCTCTATAAGCGAAATTTATATTTCTATCGATGAGTTTAGCGGTAAGCAGATATCTTTATTTGAAGCAAATCTTGGCTTACAACATGCTCAGATAATAGCAGAATCTACAAACTATGCAAAAGATATAGTAAATGAAATACCCGATATTTATACTCCTCAAAAAATGGCAGAAGATGCAAAAAAGCTGTCCCTTAGTTATCCTAGTATAGAGTGTAAAATTCATGATGAAAACTATATAAAATCACAAAATATGAATGCATTTTTAGCGGTAAATAGAGCTAGTATGCATCCTCCTCGTCTAATTCATTTAAAATATACTCCAAAAGATAACAGTCTTAAAAAGGTTGTTTTTGTAGGTAAAGGCTTAACTTATGATAGTGGCGGACTAAGTTTAAAACCGAGTGATTATATGCTAACTATGAAATCAGATAAAAGCGGTGCGGCAGCTGCTATGGCGATCATAATGGGAGCAGCTAGAATGGGGCTTCCTTTCGAGATACACGCTGTTTTAGGTGCAACTGAAAATATGATAGGCGGTAATGCGTATAAACCGGACGACGTGCTGATCACCAGAAGCGGCGTTAGTGTTGAAGTAAGAAACACGGACGCAGAAGGTCGTCTTGTACTAGCCGATTGTCTTGACTGGGCGCAAAGTGAGTTGAAACCTGATCTTCTTATAGATATGGCAACTTTAACAGGTGCTTGCGTTGTCGGTCTTGGTGAATATACTACAGGGATTATGGGAAACAACTATGAACTCCAAAATGAGTTCAAAAATTTTACGAAAAAGAGTGGCGAGTTTTTGACTATTTTAGAGTTTAATGATCATTTAAGAGAACTTGTGAAATCTCAAATAGCAGATATAAGCAATACATCTTCAAGCAGATACGGCGGAGCTATAACTGCCGGTATATTTTTAGATAAATTTATAAAAGACGATTATAAAGATAAATGGCTGCATCTTGATATTGCCGGACCCGCTTATACGGAAAAGGCTTGGGGTTATAATCAGTCTGGAGCTACTGGAGCTGGAGTGAGAGCAAATTTATATTATCTGGTTAAACTTGCTAGAAATGCCGAAAAAGGCTGCAAATAATGGGCTTAGCAGTAGGTATAGTAGGACTTCCAAATGTTGGAAAATCAACGACTTTTAATGCGTTAACAAAAGCTAGCAATGCAGAATCTGCAAACTATCCATTTTGCACTATAGAGCCAAATAAAGCCATAGTTCCGGTTCCAGATATACGCTTAAATGAGCTTGCAAAAATAGTAAATCCAAATAAAATCCAACATTCGACTATCGAATTTGTAGATATCGCAGGACTTGTGAAAGGCGCTAGTAAAGGCGAAGGACTTGGCAATAAATTTCTCTCAAATATAAGAGAAACCGAAGTAATTTTACATATGGTTAGATGTTTTGATGACTCAAATATTACTCATGTAGAAAATAGCATAGATCCTATAAGGGATATAGAAATAATTGAAACAGAGCTGATTCTAGCCGACATCGAACAGTTGAATAAAAAGATAGAAAAATTAAACAAAGAAGCAAAAGCCGGAGCAAAAGGTGCCAAAGAGAGTCTTGAGTGTGCAAGTAAATTACTAGAACATTTAAATGCAGGAAATAGTGCAAGCAGCTTTGAGCTTTTTGATAGTGATATTTTTAACAATCTAAATAAAGAACTCAGGCTGTTATCTGCTAAAGAGGTGATATACGGCGCAAATGTATCAGAAGACGATATATCCAACGATAATGAGTATGTAAAAATGGTAAAAGAGTATGCTTCTCATTCAAATCATGAAGTTATAAAGCTTTGTGCAAAGATAGAAGAAGAACTGATCTCACTAGATGATAATGAAGCTCATGAGATGTTAGAGAGTTTAGGGGCTAAGCAAAACGGTCTTGAAAGTATTATAAAAACAGCATTTGCAAAACTAAATTTAATAAGTTACTTTACAGCCGGAGTTGTTGAAGTAAGAGCTTGGACCATACATAAAGGTTGGAAAGCACCAAAAGCAGCCAGCGTCATACATAATGACTTTGAAAGAGGCTTTATTCGTGCTGAAGTTATAAGCTACGATGATTATGTTGCTTGCGGCGGAGAATCTAAAGCCAAAGAGGCTGGAAAAATGCGTTTAGAAGGTAAAGAATATATCGTAAATGACGGCGATGTAATGCATTTTAGATTTAACGTTTAACCATATATTAAGGAGCTTTTTTAAATTTATAAAAGCTCCTATGTTATAAATTTGACTCATATTTTTGAATTCTATTATTAAATACACTCTTTTTATATAAATTGTTACTATAAGAAACATAGATTAAATTATTTTAATAAAATATTAAACAAATATAATATCATTAATATTTATGTGATATAGTCGTTACATAAAATTATTGGAGTTAAAATTGGTTCAATTAGAAAATGTTAATAAGTATTTTGGCAACTTTCAAGCATTAAAAGATATAAATTTAACAGTAAAAGAGGGCGAGAAATTAGTTATCATAGGTCCAAGCGGAAGTGGAAAATCAACTGCTATTCGCTGTATAAATGGGCTAGAAGAGATCACTAGCGGTAGAGTAATCGTAGATGGAAAAGAGTTAAATAAAAAAACTAAACTTGAAGTTTGCAGACAAAATGTGGCTATGGTATTTCAGCACTTTAATCTTTATCCGCATATGACTGTTTTACAAAATTTAACTTTAGCACCTATAAAACTTCGCAAAAAAAGTAAAGAAGAGGCAAACGAGATAGCTTATAGATACTTAAAAGTAGTCGGTTTAGAAAATAAAGCAAATGTTTATCCATCGACTTTAAGCGGAGGTCAGCAGCAAAGAGTTGCGATAGCTAGAAGTCTTTGCACTCAAAAAAAGATTATTTTGTTTGATGAGCCGACTTCGGCTTTAGATCCTGAGACTATCCAAGAAGTTTTAGACGTGATGATAAAAATATCGGGAGAGAAATCCACAACAATGGTTGTTGTCACTCACGAAATGGGTTTTGCAAAGCAGGTTGCCGATAGAGTTATATTTATGGAAAATGGAACCATTTTAGAAGAAGCAGTGCCTAATGAATTTTTTAACAGTCCAAAAAACAAGAGAACAGAGATATTTTTAAGTAAGATATTAAAACACTAATATAAGGAGAAAGAAATGAATAAATTTGTAAAAGGTTTGCTGATTTTGGGCACAGGACTTGTATTTGCGGCGTGCAGCTCAAATACGAGTAGCGACTCTAAAGAGGCAAATTCAAACTTAGAAAATATAAAATCAAAAGGTATTTTCACAGCCGGAGTAAAAGACGATGTTCCTGGTTTCGGGCTTTTAAATAAGCAAACTGGAAAGATAGAAGGCTTTGAGATTGACATAGCAAAACTTTTATCAAAACATATTTTGGGTGATGAAAATAAAGTTAAATTGGTTTCTGTTACAGCAAAAACAAGAGGACCTATGCTAGATAACGGTACGTTAGATGCCGTTATAGCCACATTTACTATAACAGATGAGCGCAAGAAGACATATGATTATACAACTCCGTATTATAAAGATGCAGTAGGTCTTTTAGTAAGAAAAGATGGCGGTGTAAACACTCTAAAAGATCTTGAAGGCGGGACAATAGGAGTTTCTATGAGTTCTACTAGCAAAAAGAGTATTTTAGAAGCCGCTAAAAATCTTGGAATAGAGCTTAAATTTAATGAATATCCAGATTATCCTTCTATAAAAGCCGCTCTTGATGCAAAAAGAATAGACGCATTTAGCGTTGATAAATCTATACTTTTGGGATATATCGATGATAATAGTGTTATTTTAGATGAGAGTTTTGCTCCTCAAGAATACGGCATAGCTACTAGAAAAAATGATCCTGAGTTTTCAAAATACGTTGATGAGTTTGTAATAGCAAATAAATCTCAGATTGATGAATTGGCAAAAAAATGGGGTCTTAAGTAATGGATAGCCTAAGTCCATTTGCTTTGTGGAAATGGGAAGATACATTAGCTCACTGGCAGATGTTTGCTAGTGGGCTTGGCTTTACTTTAGGAGTAAGCATTTTAGCGCTTATCTTAGCTGGTGTCATAGGGGTAATAAGCGGTATGATGGCTACTGGAAAAATAGCTATTTTACGCTATTGTTCTCGTATATATGTTGAAGTATTTCAAAATACTCCACTTGTAATTCAGCTGTTTTTCTTATATTTTGCTTTGCCTCCTATGGGTATAAATTTAGACGTATTTACTATAGGAGTTTTAGGTATAGGCGCTTATCATGGTGCTTATATGAGCGAAGTAGTAAGAAGTGGTATAAACTCCATTCCTAAAGGTCAATTCGAAGCAGCCACGTCGCAAGGTTTTAGTTATATAGAACAAATGATGTATATCATATTACCTCAATCTATAAAAATCATATTACCGCCAGCCACAAATCAGGCAGTAAATTTGATAAAAAATAGCTCTGTACTTCTTATAATAGCAGGCGCGGAACTTATGTATATGAGCGATTCTTATGCGAGCGACAGTCTAAATTACGCAACTTCATATAGTGTTGCTGGAATTTTATATTTTATAATGTGTTTTCCACTTGCCATGTGGGCTAGAAATTATGAAGAAAAGCTTAAAAATGCACATTTGACAAGGAATTAATAATGGAAGCTGTTCTAAACTACATAAATTTAAAAAATCTATTATATGGACTAAGTCTTACGCTGATTATGGCGTTTTTTGCTGCCGTAGGGAGTATTATTTTTGGATCTATTTTGGCTGTTATGAGAAATTATGGGAATAAATTTATAAGAGGCATAGCAGGAGCGTATGTGGAAATTTATAGAAACACTCCGCTTCTACTATGGATGTATGCCGGATGTTTTGTTTTGCCTACTATTTTTTCATTTTTACAAGGATTTAGTTACGCAGTTTTGGGTACTATCGGGCTATTTTTATATACGTCTTCTGTTATGTCCGAGATAATAAGAGGAGGTCTAAACTCCATTCCTAAAGGTCAATTCGAAGCAGCCGCGTCGCAAGGTTTTGGCTTCTTTTATACTCTTTATAAGATAATTTTTCCACAAACAATCAAAAAAGCAACTCCAGCTATATTATCCCAAGTAATAACCACAGTAAAAGACACGTCTTTTATGGCTGGACTAGGAGTTTATGAACTAACAAATCAAAGTAAGCTCATACTAGCTAGTTTAAAAGAATTTAGCCATATACTCGCTGTTATAGGTTTGGTTGCAGCTATGTATTTTATAGTGTGCTTTAGCCTATCTATTATAGTTAGATATTATAATACTAGAACTACTTATTAATAAGCCATTGGCTTATTAAATTTTTAATTATAAATTGTTTCTTAATTTATTACTGAAATATAAAAATATTTTTTAAATTTTTTAATTAAATTTGCTTAAAGTATGCTATAATAGTGTTATATATTTTTTTAATTTTATTATTTTATTTTGATAGCTGGTATTAAGATATATTTTTTAAATTTAAAGTATAAAAAAATATACTAACTAACTTTTACTATCTAAATACCGTATTCATTGATTTTTAACTTGAGCTTTAAAGGATTAAGTGTTTATTAAATTATATAAAATTATAAAAATATATATTTAAAAACTGTTGGAAATTTTATTATAAACCAATAAATTTTAAATATAATACATTTACGATATTTTGCAATATTAGAGCAAGAAAGGTGTAACGATATGGATAGACGAGAATTTATAAAAAGCTCAGCTGCAGCTGCTGCTTGCTCGGCTGCTGGGATAGCAGTACCAAGCTCATTAAGCGCTGCTGAGAATAAAGATGGTTGGCGCTGGGATAAATCTGCTTGTAGGTTCTGTGGTACTGGTTGTGGTATCATGGTGGCTACAAAAAATGGTAAAATCGTGGCAGTCAAAGGTGATCCTCTAGCTCCAGTTAATAGAGGTCTTAACTGTATTAAAGGTTACTTTAATGCAAAAATTATGTATGGTGAAGACCGTATAACAAAACCTCTTCTTAGAGTTAATGCAAATGGTGAATTTGACAAAAAAGGTAAATTTCAAGAAGTTAGCTGGAAAAGAGCTTTTGACGAGATGGAAAAACAATTCCGCAAAACTTACGCAGAGCTCGGACCTACTGGTATAGGTGTTTTTGGTAGCGGTCAATACACTATACAAGAAGGTTACGCTATTTCTAAGCTAATTAAAGGCGGTTTTAGAAGCCATAATATAGATCCAAATGCACGCCATTGTATGGCTAGTGCCGTTGTTGGTTTTATGCAAACATTTGGTATAGATGAACCTGCTGGCTGTTATGATGATATCGAGCTTACGGATACTATCGTAACTTGGGGAGCAAATATGGCAGAAATGCACCCGATACTTTGGTCAAGAGTTAGTGATAGAAAACTTCAAAATAGCGATAAAGTAAAAGTAGTAAATTTATCTACTTATTCAACTAGAACTTCAAACATAGCTGATATAGAGATTATATTTACTCCGCATACCGACCTTGCTATATGGAACTATATAGCAAGAGAGATTGTTTATAATCACCCAGAAGCTATAGACGAAGAGTTTGTAAAAGCAAATTGTGTATTTACAACAGGACCAGTAGATATCGGTTATGGTATGCGTGCAAATATAAAGCACCCAAAATACCTTCCGAGTGAACTTGATACTGCCGCAAAAGAAAAATCAACAGTACTAAGCGAAAATGAAGGAGTTACTCTTGCTTATTTAGGAATGAAAGCAGGTGATACTTTAGAAAATAAAAGTACAGGCGCTCCGGATAAGCACTGGATAATTCAATATGAAGATTTTAAAAAGGCTTTAGCTCCTTATACTTTGGATTTTGTAGCTAAGCTTGCAAAAGGTGATCCAAACGAAGATTTAGAAGAATTTAAGAAAAAATTAAAAGCATTAGCCGACCTTTATATAGAAAAAAATCGTAAAGTCGTCAGTTTTTGGACAATGGGTATGAACCAACATACAAGAGGTGTTTGGGTAAATGAGCAAAGTTATATGGTGCATTTCTTGTTGGGCAAACAAGCAAAACCGGGTAGCGGAGCATTCTCATTAACAGGACAACCAAGTGCTTGTGGAACAGCTAGAGAAGTCGGTACGTTCTCACACAGACTTCCAGCAGATATGGTTGTTGCAAATCCAAAACATAGAGAAATTACTGAAAAAATTTGGAAAATTCCAGCCGGAACTATAAATCCAAAACCGGGTGCTCCATATATGAAGATCATGAGAGATCTTGAAGATGGAAAAGTTAAATTTGTATGGGTGCATGTAAATAATCCATGGCAAAACTCGGCAAACGCAAACCACTGGATAAAAGCGGCACGCGAGATGGATAACTTTATAGTAGTAAGCGACCCGTATCCTGGAATTTCAGCTAAAGTCGGAGATCTTATACTTCCGACTGCTATGATATATGAAAAATGGGGCGCTTATGGTAATGCTGAAAGAAGAACTCAACACTGGAGACAACAAGTTTTACCAGTAGGTGATGCTATGAGTGATACTTGGCAATATATGGAATTTGCAAAACGTTTTAAATTAAAAGATTTTTGGGGTGAAGTTAAAGTAGACGGCAAACTTACTTTACCAAATGTTTTAGATAAAGCAGTTGCGATGGGATATAATCCTGAAAATACTCTTTTTGAAGTTTTATTTGCCAACAAAAGTGCTATGAAATTTAGTAGTGATGATAAAATTATGGCCGGCTATGATAATACCGAAGTATTTGGTGATAGCAGAAATGTTGTTGGATCAGACGGAAACGTATTTAAGGGTTATGGATTCTTTGTCCAAAAATATCTTTGGGAAGAGTATCGTGAGTTTGGTCTAGGACACGGTCACGATTTAGCCGATTTTGATACTTATCACAAAGTTAGAGGTCTTAGATGGCCAGTTGTTGATGGTAAAGAGACTCTTTGGAGATTTAATACAAAGTATGATGTATATGCTAAAAAAGATAATCCAAACGGAGATTTTTCATTCTATGGAAATAAAAACGGAGCTTTAGTAACCGGAGATCTAGCCAAAGCTACTTCAAAAGAGAAAGAAGCACTTAAGAGCAGAGCTAAGATATTCTTCCGTCCTTATATGGATCCACCAGAGATGCCAAGCAAAGATTATCCGCTATGGTTATGTACGGGTCGTGTTCTCGAGCATTGGCATAGTGGTACTATGACTATGCGTGTTCCTGAGCTTTACCGTGCCGTTCCTGAGGCATTATGCTTTATGAATGAAATAGACGGAAATAAATTTGGTATTAAACAAAATGATATCATATGGGTTGAAAGCCGCCGTGGTAAAGTAAAAGCTAGGGTTGATTTCCGTGGTAGAAATAAACCTGCAGAGGGTTTAATATATGTTCCATGGTTTGATGAAAACGTATTTATAAATAAGGTCTGTTTGGATGCAACAGATCCACTCTCAAAACAAACTGACTTTAAGAAATGCGCAGTTAAGATTTATAAGGCTTAATTATGCAAAGAAGGGAAGCAATAAAACAAGGTTTTAGCTTAGTGGGTCTTTTGGCGGCTAGCGGATTTGCTTATTGTGAATTTGCTGCTGCTGAACCAACACTCAAACTCCGTCCACCAGCAGCAAGAGATGAAAATGAATTTTTAGCTCGCTGTATTCGTTGCGGATTGTGTGTAGAGGCGTGTCCGTTTGATACGCTGAAATTAGCACAGTTTAAAGACGGCGGAATTGGGCTAGGAACGCCATTTTTTAAGCCGCGTGAAATTCCTTGCTTTATGTGTACCGATATTCCGTGTGCAGTTAAATGCCCTACTGGAGCTTTGGACGTAGAAGCTGTTAGTAGCGATGGAAAACTTGATATCAATAAAGCTAGAATGGGTATGGCAGTTGTAGATGATAAAGCTTGTATAGCTTATTTTGGTCTTAGATGTGACGCCTGTTATAGAAATTGTCCACTTATAGATAAAGCGTTAAAACTTGAGTATAAACACAATGAAAGAACAGGAAAACACGCATTATTACTTCCTATAGTAGATACTGATGTATGTACTGGATGTGGTAAATGTGAGCAGTCTTGTATAACCAAGAAGGCTTCTATCACGGTTGTTCCTAGAGAAATTCTAAAAGGCGAAATGAACGATAATTACGTAAAAGGCTGGGATCAAAGTGATGAAAATAGGATCAAAGATAACGATACTAAAATAAAGCTAGATGGCAAGAAAAGTCTAAAATACCTAAATGGAGATGAGCTATGAAATTTACTATTTTAAGACGATTAGTTCAGCTTAGCATTATCTTGCTTTTTATTGCTGGTAATATTTTTGGAATTAAGATTTTACAGGGAAATTTAAGCAGTTCTTTACTGTTTGATACTATAAATTTAAGCGATCCTTTTGCTGTATTGCAAGTAGCTTTAGCTAGTTTTAGCGTATCTTCAGTAGCAATTACTGGAGCGATAATTGTTTTTGCATTTTATGCGCTTATTGCTCCGCGTGCATTTTGTGGTTGGGTTTGTCCTGTAAATATCCTTACGGATTTTGGGGCTTTTTTAAGAACAAAATTGAAAATAGGTAAAAATATCTTAAATATAAGTCAAAATTTAAGATATTATTTGCTGGCTTTAAGCCTTATATTTAGTTTGATTTTTGGTATAGCAGCTTTTGAAAGCTTAAGTTTTGTTAATGCATTTAACAGAAGTCTATTTTATCTAAGTTATAGTGTGATCAGCGTAGGCGTTATTATCATTATAATTGAAACTTTTGTAGGCAAAAGACTCATTTGTTCTCATATCTGTCCGCTTGGAGCGTTTTATGCGATTACCAGTAAATTTAGTCTGATTCGTGTTAAATACGACTTAAATAAATGCAGTAAATGCTACAGATGTAAAGCAGTTTGCCCCGAAGAGAGAGTTTTGGATCTAGTTGGAGTAAAAGATGGTATTATTGGCAGCGAGTGTATAAGCTGCGGCAAGTGTATTGAAGCTTGCAATGATGATGCGATTAATTTTAGTATATTAAAATTTGGAGATAATAAATGAAAACTATTATACTTTGTTTGGCTGCAGGATTATTTATAAGCGCTTGTAGTTTGGCTAATCCTGCCGATAAAAATAAAAGCCCTGTTTCTGATACTGAAATAGGTCTTAGAAACGTTGATTTAAACGATGAAAATAACGTTGCAAATCCTGATATAAAATGGTTAGGAGATGCCCCGGGAACTAATAAAACATTTGATAGAAGTTTCGAAAATGCACCTCCGCTTATTTCTCATAGTCTTGATGGATTGGTTCCTATTACTATCGAGAGCAATAGTTGCCTTAGCTGTCACGTTCCAGAAGTAGCAAAAGACGCTGGAACTATACCGGTTCCAAAGAGTCACCTTGTTGTTTTAAGAACCGGAAAAGATCTAAACGGACAAGTTAGTGATGAGAGATTTAACTGTACTCAATGTCACGTACCTCAAGCAGATGTTAAACCTCTTAAGAAAAACAATTTCAAAGCCGACTTTAGATATAAAGATAGCAATGAAAGCTCAAACTTACTAGATATTTTAAATCAAGGTATCTAAGAATGCCAGACCTTTCTAAAAGGACAATATTTAGTAAAATTTTGGGTCAAAAGAGATCCAATGTAATACCGCCGCCATATTTTGGCGGCAAATTTGATTGTAATGAATGTGATGGAAAATGTACATTTGTTTGCGAACGAGAGTTGCTAAATTTAGAAAACGGTGTCGTAAAATTTGATGCTTCAAATATAGGCTGTAATTTCTGTGAAAAGTGTGCTATAGAGTGTCCGAATGAGGTTTTAAATTTAGAAAATGGTGCGTTTATTAATGCCAATACTGTGATTGATGTGAATTTATGTATATCTTGGAATGGTGTAATTTGCTCAAGTTGTCAAGATGTTTGCGGATTTAGGGCTATTGATTTTTTTGGTATGTTGCGCCCTGTTATCAACGACAAATGCACTAACTGCGGTGAATGTATAAGCAGCTGTTTTAAGAGTGCGATTTCGATGAATTCAAAGGATTGTTTATGAAATTTTTTGTAGTGTTATTTAGCTTTTTTGTAGTTTTGTTTGCCGATTCAAAGCTGGATTTAGATGCAAATGTCGTGGGACTTAAACTAGATCAAAATAGACTTTTTATAGGATTGGATAGTGGCGAACTATATGATTATAATCTAGAAGATAAAAGTTTAGTAAAGCTACTGGAATTACCAAAAATTTCAACCACAACTCAAGAAAATATCGGTTCTAGAATTAGCAGTATAGATAATTTTAAAAATAAAATTGCTTTTATATACGAGACGGATAATAAACTAAAAAGAGTTGGTATTTTTGATGGAGAACTTACTTCGTTTGATGTAGAAGAAGGAATGAAACAACTATTTTTTATAGATGAGAATTTGGTTTTATTAGTTAGTCTTAGTAGCGAAATTTATTATCTTGATTTAAATTCTAAAAAGATTACTTTAAAAGCAAAACTTAGCTACTCATCTTGGATTGCCGATTCTGTTTATTTGTCAAATAAATCATGCCTTGTTTCTGTTAGCGAGGGCGGAGTTGTATATTATTTTGACGTAAAAAGTAAAAAAGTGATTAAAGATCTGCCTATACAAAAAGATATTTTATATAGCGTTGGAGCAGTAGGGGATAAATTTGTAGCTGGATCTGCTGAAAATTTGGCTTATTATTTTGACGGTTTTAAACCTCATATATTCAAAACGGATAATAAGCATGTTTTTAGAGTCGGTTTGAGCGATGAGTTTGGTGCTTATTATACGGAAGACGGCATAGAGATATTTTCTGCTAACGGTAAGAAGATAAAACATATTGATTATGACAAAGATCAGATAAATTATTTGCTATTTTGGAATAATACTTTAATAAGTGCTAGTTATGATAATATAATTTATTTTTGGAGTATAAAATGAATATCTCAAGTGTTGTTGTGAATGTAATAGATCCTGGCTTTGTGAGCGACGTTATAAGCTCTATATCTGACATATATGGTTGCGAAGTTGTTACTCAAAGTGAAAATAAAATAGTTGTAGTGATAGAATCTCAAACATTTGATGATGAGATAAAATCATATAAAAGCATAGAGGCTATAAATGGCATTTCTACTGTGGCTATGATATATAGTTATCAAAATTTAGACGAAGACATAGAAAAATCGAATAATAACCATATAGGAGAAATAGTAAGAAAAATAGATGAAAGCGATGTTGATGATATAGTTTATAGCGGAAATCCAACCGTTTGATTTAACTTATGCTATTTTTCTTTATAAGTGAGATACTTTTATAGTATTTTGCCTATATTTTTTCCAAATTTTAGTGTATCGTCGGCTTTTACGTTATATTCTATACTATTTTTTTCACTTATCATCACAATAGTTGATCCTAGTTCAAAATTTCCTATATGATCTCCTTTTTTTAAATTTAAATTTGAATATTCATAATATACGGCTTTGGCTTCTATATTTGTATTTATTCGCGGTTCAAAATCAAATTTCATTTTACCGACATTCCAAGCCCCTATAAATACTAGCCAAATCTGTTTTTCATTGTTTAATTTAGCTTTTAGTATCACTCTCTCATTTTTGCAATATAGATTATCAACTTTTTCTAGCCAATTTTTTGCTACGCTAAAAAGCTTTCCTGGAATATAGTGCAAACTCATAATATCCAAATCACACGGAGAATGATAATGGTGATAATCCTTAGGAGATAAGTATATATTTATATACTCAAACTGTGACTCTAATTCACCTTTTTTAAGGCTTTTACCAAGAAGCTCATTAATACTATAAGAGTAGTTTTTTATACTATAAGCTGTTTGCTTATCTCCTTTTTTGCACTCAAGGCATATTCCGTCACTAGGGCTTATAAATCCATCTTCTAGCTTTCTTTGTTTATTTAAAGTACGTGTAAATAGCTCATTTAAGCTGTTATATTTATCTGCACTTTTAAATTCTTCCATATTTATATTAAATTTTTTTATATACCAACTATTTATTAAATTTTGAATAGTTTTTGGAAATTTATAGTGAGCTACAAGTCCGAAATAATTTGAAAATTTATTGTAATTCATTTTTTATCCTCTTTTAAATTTATATATACTATTTCGCTTTTACTTAAAATTCTTACTGGAGGACCCCAAAAGCCGATTCCGCTACTTACTAAAAGTTGCATTTTTTTACTTAATTTGTATAGTCCGTAAACGTATTTTTGATCAAGCCATACAAGTAAAGAAAATGGAAAAATCTGCCCAGCGTGAGTGTGTCCGCAGATAACTAAATCAACTTCTTGCTTAAGATAATTCAGAGATTTTGGTTGATGAGTTAGTAAAATAGTCGGTAAATTTGGATCTAAATTTGAAAGCGCTTTATCAAAATTCGGTTCAAAAATACCCATTTTAAGCCCTTGTATATCATAAACTCCGGCTAAATTTATACCTCCAAAACTTACGTTTTCATTTTCTAAAATTTTTAAATTTAAATTTTTAAATTTATTTAAAAGAGAACTTATACCATGATAATACTCATGATTTCCAACAACAAAAAATGTTCCGAATCGTGATTTTAGTTCATTTAAAGGATCTAAAAAGTCTCCTAAGCTCTCAGCGTTTAAATCTACTAAATCACCGACTATAAAAATAGCGTCGGGTGAGAGCGTGTTTATTCTATCAACTGTTTTTTGCAAAAAATCTTTTTGCAAAAATTGACCTATATGAACATCGGTAATTACTACGATATTTAATGGATTTGCAAGATTTTTTAGATAAATTTCTCTAGTTGTTATGTAAGTATTAAAGTTGGCGTTAAACAATCCTTTGAAAAAATATGTAAAAAAACCTATAAGAACGCTGATATCAAGTATAAATTTAATAGCCCTTCTTCTTCCTTTGCTAAATTTAGTTACTCCAAAAAGCAACGTATCATAAGGCAAAATTATACAAAATAGCATAAAACTTATACCAACGCTGATAATCGATATTTTATATAATATACCGCTCAGTTCGCCATTTTTTAAACTTATAAAAAATAGCAGTTCAAAAATAAATAATAACACAAAAAAAGCAGCTAAAATATTTTTAAATTTAGATAAAAGTAAGTTTTGTTTAAGCTTTTTATAGCAGTAAAAATTAATAGCTAAAAATATAGATATAGATACGATACTAAATAAATACGGGTTCAAAAACTACCTCTTTTTCGTAGTATAAAAATTATGTATGAGACGCAAAAACAGATGATTCCGGGTATTACCCAGCCAAGACCGATATCGTAAAACGGTATATTTTTAAATATATTTACTATGACAGGCAGCTTAATTCCTATTTGTTCTAAGGAGTAAGCAAGGCTTATTATCAATGTTAGATATACACAAGAGCGATATATCAGCTTTGAAGAGTTTATAATATTATTTATAAGAGCCAATAGTATCAATACTATAGATACCGGATAGAATGTAGTTAAAATAGGTATGCTATAATTTAATATATCATTTAAGCCTATGTTTGCCATACAAAAACTAGCAAAACTCCAGATGAATACCCAAAATTTATAACTAAGCTTAGGAACTATAGAGCTAAAATATTCGCTTGCTGAGCCTATAAGCCCCACTGTAGTGGTAAGACAAGCTAATAAAAATATAGATCCTAATATAAACTTTCCATAAAAACCAAATAGATAATGTGTTACTAAAGATAGTACGTTTGCACCGTTTACCGCTTCAGGAAATCTGCTAGCGCTACTAGCTCCTATATAAGATAGTATTATATATATACTCATTAATATAACTCCAGCTAAAATACCAGAGCTAATAACCGAGTTTGCAAGTCGTTTATTATCTTTTATACCGATACTTTTCATAGCTTGTATAACTACGATACCAAAAACAAGAGCCGCCATAGCATCCATAGTTTGATATCCGTCTAAAAATCCACTAGACATAGGGCTGATTGCGTATTTTCCACTTGCTTCGCCAAGTTCGCCTAAAGGATTTATAATACTAGCCATAAAAAGAGCAAAGATAAGCACAAGCATAATAGGAGCAAGCCATTTTCCTATAGTATCTATCATAGTGCTTTTGTTGATGCAGATTATATAATTTATGATGAAATAAACTGCGGTATATACAAAAAGTAGACTATCTCCAAAAGACGGCGAAAGACTAACTTCATAAGGCATATTTGCAGCTCTAGGAATTGCTAAAAGTGGACCTATAATTATATAGACAGATATAGTAAAAATTGGCGCAAATAGTCTATCTACACGTTTTACTAGTACATCTAACGTACCGCTTTTTGCTACAGCCGCTATACCAAGTACCGGCAAAGCAACAGCAGTGAGGCAAAAAAATGCTATAGCTTCATATAAATTTTCTCCGGCTTCTTTTCCTACCATTGGTGGAAAAATGAAGTTTCCAGCTCCAAAAAACATGGAAAACAGCATCAAAGATATGATAAGAAAATCACTTTTTAATAGATTCTTTTTCAAATTTATACTTAATTTATAACTGAGTTAATTTTATGGTATAAAGATAGTATCTCATCTCTTTTTGTTATAAAGCTATTTTTATTTGCAATAAGATGAGCAGAGCTTTCCATGATGATATCGGCGACTTTTAGTCCATTTTGCTTCATAGTTGTTCCTGTCTCGACGATATCTACTATAGCGTCACTTAGTCCCACTATTGGAGCTAATTCTATAGATCCGTATAGTTTTATTATTTTTGCTGCAACTGCCTTGCTCGCGAAATAATTTTTTGTGATATTTGGCATTTTAGTTGCTATTTTAAGTTCTGGTTTTGTGTAATCTAGCGTATCGCTATTTTTTATACCTATGCAGACTTTGCATTTTCCAAGTTTTAAATTTAAAAGCCTCAAAACATCACAATTATGCTCTTCTAAGACGTCAAGCCCAACTACTCCTATATCTGCAGCACCTTCTGTAACATATGTAGGAATATCTTGATTTCTTACCATTAAAAATTCAAAATTATCTTTTATCATAGTTAATTTTCTATCTTCAAATTTAAACTCGTCATTAAAAATTTTACTAAAAATATTTAATGTTTCATCGGCAATTCTGCCTTTTGGTAAAGCTACTGTAAGCAAAATATCTCCTTATTTTCATTTATGGCTTTTTCCATACCTCTAAAAACTAAAGCCCTATCATAAATAGAGTTTTTAAAAAATCTCGATAAAAACTCTCCGTCTCCGCCCGTAAAATATATAGGTTTTTCGTTTGAAAGCTGTTCTACTAGTAAGATTATCGGTTTTATAACTCCATAGCTAATGGCGTCATTTGTTTTTTGCGGTAGACACTCAAGATCTATTTGTGAGTTTAGCGTTTGATTCAATCTAGAAGAGATTGTCTTCAAGCTATTTAAAGTAGTAGTTATACCGGGCATTATAAATCCTCCTAGATGAAATCCGTTTGACATTACATCCATAGTTATAGCACTTCCCGCGTCTACTACTAGTCCCGTATCTATACTATAGCAAGCCGCTGCTCTATCTACTCCAAGCCCTATATACGTTGTGTTGAAATTTATCTGTTTTTGTATATCTATAAACATAGGATTTCTTAATTTATCAGATAAACTATCATTTACATTTATATAATACACCGTCTCTTTTGGCTGCCAAGCTCTAAACTCGTCTATTTTGTAGCTCCATATTTTTCTATTTTGATAGAAAGCAGCGGTTGTATTTCCTATATCACATAAAAGCATAAAATTTCCAATCCGTGGCGTTCTTTATCACTTTAGAACAGATCTGAGATCTATAAAGTAGGATCAATTTTTTGATGTTGGTATCAAATTTAGTCTCCACAAGCTTAGTTATATTAACTAGCTCGTCAAGCTCTTTTTTTATAAATTTACTTTTGGCTTCACGCATAAAAACAAGAGTATATAGACTATTTTTATCGATTCCTATAAATAGTTTATATGTACGTTTTTTACTAAACTCACCAAAATCCAGCGTTTTTAAATTTTTTAATAAAATTTTATTTTGGCTAAAAATTTCAGATATTTTATTATCCATATTTATTTAAATTTGATCTAGTTTTAAAACTTTATTATCGTAATAAAATGCATCTTTTCCGGCAAAACTTTTATCTTCGATTTCGTTGTTTAGCTCTATTATTTTGCTATTATTTAAATTTAGATCCGTTTTGATCAAATATCCTGTTTTTTCAAAAATGTAAAGATAATCCCCTTTTGGGATTACGTTTGAAAATATCGCAAATTTAAACTCTTTTTTATTTATAGGTTGAAGATCTAAGTCTGTTATCTCGATATTTCCATCTTTTAACAATATATATATTTTATTTTGATATGCTATTACGTCTTTTATCTGACCGTTGTAGTATTTCGTTCCGTTTGGGCTTATCATAATTAATTTTGTAGCCGTTGCCGCAAACATTTTGTCGTTTAAAACATCTAAAAATATTACATTATTAAAAAACGGATCACTACTCACTACGGCGTCTCTTATTATTCTTGCGTTTTGTTTATCGACTATCATAATTTTTCCATCTAGCGTCGGATATATTATAAGACTAGTAAGAAATACAGGATTGGCTGTTCTTGAGTCTTGGGCGAATGAGTCGCCTGTTCTATACTCAAGCATTGTAGTATCGCTGTTTATGTCTATTAAATATATAGTATTTTCAGAGCTAAGAGCTGCTAGATATCCGTCTTTTAGTGATGCAGATACAACTGTTCCTTGAAATTTTTTTGTATAGATAACGTCTTTACCTTCAATTATTTTCAAATTTCCGTCTAAATTTGCAACTATCAGTTTGCCGTTAAATTCACCTATAAAGTTATCTTTTTTATCTAAATTTAGACCGGGTATAATACTATTTTTTGATATTACATCGCCATTTTTTAATGTAGCTCCGCTTTTTGTCGTATAATTTATAGATGAGCTTAAAGTTTCATTATAGCTAATTTTTCCAGCAATATCTGTAGGCTCAAAATACTCTCTTTTTGTACTACAACCAGCTAATATCAGCACGGCAAAAATAGAAGCTATGATAGTTATATTTTTCATATTTATTTTCCTTGATAGTGTTCTAGATTCTTAGCCACAGGCTCTAATGGCGAATTTGACGGTATTTTTGAAAACTCTATTTTAGCTTCTGGCAGTTTGTTTTCTGCTAACAGCTCATATCCTTTTACAAGCGAATTGTAAGTAGATAAAAGTCCATCACCGCTCTCTCCTTTTGCATTTTGTAAAATTTGTTTTAAAAGCGGATCGATAGTTAGATTTGTTGCTTCATCTAATATCTTAGTGTTATTTGAGTCATAAGCTGTTTTTATAGCATAAAGAGCAAATAAAGATGGATTTTTTTGCATTAAGGTTTGTTTTGCTTCTTTATCGTTTGGATTTGATAAAAGAGCCGCATAAGCTTGGTTTGATTCTGTTATGTTGCTTGATTTTATTTGATCTAAAACCGCATAAGCTATTAACGCTGCTACTGCTACTGCAACTATCGCTATAATTATTTTTTTATTTTTTTTTATGAATCTTTCGCTTCTTATCGCATTTTCTAAAAATTGCTCTTGCGAACTTATCTCTGTTTTTATATAATTTAAATCGTCTTTGATAGCCAAAATAGTATCCTTAACATAAAATTTTGGTAATTCTAGCATAAATTTTCTTAAAAATATAAAACAGGAAGCTATATTATTTGTAAATTTATAAATTGAGCATAATTTTAAACTTCGTAGGTAACTTGCTTATTCAAAATTGAGTTAATTTTGATAATTTATTACTAAAAACCAATGAAAATGTGTTATAATTTTATAAAAAATCAAAAATGGAGTTGTATTCTATGCAAATTGATGACAAAATGCTTGAGAAACTTGAGAAATTAAGCGCACTAAAAATACCAGATCAAAATCGCGAAGAGTTTAAATCTCAGCTCGGAAAGATTGTTGATTTTGTTGATATATTAAATGAGTTAGACTTAGATGGCATAGAAGCTACCGTAAGCACCATAGGAGGCGGAACTCCGTTTAGAGAAGATATTTCAAAAGAAGGTAGCGTTATAGACGGTATTTTGACCCATGCTCCGAAAAAACAAAATAGATATTTTGAAGTACCAAAAATAATAGAGTAAAATATGAATATTGAAACTCTTTTAAAAACTGTGATGCATAACAAGGCGAGCGATCTACATTTAGTCGGTAGAAGTGAGCCTCAAATCAGAATTGATGGTAGCTTAAGACCGCTTGAAGGTAAAGTTTTAGATGGAAGCGATATAGAAAATTTATGCTACACTATTTTAACTGATGCGCAAAAAAGCGAATTGGAAGAGAACAAGGATTTAGATTTTGCTCTAGAATTACCAGGAATAGGGCGTTTTAGAGGTAATTGCTACTATACTATGAACGGAAGCTTAGCGGCTGCTTTTAGAATGATACCTCTAAATATACCAAGTCTTGATGATCTTAATGCTCCGGCTATTTTTAAAGAGTTGGTAAAAAAAGAAAAAGGTCTTGTTCTTGTTACTGGAGGAACGGGAGCTGGAAAATCGACGACTTTAGCGGCTTTGCTAAATGAGATAAATATTACTGAGCGAAAACATATAATCACCATAGAAGATCCTATAGAATTTGTTCATCAAAATAAGAATTCTCTATTCTCTCATAGAAACGTAGGCACCGATACTAAATCGTTTGCTAGGGCTTTGAAATACGCTCTTAGAGAAGATCCGGATATAATATTAGTAGGTGATTTAAGAGATCCGGAGACCATATCTATAGCTATAGCGGCCGCAGAAACAGGACACTTGGTATTTGGTACTTTGCACACAAACTCAGCCGTACAAACAATAAATAGAATAGTCGATAGTTTTAATGAGACAGAGCAGGCTCAAGTAAGAAATATGCTTAGCGTATCTCTAAATGCTATTATATCTCAAACTCTTGTGCCAAAAGCAGATAACGGCAGATTTGCCGTTCATGAAGTTTTGATAAATAATCATGCAATTTCAAATTTGATCAGAGAAAATAAATCTCATCAAATTTACTCTCAAATACAATTAAATCAACAAAATACAGGTATGCAAACACAAACTCAAGCGATGGAAAAGGCGGTGCAAATGGGTATTATAACAAAAGAAAACGCTATAAGATATTCAACAAATCAGCAAGAATTAGCTGGAAAGTTAGGTGCAATTTAATGAATTTTGTAACTTGGTTTGATATTATTGTTATAGCCCTTGTGGTTATATTAGGTATAAAAGGTATAATAAACGGACTTGTAAAAGAGGTTTTTGGACTTATAGGACTTATAGGTGGAGTTATTATAGCAAGCAGAAATGCTCAAAGCGTAGGAGATCTTATAAGCAGCAATATTTATCAATTAAACGATTCTTCTTCATTTTTCTTTGGATTTTTAGTAACTTTAATTCTATTTTGGTTTGTATGCTTGATAGCTGGAAATATATTTTCAAAGATGTTGTCTCTAAGCGGACTTGGGTTTTTAGATAGAATATTAGGATTTTTTATAGGAAGCGCTAAAATATTTTTAGTTTTTGCTATATTTTGCGCTATTATATCAAATATAAGTGTATTAAGCCAAAAAATTGAGCCGTATTTTGAAAATAGCAAGGTTTATCCGGTTCTTTTGGCTAGTGGAAAGTTTATAATGAATATAGATTTAAATAGAACAAAACAAGATGCAATAGACAAATTTGATAATGAGCCTATGAGTGTTGATAGTAATGAGACAAATAGTACAAAGGAGGATAGATAGCTAATGACAAATGTTGATAATATCGAATACGACACGCTTCTTGATCGCTTCAAGAAGGTTTTAAGAGATAATGGTCTAAAATATACAAAGCAAAGAGAGATTTTATTGAAAACTCTTTATAATAATAGTGATCACTTTACACCAGAGCAACTTTATCTTTATATAAAAGATAGTCATCCTGATTTAAATTTAGGTATCGCTACTGTTTATCGTAGTCTAAATTTATTAGAAGAATCCGGAATGGTGACTTCAATTAGTTTTGGGGCTCAAGGTAAGAAATTTGAGTTAGCGACAAAACCGCACCATGATCATATGATATGCAGAACTTGCGGAAATATAATCGAATTTGAGGATCCGATTATAGAAAAAAGACAATCTATTATATCAAAAGAACACGGATTTAAGCTCACTGGTCATATGATGCAGCTTTATGGAGTATGCCAAGAGTGCAACAAGAAAAAGAATTGAGGTAAGATACGTGATATTTGAAAATGAATTAGAATTAACAAGGTTAGCTAAAGCAGATGAGCTTAGAAGCTTAGGAGTAAATCCATATCCTCACTTTTTAAAACGCGATATGAGTATTAGCGAGTTTAAAACCAAATTTGCCTATATCAAAGATTTAAATGGCGATGAAAAAAAAGCAGATGAAGAAGTAACTATTTCAGGGCGTTTGAAACTAAAAAGGGTGGCCGGAAAATCTACTTTTGCAAATATGGAAGATGAAAATGATAATATTCAAATTTACTACTCTTTAGACAGTATAGGCGAAGAAGATTATACTAAATTTAAAAAAAATCTGGAAGTCGGAGATATAGTATTAGTCACCGGATACGCGTTTATAACAAAAACCGGTGAGTTTAGTATCCATGCAAGTAAAATAGTATTAGCTAGTAAAGCTATCAGTCCTCTTCCAGAGAAGTTTCACGGTCTTACCGATATCGAGATGAGATATCGTCAAAGATATCTTGATATGATAATGGATAAAGATGTTAGAGCCGATTTCGTAAAACGCTCACTTATAATAAGCACTATTCGAAGATTTTTTGAAGATAAAGGCTTTTTGGAAGTTGAAACTCCTATGATGCATCCGATAGCTGGCGGGGCAAACGCAAAGCCGTTTATCACTCACCATAACGCACTAGATGTGGATAGGTATTTGAAAATCGCTCCGGAGTTATATCTAAAAAGACTTATTGTAGGTGGTATGGAAGCCGTGTTTGAGATGAATAGATGTTTCAGAAATGAAGGAATGGACCTTACTCATAATCCGGAATTTACAAGCATTGAGTTTTACTGGGCATGGCATAATTATTTTGAAGCAATGGATTTAACTGAAGAGTTATTTGCTGTTTTATTAGATAGATTAAATTTACCACAAGTTATCGAATTTGATGGTAAAAGTATTGATTTTTCTAAGCCTTTTGCTAGAGTAAAATACATAGACGCCATAGTTGAAATCGGTGGTATTAGCAGAGATATAGTTACTAATAAAGATAAAATTTTATCAAAATTAAAAGCAGATAAATTTGAAGCGAATGATAAGCTGGATCTTGGTCATTTACAAGCTGAACTTTTTGATAATTATGTTGAAGATAAGCTAATAAATCCAACATTTATAGTGGATTTTCCTATATCTATAAGCCCGCTTTCAAGAAGAAGTGATGCAGATAAAAATGTAGCCGAAAGATTTGAGCTGTTCATCGCAGGTCGTGAGTTGGCAAATGCATTTAATGAGTTAAATGATCCAGTTGATCAGTATGAGAGATTTAAATCCCAAATAGAAGCAAAAAATGCAGGAGATGATGAGGCGCATGAGATGGATGAAGATTATTGTCAAGCATTAGGCTATGGTATGTCTCCAACCGTAGGATGGGGACTTGGCGTTGATAGGTTAGTAATGCTGCTTCTAAATAAAAAGTCTATACGAGATGTTATACTTTTTCCTGCTATGAAACCACTAAAAACCGAAAATAAGGAGAATAAAAAATGAGTTTGGAAAGTTTTGATAAGGATATTTACTCTTTAGTAAATAAAGAGTTAGAAAGACAGTGCGATCATTTAGAGATGATAGCTAGCGAAAATTTTACATATCCTGATGTTATGGAAGTTATGGGCTCGGTACTCACAAATAAATATGCTGAGGGATACCCTAGCAAAAGATATTATGGTGGTTGTGAGTTTGTAGATGAGATAGAACAAATAGCAATTGATAGATGTAAAAAGCTTTTTGGTTGCGAGTTTGCAAACGTTCAGCCAAATAGCGGAAGTCAGGCAAATCAAGGCGTTTATGGAGCGTTTTTGAAACCTGGTGATAAAATACTTGGTATGGATCTAAGCCATGGTGGACACCTTACTCACGGTTCTAAAGTTTCAAGCTCTGGAAAAAACTATGAGAGCTTTTTCTACGGTGTTGAGCTTGATGGACGTATAAATTATAATAAAGTAGAAGAGATAGCAAATATAACTAAACCTAAAATGATAGTTTGCGGTGCTAGTGCTTATGCTAGAGAGATTGATTTTAAGAAATTTAGAGAGATAGCCGATAGCGTTGGAGCATATTTATTTGCCGATGTTGCTCATATAGCAGGTCTTGTAGTAGCAGGAGAACATAACAATCCATTTCCTCACTGTCACGTTGTAAGTTCAACTACTCATAAAACATTAAGAGGTCCAAGAGGCGGTATCATCATGACAAATGATGAGGAATTTGCTAAAAAAATAAATAGTTCTATATTTCCGGGAATTCAAGGCGGGCCGCTTATGCACGTGATTGCTGGAAAAGCAGTTGGATTTAAGCATAATCTTAGTGACGAGTGGAAAGTTTATGCTAAGCAAGTAAAGACAAACGCTAAAAAACTCGGAGAAGTCTTAATAAACAGAGGGTATGATCTAGTAAGCGGCGGAACAGACAATCACCTTGTTCTAGTAAGTTTTTTAAATAAAGAATTTAGTGGAAAAGATGCAGATATCGCTTTAGGTAACGCAGGAATAACAGTAAATAAAAATACGGTTCCGGGCGAAACTAGAAGTCCGTTTATAACAAGTGGTATAAGAGTAGGTAGCCCGGCACTTACTGCAAGAGGCATGAAAGAGAGTGAATTTGAGCTTATAGCAAACCGTATAGCAGATGTTTTAGATGATATAGATAATTCTTCAAAACAAGAGAAGATAAAAGCAGAACTAAAAGAGCTTGCTCACCAGTTTATTATTTATGACAAGGCGATGTTCTAATGCAGAGTATAGATTTAACTTTAATTAAAATGATAACAGATCACTATTATATAAAACGTGATGCTATTTTAAATAAGATTGAATATAAAGGTAGGCATTTTTTTGATAAATTTGAAAGAATAGACGAGCCTCTTAATTATAATGTACAAAAAGAGCATGAAGAACGTAAGATAATAGCTGCTCATTCATTAATTAGTAAAAATGATAAGATAGAAAATATAGTTTTTGATTATAATGGTAGAACTCCAGAGCGTTTTTGGCATAAGGCACAACTTATGCTTAGAGAAGAGGGTTTTATAAATTTTACAGCGTATGAAAGTAAGACTCCGGGCCATCTTCATCTGTATGTTCATAAAGGTCACACCACTTTAAGCGAAGGATATCAGATAGCAAATAGATTATCTGTTATGTTGGCTCAAAAGTTGCCTCAAGAATGGAGAATGTTTCCTAGTCTTGATTTGCCTCGCGAGTTTAATATTTTAGCGTTGCCTTATGCTCTATATCAAAAAGAGCGTGGAGCTAGCTGGTCAAAGCATATGTAAGGAGAAAGATATGGAAGAGAACAACAAAGGTCTGCAAGATATATTGCTAGATAAAAATGAAGATGATAAATCTAGTAAAATAAGAAAAATTTTAATCAGTGTTGCTGGACTGGTAATACTGTTTGTAATAGTTCTTATAGTCATGAAATTGTTAAATGGTGGCAGTCCTAGTACAGATACTAAAGAAGAGAGTTTAGCTCTTCCAGCAGAACCGGAGCTTAGAGTAGAAACAAATCAGCCGGCTACTACTCCAAATAACGAAATTTTTGAACAAGTCCCTATAATTTCAGACACTAATTCTAAGGATAATTTTGAAAATATAGTAAATGAGTATAAAAATAATCAAGCCGCTATGAATAATAACCAGACAGTTGCCGTTCCTTTAAAAGCACCTGAATCTGTAGTTCCTGCTAAAGATAATACTCCAAAAGCCGAAACAAATAAAAATATAACTCCAAAGGTACCGACTCAGAAAAAAGCCGAGCCTTCAGCTAAACCAGCTCAAAAAGCAGCTGTTACTAAACCGGCTAAAACAGGAAATTTGGCTAGTGGAAACTATATACAAGTAGCGTCTCTTTCTAAGGTAAATTCAAATGATCCGTTTATAAAAAAGATCAAAGAAAATGGATTTGATTATCATGCGTATGAAACAACCGTAAATGGAAAAAATGTGGTAAAAATCTTAATAGGACCATATAATGGAGCAGAGCTAAATACAAATATGGAAAAAATCAGAAAAAATATATCAAGCGGTGCGTTTTTATTTAAGGTGCAGTAGTGAAGTATTTTGCTGTTTTTGGAAATCCTATAAATCATTCTATATCTCCACGCCTACATAACCTTGCTTTACAAGGTTATGGGCTGGCTGGATTTTATGGCAGAGTTCATTTAGAAGATGGACTTGAGTTAATAAATACATTTAATAAACTTGAATTGAGTGGAGCAAATGTCACGGTTCCATTTAAAGAGATTGTTCTAAATCAGTGTGACGAAATAGATGAAACTGCTAAAAGTATAGGTTCGTTAAATACGCTTGTAAAAAGAAACGGTAAAATATTTGGATATAATACGGATGCACCCGGATTTATGCTTGCTATAAGTGAGTTTAAAGATATCGAAAGTGCGTTGATTTTGGGGGCTGGCGGAACGGCTAGAGCTATTTGTTATATTCTTCAAAAAAACGGTATAGATGTAGAAATATTAAATAGAAGCAGCAGCAGAGCACAGAGTTTCAAAGATTGCAGTTTTTTTACACATCAAGACTATAAGCCTAAAGGCTACACTTTAGTTGTTAATACAACTTCCGCGGGACTTGCGGACGACCATTTGCCGGCTAATAGAGATATTTTAAAACAAGTGTTAGATAGTTCTAAATTTGCATTTGATGTTATTTATAGTAAAAATACTCCTTTTTTAAATTTAGCAAAGTCGTGTTCTCTCACTTGCAAAGATGGAAAAGATATGCTGCTTTTTCAGGCTATCTTATCGTTTAATATTTTTTATGAAAATAAATTTGAAAATGAAAAAATTAGATCTTTTATGCAAGAAGCTTTGTTTTTCTAAATTTAAATTTTAACTTTATAAAGATCTTCTATCTTTTATCGCTTTAGTCAGAGATAAAATATCTACATTTTCAAGACTAACTCCAGTAGGTATGCCTTGTGCTATTTTTGTAAAACTTACGTCAAAATCTTTTAATTTATCTTCTATATATAGCATCATACCATCGCTATTTATACTAGGAGTTAAAGCAAAAAGTAGCTCTTTGATTCCATTTTCTTTGATATTGGATTTCAATTTATCAAGTTTATTTGCATCATCGAAAACAAAGTACAAACCGTTAAATGAGTTTGAATACTCTATGGTTAATATATCTTTTGGCGTTTCTACTATACAAAGGGTTTTTTTATCTCTATTTATATCGCTACATATATCACAGATCTCATTTTCGCTTATTCCACCGCACATTGAGCAGTGTTTTAGAAATCTTACAGCATCTTCTATAGTATGTGCTAAATTTAAACCAAAAAACGAGTCTTGTAGGGCTACGTGATACGCATATTTTAGTGCTGATTTTTTACCTACTCCCGGTATTTTTTCAAAACAAGACACAAGCTCGTTAAATTTTTCAAGCTTTTGATTTGGCATTTGTCGGCTTTTTAAAAGTTATGAAAAATGTATGATAACCGTCTGTATATTCATATAAAAATCCAAATTTATGCATTGCGCAAATATGCTCTATGATATATAATCCAAGTCCCATACCCGTATTTTTTGATGCGTTATCTCTTATAAATGCTTGTTTATAATGCTCAATAGGTTTTTCAAGCGGATTTCCCTTGTTTTTTATACAGATGTATTCTTCATCACATATGATGATAGCTTTTTTATCATCTGAATATTTTAGCGCATTGTCGATTAGATTTTTAATTGCCAAAGAAAATAGCTGAAAATCAACCCTTAAAAGAGCATCTTCTTTTATATCTACGCTTACTTTATTGTCAAAATCGTCTAATAACAATATATCTTTTGTTTGATCAAGTATCAAACTAAAATGGTAGTTTTCGTATTGTAAAGCATAGCTTTTACTTAATAGTTGTTCTATTTTTGCAAATTCGTTTATCAAGATATTTAATCTTTCAAATATAGCTACTAATCTATCTTTTTGTGTTTCATCGTCTAACATTTCGCTGACGATTCTACCTTTTCCGATAGGAGTTTTTAACTCATGCATGATAGTTCTAAGAAACAACTGTCTTGACATGATAAGTTCTTTTATTTTACATGCAGCATTATTGAACTCATAAGCGACTTCGGCTATTTCGTCATCACCTTTTATTATATTGTTTTTACAGCATATGCTGTCCATATTTCCAGCAGCAAATTTTCTTATATCGTCTCTTAAATTTTTAAGCGGCAAAAGACTTTTAAATATAGAAACATATAAAGATATAAAAAGTGCTATAGTGATAATAAATCCTATTAAAAGTGAATCATTTGTCCCTTTTAAAGTGCTTTGAAGCATTATAACAACACTTTGATTTTTTATTCTCAAAAATAGTTCGTTTCTATAAAAAATAGTTTCTATTATACCTATTGGAGTATCTACTCTTTCGATCAGATCACCGTTATTTAATATTATTTTTTCTAAATTCGGATCTTTGATATATGCTAGATTAAAATTTTTAAAATACTGCTCCCAATCTTCTGGCATATTTGACTTTTTGTATAGTGAAAGTAGCCAGTTTATGGAGTTATACTGGTTTTCTTTTACTTTATCTAACACGCTTTCATGCTGAAGCTTTGAAAACATAAAAAATAGTGCACAAATTACAGTAAATCCTATGGCAAAGATAACTGTAATTTTTGTGGTTAAAGAGTATTTCATCCTATTAATTTATAACCGATTCCGCGCACTGAGAATATATGTTTAGGAGATTTTGAACTATCGCCTATTTTTGATCTTAATCTTCCTATAATTACATCAAGACTTTTTGAATCTTTGTCTTTCAAGCTTTTGCAGTGATATACTAGCTGTTCGCGAGATACTGAAAAACTATGTTGTTTTATGAGATATTCTAAGATTTCGTATTCGGCAGGGGTTAGTGTTAAAACATTACCGCCATATGAAATTTCATGACGTTTATCATCTACTTTAAATGCCGTATCTGCAGTCTCTTCTTGTATCTCATTTGTTTTTTTATATCTTCTTATTAGACTTATGATTCTAGCGTGCATCTCTTTTGGATCATAGGGTTTTGGCAAGTAGTCATCGGCTCCTATTTGTAGTCCTACAACTCGGTCATTTACATCGCTTCTTGCCGAGCTTATTATTATTGGGATGTCATATTTTTCTCTTATCTCTTTACAGACTTCTAAGCCATCCATTCCCGGTAAAGTTAGATCCAAAATAAGCAGGTCATAGTTTTTAATACCTGCGCTAAGTCCTAAATATGGATCTTCGTAATTAGTAACTTTGATATTAAATTTCAAAAGATATTCAGATAGTATTTGAGCAAACTCTGGATCATCTTCTATCATTAGGACATTTATCATTTTTTACTCCTGTAATTTTATGCTTTATTATATCAAAAAAATAGTAAAAACTTAACCTAAATTTAGTAAATGAACTAAAAATAAGTTAGTTTTATAGGCAGATTTGTTATATATAAATATTTTTAAATTTAGGGATAAATTTATTATTTTTTAGATAGAATACTTGGTTAGAATTTTAATTAAAAGGAAACGGTTTGGAGTTTGATTACTATGAAATTTTAGAAGTTTCAAGAGATGCTGATGGTGAAACTATAAAAAAAGCATATAGAAAACTTGCACTAAAATATCATCCAGATAGAAATCAAGGCGATAAAGAAGCCGAAGAAAAGTTTAAACGTATAAATGAAGCTTATGAAATTTTAAGCGATGAAAATAAACGTAGTATTTATGATAGATATGGAAAAGATGGTTTAAGCGGCAGCGGATTTGATGATGGATTTGATCTGGGAGATATTTTTAGTTCATTTTTCGGCGGTGATTTTGGTGGAACAAGAAGTTCTAGAAATAGCTACAAATACCCATTAGATATAGAAGTAAATATTACTTTAAATTTTAATGAAGCTGTTTTTGGCTGTGAAAAAGAGATAAAATACAACTATAAAGTGCCTTGCGAAACTTGCAGTGCTACTGGAGCTAAAGATGGTAAAAAATCAACTTGCTCACATTGCGGTGGACGTGGAAAGATAAGTCATAGGCAAGGATTTATGAATTTTGTTCAGACTTGTCCTTATTGCGGTGGAACCGGAGAGATTATAAAAGATAAATGTTTATACTGCTCTGGAAATGGATACAATGAAACTAGCGATAATATCAAAATAAATATTCCAGAAGGCGTTGATAATGGAAATCGAATACGCATTCAAGGCAAAGGCAATAAATCTTCTAATGGCGGCGGAGATCTTTACGTAAGAATAAACGTAAGAGATGATGAGCATTTTGTTAGAAATGGAGATGATGTTTATATAGAAATTCCGGTATTTTTTACTCAAGCCATGCTTGGTGAAACTATAAAAATACCAACCTTAAGAGGAGAAAGCGAGCTCAAACTTCCAGTTGGGGCTAAAGATAAACAGCAATTTGTGCTTGAAAATGAAGGAATACAAAATACTCATACAAAATTAAAGGGCAGACTCATAGCGCAGATAGCTATAAATACTCCAAAAAAAATAACTGATGAACAAAAAGAGTTATTAGAAAAACTTCAAAATAGTTTTGGTATAAAAAGTGGTGAAAGTTCAGGCGATGAGGGTATTTTTGATAAGATAAAAAGTTGGTTTAAGTAGTTTTGGTCATAAAGACCAAAACTTTTATGTTTTACATGCCTTCAAAAGGGTTTGTAACTACGTTGTCACGATCCACTATATAAGGTATTAAAGCAACGTGTCTTGCTCTTTTTATAGCTTTTTCTACCATTTCTTGATATTTTTTGCTTGTACCAGTTAAACGTCTAGGCATAATTTTAAATCTCTCTGATAAGCAGTATTTTAAAAGAGTTGTATCTTTGTAATCTATAAATTCAACCTTAGCTTCTGTGTATTTGCAGTATTTTTTACTATATTTTCTTTTTTCTGCCATTATATTGTCCTTTTAAAATGGAATTTCTTCATCATCTATATTGACATCGATATTTTGTTTTGGTTTATTTTGGCGATTTTGGCTTTGGGTAGGTAAATCGCTGTCGATATCAATCTCTGGGATTTTCTCCTCATAAGGCTGCTCGTTCGTAGCTATTTTTGGTGTTTTTTGAGCAAACGACTCTTGCCCTCTATAACCGCTATTCATATTGCTATCATTTTGGTATCCAGTAGGATTTTGGTAGTTACTTGAATAGCTTGTATTAGAGTATTGGCTATTTGTTTGGTCTTGATGAGAATCTTTAAATCCGCCTTGCGTCTGACTTCCTAACATCTCCATACTTTCTACGGTTATGCTATGTTTTGAGCGGTTGTTTCCATTTTGGTCTTGCCACTGATCAAATTTTAATCTTCCTTCAACAAGTATTTTACTTCCTTTGTTTAAGTATTGATTTGCTATTTCAGCTTGTCTACCAAAAAATGTAATGTCAATAAAGCATGTCTCTTCACGTTTTTCACCGTTTGCACCACTAAATTTACGGGTCACGGCTATACCTGTGCTACCAATAGCAGATCCGCTTTGAGCATATCTTAGTTCAATATCTCTTGTTAAATTACCGACTAAAATGACTTTATTAAACATTTTGCAACCTTTTAGTGATTATTATTCTGCTTCAACCGGTTTTTCCGGGGCTTTTAGCTCTTTTTTAGCAGGCATTAGTTTTTGACCTTTGCTTAGCTTGTCCCAAGCTGATATCTCTCTTTTGTTTTCATATTTTACAGTTAAGAATCTTATAATCTCTTCAGTGATTCTTACGTTTCTTACAAGTTCAGCGATTAATTGAGTAGGAGCCATAAAGTATATAACTACGTAAGTTCCTCTTTCATACTTGTCTATTTTATAAGCAAGTTTGCGAGTTCCCATCTCTATTACGCTAGCGATCTCGCCGCCGTTTTTTGTGATAACTTCTTTTATGAAGTCGACTTTAACTTTAGCTTCATCTTCAGTCAATGTTGGCTTTAAGATGAATAAAAGCTCATAATGTTTCATTCGTTCTCCTTATGGATTTTAGCTCTTTTTGGTAATTCAAAGAGCAAGGATTTGTGCATAAAATGCAGCTTATTATAATACCAAAGTCTTGCTTAAGATTTGCTGTTTTTTGCAATTAAATTTTGTATAGATAAAATAGATGATAGTAAAAAACATTCTTTATCTATATCTTTTTTTGTTTTTATATCATACTCTATAGAGTTTAATTTCATAAAAATATCCATATATAACTCTGTTTTTATGCTAAGAGCTTGTGATTTTATCTGGTTTAAAATAGTCGGAGGCGGAGTATATCCTATGGCTTTTTCTATATCAAATTTACCGTTGATTTTAACATAAGTTTGTATCTTAAATAGTCTAAAAAAAGATGAATACAGTGAGTTTATCAGTGCAATTTCATTGAAATTAGAATCATTCGTATAGCTAAAATAATCATCTTTTATGTTTTGCAAAGAGATAAGTTTATTAAAAAATAGTTCAAAACTAATTCCGTTTAAACTAAAAACTAACTTTTTTACGCTATCGTCATTGATAGTTTTAGTTAAATTTGCGAGCTTATTTAATTCACTGCTAGCAAGATATAAACTTTCATTTTGCAAACTGTAAATTTGATAAAGTGCGGATGTTTGTATGTTTAATCCCAGTTTTTCAGCGTGATACATAAGCAAACTAACGCCTTCAGCCGGAGTATTTGGCGAAAAAAACCTAACAAAATTTTCACCAAATGCCTTTTTAGTATCAAAAATTGTTTTCATATCACCTTCATGCAGCTCATATATAAATGCATTATTTGTATTTTTTTTGCACAGATCTATCAGGTATTTTAACTCTTTTGCCGGTATTTTTTTATCTGTTTTTATATGCAGCGTACTTGAATCGCAAAATAACGACGACTCCATTAAGTGCGACTTTGCGCTGATAAAATCATATTCGTCAAAATACAAACTAAGTAAATTTTCACTTTTAAATTTAGAAATCAACTCTTTAGCAAAAATTTCTACTTGATACTCTTCATTCCCAAAAAGCAAAAAATAGTTTGGCAATCTATTAGAATTTAGCAGATTTTGAAACTCTTTTTTATACATCTAGTTTTTGTACTACTTTTCCTATAATTTTTGCACTTGGTATATCTACTTCTTTTATCTGCACCATAACAGAAGCAAGAAGTGGACAAGTAAAGTTTTCTATGTATATTCTAGCTCCTTTTATTTCATCGTCTAATTTAGCTATTGTTTGGTTGCCGACTTCGCTTATGTAGCAGCGAAATACTTTATTGATATTATTTGTAGCCCATCTTGCAAATTTTCTATCCATAAAATCCCACGCTACTCTATCGGCTTCACGTTCAAGTTCGTTTAATCCCCTGCAAACTCCTTCTATATCCAAAAGGAGATAGTTAAAAAGTTTCGCATTATTCGCTAAATTTGCTTTTAAAAGTCTATGTAAAATAAGATCAGAATAACGTCTAATCGGACTTGTAAAATGAGAATACAGATCAAATCCTAAACCAAAATGTCCGGTAGGCTTACTTGCATATTCTGCTCTTTTTTGTGCTTTTATGATGAGTTTATCAACATCTTCTCTGATATTTAAACTATCTGCTTGAGTTTGGATTTTAGATATTAGCGCTACTAAATCACTTTCATAAGTAATTTCTATGCCAAGAGCTGCTAGATCATCTAAAAGCGTGTTTATTTTTTTAAGATCGGCTGGAGCGTGGTTTCTAAATATACCGTGATTTATTCTTTTTGCAGCGGCTTTATTTGCTAAAAGCATACAATCTTCTATAAGAGAGTGAGAAGGAGTCTCTTTTTCATACGTTGTTTTTAAGATATCTCCATTTGTAGAAATACTCATTCTAAGCTCTTTGCTTCTAAAATCAAATCCGTTTTGTAATCTTTTAAATTTCAGCTTTTTAGCAGTCTCAAATAGCGGCAAAATCCACTCTTGTATCTCATCATCTGTTTTTAAATTTAAAGCTAAAATTTCATCTACTTCATCATAATTAAACCGTTTTCTAGAGTGAATAACAGCTTCAAAAAGTTCCTCTTTTATAGACTCTAAATTCTCATCTAAAGATATTTTAAATACAAAAGCCAACCTATCGCAATTTGGTTTTAAAGAGCAGATATTTTCACTAAGTGATCTTGGCAACATAGGAATGGCGATATGAGGAAAATAGATTGAAAATCCTCTAAATTTAGCCTCTTTATCTATACCGCTATAAGCGGCTACATATTCGCTAACATCGGCTATAGCTACATATACGGTTCGATTTTTTACGTCATAATAAATAGCATCGTCAAAATCTTTTGCATCAACCGGATCTATCGTGCAAAACGGTAAATTTGTTAAATCTACTCTATTGGGATACATACTTTTATCTACGTTATCTCCAAAACTTTTTGCTTCGTTTTCGCATATTTTGGGGAAAAGATTTTTTTTATTGTAGATTGCTAATGATATTTTTTCATCTACTGATGGATCGCTTAATACGCCTAAAACTTCTGTTATATCATTATCTAGATTGTTGATTTTTAAAACAGTTCCTATCGGTAGTTCTTTTAATGATTTTTGGCTGGCTTTAAGTGCTATAGTAAGAGAATTTGGGATGCTTACTCCCATTATGACTTGACCGAATTGCTTAGTATAAACTACGCTTGTTTCATTTGCCATAGCCAAAACCGCTATCATGGTTGCGTGTAGTCTGGATTTTTTAGATTTTGTTAATTTTGATAGTACTATATCTCCAAAATGAGCACCGTTTAAATCTCGATTTTCTATTATTATATCTTGTTTAAAACGCACATCGTATGGCATCAAAAATCCTGTGCCCCCACTACTTATATCAAGCTTACCGCAGACATATCCATCGTTTAGGTAATATTTGTTTTTATGCTTTTTAACAGCTTTTATCTGTTCTAGTACGCGCAGAATTTCTCGTTCGTCTATTTTTATAAATTTATCATCTACGCCGTTTACAAGGGCGTTTAAAAACTCTTTCACCCTTTTACTTTTTTAACCGCATCTATAAATTTAGCTTGTTCTAATCCATAAGTATCAAGAAGTGTTAATGTGCTTTGTATATTCTCATCGCTTAATATGCCAAATATATTAACGCTATTTTTTATAATTTTAAGTGCTATAGATGATGCTCTTATATGATTTGGAGCATCATCTGGACTATTTGAGTATAGTATAGCATCTATCATTTCTGCTTCTAAATTCCACTGCTCAAATATTTTTACCGTAACTTCCTCATTTGAAATTCCTACCATATCTATTTCTAAATCAGATAGTTCTGATGGAGTGCTAATGTGTGTTAAAGCATCTTTAAAAGCAGCATTTTTATCATTTTCCAAAATTTCTTTTGCTATAACTATTTTTCCTATTTCCATCATAAAACTAGCAGGAGAGAGTATGTTTAAAAGCTCTCTATCTATCTTGCTGTACCAGTTAAATGCAAGAGCGTTTTGAGTTGTAGCAATCTCCATAAATTGGCTATCTTTTATGTTATAAGGAGATAGATCTATAGAAAAAGATTTTTTAATCGCTCCGCAAAGCGCGAAACCTCTTATAGTAGCCATACCAAAAAGCGTAACTGCTCTATTTATATCTGTTATCTCTCGGCTAAATCCATAAAGCGGGCTATTGGCAGAACGCAATATATTTGCTGTTAGCATAGGATCTTTTTGTATAACTGTTATAAGCTCATTGATATCGCTATTTTCATCGTTACAGATTTGTTGTATTCTTACAATCGTATCATCAAGTGGCGGTAAAGTTTTTATGCTTTTATATATTGCTTGATTCATTTTTCTTCTCGGAAATTTTAATTTTGTATATTTTACAACACTTGGCTTTTTAAATCACTTAAATTTAAATAATTTTTTTAAATTTCAGTGATTTTAAATTTCTACAGTAGTATAATTCCTAAATAAATTTTAAAAAAGGAAAAGTTATGGCGATAACAGTTTATTACGACAAAGATTGCGATTTAAGCTTAATTAGATCAAAAAAAGTTGCTATGATAGGTTTTGGATCTCAAGGTCACGCCCACGCTGAAAATCTAAGAGATAGTGGTGTTGATGTCGTTGTAGGTTTAAATCCAAAAGGTAAAAGCTGGGCAAAAGCAGAAGCTAAAGGCTTTAAAGTAATGAGCGTAAGCGAGGCTACAAAATATGCCGATCTTATAATGATTTTAACTCCTGATGAGTTTCAAGCCGATATTTTTAAAGCTGAAATAGAACCAAACTTAAGCGAGGGCAACGCCATAGCTTTCGGACACGGTTTTAATATACATTACGGTCAAATCATTCCCCCAAAAGGTATCGATTGCATAATGATAGCTCCAAAAGCTCCGGGCCATACTGTTAGAAACGAGTTTGTAAATGGTGGAGGAATTCCTGATCTTATAGCTGTTTCTCAAGATGCGACTGGCAAAGCAAAAGATCTAGCTTTAAGTTATGCAAGCGCAATAGGCGGTGGAAGAACAGGCATCATAGAAACTACGTTTAAAGCTGAAACGGAAACTGATTTGTTCGGTGAGCAAGCCGTTCTTTGCGGCGGACTTTGTGCTCTTATAAATGCTGGATTTGAAACTCTTACCGAAGCCGGATATGAGCCTGAAATGGCGTATTTTGAATGTTTGCATGAGATGAAACTTATAGTTGATTTAATCTATCAAGGCGGTATGGCCGATATGAGATACTCTATATCAAATACTGCTGAGTATGGGGATTATGTAAGTGGAGTAAGAGTAGTAAATGAAAGTAGTAAAGCTGCTATGAAGGCTATATTAAAAGAGATCCAAGACGGTACTTTTGCGAAAAACTTTGTTTTAGAAAGAAAAGCTGGATATACTAAAATGAATGCTGAGAGAAAAATTAGCGAAGCAAGTCTGCTTAATAAAACAGGCGAAAAACTTCGCGGTATGATGCCTTGGATAAATAAAGGCAGATTAGTTAATAAAGACAAAAATTAATTGGCAAAGAGGTCGAGAAAAAAAGCCCCTAAAACTAAAAAAGGGGCTTTTTTAGTTTATATCGGTATAGCTGTTTGTTTGCTTGCGATTTTTGGCGTAATTTATGCTGTTTCAGGCTCTAAAAAAGATCCAAATTTAGATAGTCAAAAGACGATAAAAAAGATAGAGCGTTACTTAGATACGCAAAAAAATGAAATTTCTAAAGATAAAAATATATCGTTCAACAGACCAAATTTAAAAAAAGATAAAAATATTTCCGAGCTTTTTGAAACTTTGAAATTTAAAGTAGATAGCAATATCTCAGATTCCGATAAAAATATAACTGTTGCATTGCCAAAAGAACAGATCGTTTCGCCTTTAAAGCCGAATTTGAAAAAAGAAATATCTATGTTCGTTGATCAAAATATTACTTCAAAACTGGATGAAAATAGTTCAAATTCGAGTTTAAAATATGAACAAAAAAATATCGAAAAAATAGTGAAAAAACAAGATATTCATAAATTTGAAAAGCCAAAGCTCGTTATCATAATCGATGATCTTTCCACAATGGCTCAAGCAAGAGATATAAAGTCTTTAGGGCTTAAGATAACTCCGTCTATTTTTCCGCCGACAGATTTTTATCCAGATAGCGTAAAGATCTCAAAACAGTTTGAGTTTTATATGGTTCATTTGCCTTTAGAAGCGATATTTTTCAAGAAAAATGAGCAAAATACGTTAAATGTAGGCGATACGAAAGATAAGATAGAAAATAGAATATCAACTATAAAAAAGCAGTTTGGGAATGTATCTTATATAAACAATCATACCGGAAGCAAATTTACAAGTGATTACTCGTCTATGAAAATGCTTTTAAAATCCATGAAAAATCATAATATTTTATTTGTCGATAGTCTTACTTCAAAAGGTTCTAAAGCTAAACAAGTCACTAAAGAAATGGGACTTAAATACGTTTTTAGAGATGTGTTTATAGATAATGATCAAAGTAGTGTTGCTATATTTAAACAGCTTGAAATAGCTATAAAAAAAGCAAAGAAAAATGGTTTTGCTATAGCAATAGGTCATCCTTATAAGGTAACTTTTGAAACTATTAAAGTTGCTAAAAAAACTATTTTAAAAGATGTAGAAGTAGTATATTTAAAAGATATTTATGGACTTTATAACTGATATTTTAAGCTTAAAAAAGCTAAAAAAACCTGTAAATAAACTATATTATAAAGGAAATTTAGAACTCTTAAATTTCCCCAAAGTAGCGATAGTCGGCTCGAGAAAATGTACTTCTTATACAAAAAATATTGTTTTGAGTTTAGCCTCTACTCTTAAAAATTACGGTATTTGCGTAGTTAGCGGAGCGGCTATAGGTACCGATATACATGCTCACGAAGGCGCTTTTCCAAATACCATCGCAGTCTTTGGAAATGGACTTAATAATATATATCCGGCTCAAAACTCAAAAATGATAGAAAAAATTTATAAAGACGCATTGGCTCTTAGCGAGTATGAACCTAATACTTTTGCGACTCCTTGGAGTTTTTTAGAAAGAAACAGAATAGTCGTATCTCTAAGCGACGCCGTGATCATAGCAGAAGCGGATATTAAAAGCGGATCAATGTCTAGCGCAAGACTCGCTTTGGATATGGGAATTCCTCTTTTTGTATTGCCTCAAAGGTTTAATGAGAGCAATGGAACAAATGATCTACTTAGTAAAAATAGGGCGAATTTAATAGCCGATTTTGATGAGTTTGCTTCTAAATTCGGAAGTTTAAACAGTGATTTGAGTAAAGACGATGTTTTGGAATTTATAAAAATAAATCAAAACTTTGATGAGTGTTACGCGAGATTTGGAGACGCTTTGTATGAATACGAGCTGGAGGGTAAAATTTCTATAGACGGAGTATATATAAGGATTTTATCTTGATAGTAGCTATCGATGTCGGACTAAAAAGAATAGGAGTTGCGGTTGCGGTTTTACCGACTGTTGTACTTCCTAGCGAACCTATTTTACGTAAAAATCGCAATCAGGCGGCGAAAGATACTTTAAAAATGTTAAAAGAAAAAAATGCGACAAAACTAGTAGTCGGCTTGCCAAAAGGCGGCAGCTGCGAGGATGAAATGGAAAGACGAATTAAGCATTTTATCTCTTTAGTCAGTTTTGATTCAGAGATAATTTATGTTGATGAAGCTTATAGCAGCTGCGAAGCTAGCGAACTGTCAAAAGATTCTAAAGACGGTAGATTTGATAGCATTGCCGCTATGGTGATTTTAAAAAGATATCTAAATATTTTGTGAGATTTGTATGAGTTTTAAAGATGATTTATATGATTTAGTTCCGCACGATAAATTCAGTAGTGTGTGGAATAGTTTTTTTAAGCCAAAAAATGTTGGGTTTTTTATAAATTTATTAAAAGCCGATGAGAAAAGTGTTTTAGACGAACTTAAGATTTTAGGTGTGGAGTTTTCTAAATTTTATGAGAATTTCTATATATGTAAATCAAATTTTAAAAGTATTTTGACTCATTGCGATTTATTTAACAGCGGTAAAATTTATATACAAAATCCAAGTAGTTTTTTAGCTCCATTGACGCTAAATGCAGCCCCTGGTCAAACCGTTCTTGATATGTGCGCTAGTCCTGGGGGAAAGAGCATAGCTCTATCAAATTTTATGAAAAAAAACGGCTATCTGGCTGCTATGGAATCAGATACCAATCGCTTCTTTACATTAAAATCAAATTTAAAAAAATATAACTGCGAATGGGTAAAGACATATAACAAAGATGCAAGAAGCGTTTCTCGCACTTGTTATGAAAAATTCGATAAAATTTTACTTGACGCACCTTGTTCTAGCTACTCTTGTTATAATGAAAACTTTAAAGAAAAATCTTACAAAGAGATAAAAAACATATCGAAGCTTCAAAAACAGCTACTAAATTCAGCTTTAAATGCATTAAAAAGTGGTGGAGAGATAGTTTATAGCACCTGTACTTTTTATAAAGAAGAGAATGAAGAAGTTATAAAAAATGCATTAAATTCGAAGTTTAAAATACAAATTCTTCCTATAGACGTAAATTTACAACAAGTAGTAAAAAGTGAATTTGGAATTAGAATTTTACCTGATGATACGATGGATGCATTTTTTATATCGCACTTAATAAAACTTTAGTTTTTTTTCCGTTTTGTATCCTAAGAAATTCGCCATACCCCCCCCCATAGCTACTTGTTGCGATCTGTTCAGTACGGCTAAAAGAGCATCTTGCGTATAAGGTTGTCTTAATATAAATGTTTCAAAATCCAAAAGTTTATTTACATCATCATAGCTTGAGTTGTTGCTCAGTATTATAAATGTGATGTTTTTTCTCTCTTTATGCTCTTTTAAAACATTAATATCATTTTTTGATAATTTTTTGATAATTTTTGCTTGTATGAATACTAATTCCGGTTTAAAAATAGTATCTGTGATGTGCTTTTTTACTATTTCCCAATTGTGATTTGGTTTTGTTTTGATATCATAATGTCTTAATCCTGCAGTTAATGTATAGAACGAATTTATATCGTCTTCGGCGATAATAGCGCTTATTTCGTTTTTATACTCATTTATAAATTTATGATTATTGTCTTTTTGTATAGGAGTTAAAAGTAGATTAAAACTAAACTCAAATTCGCTAGATTTACTTTGATATCTTAGTTTTGATCCTAAAAGTTTTGCTATATCTGATGCTATAACTAGTTTTTTGTAGTTTATATTTTTTGTTTTTCCTTTTAAAGCATCTTTGATGTTATTGTCCATTTCTATAAGATTTGTATTTGCTTTTAGAGTCACTTTGTATACGTTGTTCGTAGCGTTTATACTTTTTATAGTAAGAACTATAGACGAGTTTGAAATTATATTTATGACAAATTGGGTCAACATATGCACTGCATATGATATAATTTTAAAATCCGCGCTAAAGTATCTGTGCTGTTTTGGATCGTAGTTAAATATAACTACGTTATTATTTTTTGCAGCTTTTATATGGAGTATTTTAAAAAATAGCTCAAGCCTCTCTACGATATCGCCTTGCTGCGGCTTTGATAACATAAATTTTCTATGTATTTTTTCCATATAAAATGGCTCTTGTATTATTTTTAATCTATTTTTTAACTGTAGTTTTTTAGGCTTTTCTATTCTTAAAAATATAATAAACATAATCAAGCTGATAAAAGCTACTATAAGAGCCGTAAAAATAATACTATTCATCAAAGCTGAGTTATTTTTTGTGTTTGAGTATAAATGATACGATGAGAAATATGTCGTTTTTAAATTTGAATTACTATTTACAGAAGTTTTTTCTTCTTTGGCTTGCGCCGTAAATAGAGTTAAAACAAGTAGCAAAATTCCTATAAAAAGCTTCATAAATATCTCCTAAATTATAAGCATACCGTCGCCATAAGAGTAAAATTTATATCTATTTTCTACGGCTTGTTTATAAATTTCCATCGTTTTTTCAAGTCCTATAAAACTTGCTACGAGCATTATCAGTGTTGATTTCGGTAGATGAAAGTTTGTAAGTAAAAAATCCTGTCTCAAAGGCTTGTTGTCAGGATGTAAAAATAGATCGCAAAATCCTTTTGGCTGTTTGGTTCTATAGTAGTACTCGATGCATCTAGTAACAGTAGTTCCGACTCCTAGAAGCTTTATATCTGAATCTATAATGTTTTTTGCTTTTTTGGATATACAGTAAAATTCGCTGTGCATTTTATGCTCTCTTATATCGCAGTGCTCAACTCCTTTAAACGTACCTGCGCCTACGTGTAGAGTGATATATGAGATATCATGAGTTTTGTTTAGATCATCAAGCATTTGATCGTTAAAATGTAAGCTTGCGGTTGGAGCTGCGACAGCTCCTTCATTTTTAGCAAATATGCTTTGATACCAGATCTCATCATCGGGAGTATCTTCTCTTTTTATATACGGAGGAAGCGGCACGTGACCTATATGAGATAAGATATTATAAATTTCACTTGTATTTAAAATTTGCTCATTTTTTTTAAATTTTACTATACGGCTAGAGTCGTCTTTTAGTTCTAAAACTTCAGCTTCAACTCCAAGATCAAATTTAAGTTTAGTTCCAACCTTTACTTTACCTCTTATATAACAGCTAAAAAGTGAGTTTTGAAGCGGCTGATTTAAAAGCATTTGTATTTCTGCACCGCTATCTTTACGACCGTAAATTCTAGCTTTTATTACCTTTGTATCATTAAAAATTATTGCACATTCGGGTAAAATTTCGCTTAGATTTTTAAATTTAAGATGAAATACGCTATCTTTTTGTCTATCATAAACCAAAAGTCTTGCTTCTTCTTTTGGCATAGTAGGAGCGGTGGCTATAAGATCTTGAGGAAGTTTATAATCATAACTTGAAAGGCTGAATATATCGCTCATTGCTCTTCTTCTCGATTTTCTTGCATATCTTCTTCTTCATCTTTTTTTGCCGGATTTACCATTTTTGCTATAAATATAGAAAGAGCATATAACGCTATAAGCGGAATAGCTAGTAAAAATTGACTAAGTACATCAGGGGGAGTCATAATAGCAGCAAATATAAATATAATTACTACCGCATATCTAAAAAATCCTTTTAGCGCTTTATCATCGATCATACCTAGCTTTGCTAAAAAAAATGTAACAACTGGAAGTTCAAAGCTTATACCGAAAGCTACTATTAGTTTCGTAAAAAATCCTACGTAGTCTCCTATGCTAGGAAGCGCTTGAAAAAGCTCTCCGCCAAAATTTATAAGAAAATGAAATCCCACCGGAACTACAAAATAGTAACAAAAAGCAGCTCCTACTAAAAACATAAAAGTAGCGCTTATAACAAACGGAATAACGTATTTTTTCTCATTTTCATAAAGTCCTGGTGCCACAAATAGCCAAAATTGCCAAAATATTACTGGCAATGCTAATAAAAGTCCGGCAAAAAATGCAACTTTCATAGCGGTGAAAAATGGCTCCGCAACTTGAGTAAAGATTATGTTGCTTCCATCTGGCAATACCGCTTTTAAAGGAGCGCTCATATAAGCCAAGATCGGATTCCAGAAGTTAAAACATACTACAAAACATACTATAATAGCAAATGCACTGATGATAAGTCGCTTTCTAAGTTCTATTAAATGTGGTCTTAAATCTTCAAACATTATGCCTCTTTTTTTATTTCTTTATTTTCTAAATTTAAATTTGGTGATGGTTTGCTCGGCTGTTCATTTAAAGTTTCGTTATTTAATGGATCATTATTTAACAGTGTTAAAGGATCTTTAGTTATCTCTTTTTTGATATCTGCTAAACTCTCGTTTATGCTGTTTTTTGTGCCGCTAACCGTACTTTTTAGCTCATCAAGCTCTTCAAAAGTCAGCTTTTTACGCACACTGCTAGCTGCGTTTGTTATATTTTCTTTGTATTTTTTTGCATCTTCTTTGAGTTCGGCTATCTTAACTTCTTGCTCAAATGTACTCTTTGCGCTATTTACAGTCTGCTTAAAGAGTTTGAAAAACTTAGCTATTTTTACCATAGCATCGGGCAATTTATCAGGACCTAAAAAAATAACCGCAATAACCGCTATTATGATTATTTCTGGCAGGCTCATTCCAAACATAGATGTTCCTAATTATAGATTTTTATATAACATTTTACAATCTTTTTTCTAATTGCTAGGTTAAGAATAAATAAATTTCATCACTAAGTAAGAAGTTTTTATTAAAAATGCGTCCATTTTTTATGTAAATTCTATTTTTCTTAGCTAAAATATTTGCTTTTTGGAGTTGTAAATCATTTAAATTTGAAATTTTAACTCCGACTATACTTCTAAGACCAAGAAAAATATGCTCATTTAATTTATCGTTTTTACTTAAATTCTCTACGGATTTTTCGAGCGGATTTTTGATGTAAGCTTCTAAATTCGGTGTAGAATAAAATCGTTTTTCTCCTATAGTTCCTACTGCGTAAGCTCCAAATCCAAGATAATCTTTTTGCTTCCAGTAACCTATATTGTGCAAGCAAGGTTTTCCGAAATTTGATATTTCATACTGTTTGTGACCTATATTTTCCAACTCTTGTATCATAAATTTAGCTAATACAGGACTGTCTTTTTTGAGATTTATACGTTCAAAAAACGGAGTATTTTCCTCTAGCATTAAAGAATATGCTGAAACGTGAGATATATTTAGGTTAAAAATATTTTCAACTTCGGTTAAAAGAAGTTTTTTCGTATCAAGTTTTGTTCCGTACATTAGATCTATATTTATGTTGTTAAATTTAGCTATTTTAGCGTTTTGCACAGCTTTTGAAATACCGTTTTTTGAATGGATTCTACCAAGTAGCTTAAGCTTTTTTTCATTGAAACTTTGAGCTCCGAAACTTACTCTATTTACTCCAAGCTCTCTCATTTCCAAAAGCCATTTTAAGCTTGCTGAGTTCGGGTTTGCTTCGGTTGTTATTTCACAGTTTTTAGCAAGTTTCGGTTTTATAATTTCAAAAATATCCGAATAAAATCCAGCCTCGACACTACTAGGCGTACCGCCGCCTATAAAAATCGTACTTATTTTTTTATTTAAATTTAAAATAGATTCTTTTATTTCACTTTTAAGCGCACTAAAATAGCGCTTTGTTAAACTAAATTTATCGCTGTGAGAACCAAAAGCGCAGTAAGGGCATTTTGATTCGCAAAATGGTATATGTATGTAGATTTGCAAAGTTCCTCTTTCATTAAAAAGAAAAATTGTATAAAAATATCTCTTAAAACTCTTTTATTTATTAAACTTTAAACGCTTTTAGGGTAGCATTTTTTTAAAATTTTAGGAAAAAAAATGGATAAAGAGAAAAACTACAGGCCAAATGTAGCAGCAGTTATCCTATCTCCAACTTATCCGCTTGAGTGTAAAATTCTTATAGCTCAAAGATATGATATAATCGGTGCATGGCAGTTTCCTCAAGGTGGAATTGACAAAGGAGAAGTCCCAAGAGATGCACTTTTAAGAGAACTAGGAGAAGAGATAGGCACTAGTGATGTTGAGATTTTGTGTGAACATCCGGAATGGCTTAGTTATGATTTTCCACAAAATATAGCTAAAAAAATGGCTCCATACGATGGTCAAACGCAGAAATATTTTTTAGTAAGACTTAAGCCGATGGCAAAGATAAACTTAAATACTAAAAATCCAGAGTTTAATGATTATAGGTTTGTTATGCAAAATGAAGTTTTAGAAAGTGTTAATCATTTCAAAAAAAATGTATATAATAAGGTACTGAAATATTTTAAAGAGGAGGGGTATATTTAATGCTTATAGTTCAAAAATACGGCGGAACAAGTGTTGGTACGCTTGAGAGGATTGAAGAAGTAGCAAAAAGGGTGATAGAGACAAAAAAAGCTGGAAATGACGTAGTAGTCGTAGTTTCAGCTATGAGCGGAGTGACTAATAAATTAATTGAATATGCTGAGTATTTTACCAAAAATGAGCCATGCTCCGCTGATATGGATATGCTATTAAGCTCAGGAGAAAGAGTTACTAGCGCACTTCTATCTATAGCATTAAATGAAAAAGGGTATTCTTCTATAGCTATGAGCGGTAGAGCAGCCGGTATACTTACTGATAGTACTTATACAAAAGCTAGAATTATAAGTATAGATAATTCAAATATGAAAAAAGCCATAAGTGAGGGTAAAATCGTAGTTTTAGCAGGTTTTCAAGGCGTTGATGCAAACGGATACGTTACTACTTTAGGGCGTGGAGGAAGTGATCTTAGTGCCGTTGCTATAGCAGGAGCTTTGAATGCTGATTTGTGTGAAATTTATACCGATGTAGACGGAGTATATACAACCGATCCTCGTATAGAACCAAAAGCTAAAAAGCTTGAAAAGATTAGTTATGATGAGATGCTAGAACTTGCCAGTATGGGCGCAAAAGTACTGCAAAACAGAAGCGTTGAGCTAGCTAAAAAATTAAATGTAAGTTTAGTTACTAGAAGTAGTTTTAATAATAATGAAGGAACATTAATAACAGGAGAAGCAAATATGGAAAATAACAGTATGGAACAAGCATTAATCAGCGGCATCGCTTTGGATAAAAATCAAGCAAGAGTAACTATGCGCGGTGTTGTCGATAAGCCAGGAGTTGCAGCTGGAATTTTTAAGAAACTTGCTGAAAAAAATATAAATGTAGATATGATAATTCAAAACACGAGTCATGAAGACGGCACTACAAGTCTCGGTTTTACAGTGCCGCAAAATGAGATGGAAGCAGCTAGAAGCGTTGTAGATGGCGTAGCAAAATCTGTTGAAATAGACAGCGACGTAGTAAAGGTAAGCGTTGTCGGAGTAGGTATGAAAAGTCATAGCGGCGTAGCAAGTCTTGCTTTTTCAACTTTGGCTAATGAGAGTATAAATATACAGATGATCTCTACTAGTGAAATAAAAATATCTATGATAGTGGCATCAAAATATGGAGAGTTAGCAGTTAGAGCGCTTCATAAAGCTTATGAGCTAGATAACTAATGACTGATTTTATCAAGTGGAGCTTAGAAGCTATAAGAGATGAAGGCTCTCTTATGAGCTGGATGGAAGAAAGACGCGTGGAGTGGGCTCCACTGCTTGCTTCTAGAGTAAAATATCTATTTGAAGGCGTTACATTTATAGTTATTAGCGATGAGGAAAGAGATTGGTTCGAGAGCTATTTTTTAAGAAATATTAATCGTAGAGATAATGCTAGGCCGATACTTCCTTTTGTATCTTTAAAATCGCTTTATCCGTCATTTAATGAGATAAACTCTAAAGAGGAGATAAGTCTTTTAGAAGATATGTTAAGTATCGCTTTTCCAAATGGATTTATATATTTTTATGTAGGAAAGTCAAGTTCAAAATTATCTTTGATAGCAAAAAGCAAGGATGATAGCTATATGTGGCTTTTTGATGAGCAAGCGCAAAATAGCTTTTATCTAAGCTCGAATGATGATTTGCTTGATATTAAACTTCTATCTTTATTTAGACTTTTTAATAAAAGTATAGATGCTGTTTTGTTTGGTAAAGTAAGTTTATAGGAGAAGTTTTGTATAGTAAAATCATAATCTCAAGCGATTTTAGTAGCGTTAAAGATGAGCTTATAAGAGATATTAAGCCTAATTTTTTACGTATTTTTGAATATGATAATTTTTTGGTCGATGATGCAAAAGAGATTATAAATGAAGCTTATATAGCTGAGATAGAAGAAAAAGTTATAGTGATAATGGCTTTTAAATTTGGGATTGAGCCGCAAAATGCACTTCTAAAGATACTAGAAGAACCTCCAAAAAATAGCATTTTTATCCTTGTAGCGCCGTCTAAAAATAGTCTTTTGCCTACTATTCGTTCAAGACTTATGATAGAAAATAGAAAATTAAATTTACAAAGAGCGGCTACTGGTTTAAATTTAAAAAAACTAGAGCTTAAAGATATATATAATTTTATAGAACAAAGTATATCTTTAGAAAAAGTCGATAAACTAAATAAAACTTCTTTGCTAAACTTAGTAAAGTCGATAGTTTGCGAAGCTATCGATTCTGGAGCTTCTTTTAGTGTTGAGGATTATAGATATTTTTATAAAATTTACCGTTTAGTTGATCTAAATGCAAAATCGATTCAGGTTTTAACGCCGCTTTTATTACTGATTATGCAAAGGATGCGATGAGAGTTTTTAAGATAGATGCAAATAGTGGATTTGAAAGTATTTGCTATACCATAAAGCCTCAAAAGGCAGGGCTAAATATCATGAAACAAAAGAGCCATTTGAATTTTTTTTATATAAAAGATATAAAAAGAGCCGCAGCAAATATCTTAAAACAAGACGCTTTGAGTATAGGTGCCGAGTTGGTTAGTTCAAAAGAAACGGTTTTAGGCGGAGATGAACTTGAAAATGCACTTCTTATAGCAAATGATAAGCAAATTTCTTATTTAGCTAAAAAAGAGTTAATGCAAGATTTTGGACTGAAAACTTTAGCTAAATTTATCTCAAAAGAGTTCAGAAAACCTGATAATCCTCTTATTATGGGTGTTTTAAATTTTAATGAAGATAGTTTTAATCCGAGTAGTAGAACAAATATACATGAGGCTGTTTTTAAGATAGAAAAAATGATAAATGATGGCGCCAGCTATGTTGATATCGGTATGGTAAGTTCTCGTCCAGGAAGTCAATACATAGGTAGCGAACATGAATTTAATAGAGTTAAGCCGGTTATAGATGAAATTTATTCAAATAAATTGCACGAAAAGGTAAAGTTGAGTCTCGATAGTTTTGATAAAAAGTGTCTTAGGTACGCTTTGGAGCGTGGATTTAGTATGATAAACGATATAAGTGCAGACTGTTCGTTAGCCACGCTTGCAAAGGAATTTGGCGCTAGTTATTGTCTTATGCATAAAAAAGGCGATCCGCAAACTATGCAACAAAATGTTTGCGACTGTGAAATTTTAAGTGAAGTTGATGATTTTTTCAGTAAAAAGCTGGAAATTTTAGAAAGTTTGGGAGCAAAAGATATATATCTTGATGTTGGAATAGGATTTGGAAAAACGCCTAGAGATAATATGATTTTGATAAAGCATTTGGAGCATTTCTTGCATTTTGGTTATCCTCTTTTTGTCGGAGCTAGCAGGAAATCGGTTATTGATTTTTACTCTAAGAGCAGCGTTGAGCAGAGATTAGCCGGAACGCTATTTTTGCATCTTAATGCGTTTTATAACGGAGCTAGTATAGTGCGCGTTCATGATGTTGGCGAACATGCGCAGATGTTTAAATTAGCGCTTGCTTATAGAGATTTAGATATTGAGGGTTAGATGGATAAAAATGATTATTTAAAAGCAGTCGATAGTTTAAATTTATGGGCAAAGGCTTATTATACCGATGATTCTCCGATGGCGTCAGATGATGAGTATGACAAGCTTTATAACGCCGTAGTTCAGTTTGAAAAAGAAAATCCGGATTTAAAACTCTCTTACTCTCCTACAAATAGAATCGGTGGAGAGATTTTAGATGAGTTTAAGAAGATATCTCATATAGAAAAAATGTGGTCCATGGAGGATATATTTAGTGATAGCGAGCTTGTTGCTTGGATTTCTAGAGGAGATAAAACGGATTGCGAGTTTTTTGCCGAACCTAAATTTGATGGAGCTAGTTTAAATTTACTTTATGAAAACGGAAATCTTATAAGCGCTGCTACAAGAGGCGATGGAAGCGTTGGAGAAGACGTCACGAACAATGCAAAGGTCATAAGCTCAGTACCGTTGCAAATAGACTATAAAGATAAAATAGAAATAAGAGGCGAAGTCGTCATAACAAAAGATGATTTTGAATTGATAAATATTGAGCGTAGCAAAAATTCAGAACCGCCTTTAGCAAATCCGAGAAACGCAGCAGCCGGAAGCCTTAGACAGCTTGATAATGGTATAGTAAAACAGAGAAAACTTAAGTTTTATCCATGGGGAGTCGGAGAGAACTCTTTGAAATTTAATAAACATTCTCAGATTATGGATTTTGTAAGAAGTCTTGGTTTTTTACATGATAATTTTTGTAAAGTGATCAGAGGTATCGACGAGTTAAAAATTGCTTATAAAGAGCTTTTAAGCGTAAGAGAGCTTAAGCCTATTTTGATGGACGGAATGGTAATACGAGTAAATGATTTATCAAAAGCTAATCAACTTGGTTATACCGTTAAATTTCCAAAATTTATGGTAGCTTATAAATTTCCTGCCACTGAAAAGACTGCAAGATTGATAGATATATTGCTGCAAGTAGGAAGAACAGGAGTCGTAACTCCAGTGGGATTGCTTGATGGAGTTTTGATAGATGGTGCGTTTATAAAAAATGTCACGCTTCATAATTTTGATGAGATAGATAGATTAAATTTAATGAAAAATGACTTTGTTACCGTGATAAGAAGCGGAGATGTCATACCTAAGATTACTGGAGTATTTAAAGATAGAAGAGACGGTAGTCAAAGTGAGATAATTCGCCCGAAAATTTGCCCTGAATGCGGAAACGAGCTTTTAGACGAAGGTGTTTTTATAAAGTGTCAAAATCTAACTTGCAAAGCTAGAGTCGTGAGTTCTATTATCTATTTCGCATCTAAAAAATGTATGAATATAGACGGTCTTGGTGATGCTATAGTAGAGCTTTTATATCAAAAAAATATTATTAAAGATATCGCTGATATTTATAGGCTTGATGAGCTTAGTTTTATAGGTCTTGAGGGATTTAAAACTAAAAAAATTTCAAATTTATTATCGGCTATTAATAACTCTAAAACTCCAAATTTAGATAAATTTATAGCGTCTTTAGGCATCGAACATATAGGCGAAGTTGCCGCTAAAAAAATAGCAAATAATTATGGAGATAGGTGGCTTGAATTAACTCTTGAAGAGCTTTTAGCTTTAGACGGATTTGGTGAAGCTATGGCTCTTAGTTATCTTGAGTTTATGAGAGTAAATTTAGAAAAAATAAAAGAACTTTTAGAATTTATCACTCCAAAAATGCAAAATTTAGAGTTAAAAACAAATATATTTTCAGGAAAAACAGTAGTTATAACAGGTACTTTGTCTCGCTCTAGAGATGAGTTCAAAGCAGAACTAGAAAGTTATGGTGCTAAAGTATCTAGCTCGGTGTCTAAAAAAACGGATTTCGTATTATATGGAAATGAAGCCGGAAGTAAGCTAGAAAAAGCAAATGAATTAGGTGTAAGAGCAATAGATGAGAGTGAGTATGAAAGTTTAAAATGAGAGCCGATGTTTTCGTATCCGCAACTCTTGGTATCAGCAGAAATCAAGCTAGTGAGCTTATAAAATCAAAAAATATAACTTTAAACGAAAATATGATAGATAAACCGAGTTTAGAAGTAAAGGGCGATGAGAGAGTTGTTGCAAATGATAATATTTATGTGAGTAGAGCCGCTCTTAAACTAAAAGGTTTTTTAGGAGAATTAAAACCGTGTTTTTTAAATTTAAATGCTCTTGATGTCGGCAGCAGTACTGGTGGATTTGTGCAAATTTTACTTGAAAATGGTGTTAAAAGCGTAACCGCTTTAGATGTGGGAAGTGATCAATTAAGCACCGTTTTAAGAAACGATAAAAGAGTTATAGTACAAGAAAATACTGATATAAGAAAATTTAACTCTTCTAAATTTGATTTGGTTACGGTTGATGTTAGTTTTATATCTATTTTACAAATTTTAAACGATATTGACCGTTTAGCTAAACGAGATATAATTTTACTATTTAAGCCGCAATTTGAAGTAGGAGCGAATGCCAAAAGAAGCAAAAAAGGCGTTGTCAAAGATAAAAAGCTAATAAACTTATCTAAAGCAAAATTCGAAATAGCCGCAAGCGAACTTGGCTGGAGTTTAAAAAAGAGTAAAGAGTCTGTAATAACTGGTAAGGAGGGTAACCTTGAGTTATTTTACTACTATGTCAAAAGATAAGATAGAAGCGATTGCGATAGGCCATTTTGACGGTATTCACAAAGGTCACAAAGAGCTTATAAAAAAATTAGGTAAAAACGGCGCGTTGGTCGTTGTAGAAAGCGATAAAGCTTGCATAACTCCCGGAGATAGAAGAGAAGAGTACTCCGGAGTACCCTGTTTTTACTATCATTTAAAAGATATCGTAGAGCTTAGGGGAGACGAGTTTTTGAAGCTTTTACAAAACGAGTTTCCAAATTTAAAACGTATAGTCGTGGGTTATGATTTTAAATTCGGAAAAGATAGAGCTTGGGATAAACACGATCTTAAAAATTTATTTCACGGCGAAGTTTTGGTTGTAAATGAGTTTAGTTTTGATGGTCTCGGTGTTCATAGCTCTGCTATCAGGCGTTTTTTAAGAGATGGCGATATATATAGAGCAAATCGTCTTTTAGGGCGCGAATATAGCATTAAAGGCAGAGTTATAAGCGGTCAAGGTTTAGGAAAAAAAAGTATATATCCGACGCTAAATTTGGTGGTTGAGCCTTATATCACTCCCAAAAACGGAGTTTATGCAACTAGAACAAAAATAGGCGACGATACTTATAGTTCTATAACTTTTATAGGCAATAGATTTACGACAGATGGCGCTTTTAGCATAGAAAGTCATCTTTTTGACGTAGATTTAAAAGATAATATATATGAAGTTAGAGTATGTTTTATAGAGAGAATTAGGGATAATTTTAAATTCAACTCTCTAGATGAGCTAAAAACTCAGATATCAAAAGATATGCTTATAGCAAGAAATGTCGCAAAATGCTGTGATCTGAGTTTACAAGACGATTATATACATGCAAGGGATCTGGTTTGAGAGATGAGGTTTTTAAACGTCCTATAAAAAAGCAGTTTGAGTTTGATGAAAGCGTAGTGAGTGTTTTTGATGATATGGTTAGTAGATCCGTGCCGTATTATTGCGATGTACAGGCTCTTATCTCTTTAATTTTAAGTAAAAATTTGTCACCAAACGCTAAAGTTTTTGATCTTGGTTGCTCTACTGCTACGACTTTACTTGAGATTTTTAAGCTTAGAAACGATCTAAGTTTAAACGGTGTCGATAGTAGTGAAGCTATGATAAAAACCGCAAGAAATAGATCTTTGGCTTACTTGGCAAATTTAAATTTATATGTGAGCGATATTTTGGATTTTGATTTTAGCGGTAGTGACGCTGTTATCTTAAATTATACGTTGCAATTCATTCGTCCTATAAAAAGAGAGGAATTTATAAAGAAGATATATTCAAATTTAAAAAGCGGCGGAATATTTATATTTAGCGAAAAATTGGTTTATGAAGATAAAAAACTAACTCTTGATATGATAGAAATATATGAAAATTATAAACATTCGCAAGGATATTCTAAATTTGAGATTGCTCAAAAGCGTCAAGCTTTAGAAAATATACTTATTCCATATAGCGAAAATGAAAATAAAGAACTCTGTTTAAATGCAGGATTTAAAAGCGTAGAAACGATTTTTAAATGGGCAAATTTTGCTACATTTATAGCTTTTAAATAATTCGGTTATAATTTTGTATCTATTTTGTTTCCAAAAGAAATTACAATTTGTTAATTTCTTAAGGAGACAAAATGAAAATACTTAAAACTTTTTTTTAGCGCGACCATTGTTTTTGGAGCATTAAATGCAGCGGATATCGACGCAAATTTGATAGAAGCCGCCAAAAAAGAGGGCGTTATAAATAGCGTTGCTATGCCTGATACATGGGCAAACTGGAAAGATACCTGGGATGATTTAGCTAGGCTTTATTCGCTTAAACATAGCGATACCGATATGAGTTCTGCTCAAGAAATAGCTAAATTTAAAGCCGAGAAAAAAACGCCACTGCAGATATCGGTGATGTTGGTCAAAGTTTTGGTCGCATAGCGATTTTGGAGGGCGTTAGCGAGCCTTTTAAAACTAGTTACTGGGATCAAATACCTGATTGGGCAAAAGACAAAGACGGTCACTGGATGTTAGCTTATACCGGTACTATAGCTTTTATAATAAACAATCAAACAGTAAAAAATCCTCCTAAAACTTGGAAAGATCTTAAAAACGCAACTTATAAGATTACAGTAGGCGATGTAAGCGTAGCGGCTCAAGCAGTTAGCGGAGTTTTGGCGGCAAATTATGCTTTAGGAGGAGATGAGAGAGACTTAAGTCCGGCTTTAAACTTTTTTGCCGAATTAGCAAAACAAGGTCGTTTAGCCATGGTAGATCCTAGTATTGCAAATTTAGAAAAAGGCGAGATAGACGTAGCTATAATTTGGGATTTTAACGCTCTTAATTACAGAGACAAAGTAGGCAAAGATAGATATTTGGTAACTATCCCGCAAGACGGATCTATAGTGAGCGGCTATACGACTATTATCAACAAATATGCTAAAAATATAAACGCAGCAAAACTTGCTAGAGAGTATATCTTATCTGATCAAGGTCAAATAAATTTAGCAAAAGGTTACGCAAGACCGATTAGAAATGCTTATATAGAGCTTCCCCAAGACATAAAAGACAAACTTATACCAGAAAATGAGTATAAAAATGCTAAACCTATAAAAAATCCGGAAGTTTGGGAAAAGACTACAAAAAAGCTTCCAAGGCTTTGGCAAGAAAATGTTATTATAAATATCAAATAGGGAATAAAATATGAAAAAAATAGTATTTAGTGCTTTATTGATTTATAATTATTTGTTTGCGGCTCAGTATGAGGCAAATTTGGCAGGACATATAGCGATAGACTCAAAAAGCTTTATCGAAATTCCAAAAGACGCTCCCGAATTTTTTCAAAGTTACGGTAAATTTTCAAATTTTATTATAGAAGAAAAAGTTGAAACATATAGATCTAAAGGCGCGAGAGATACGGATTATTATCTACCTTTTGAAAATCAGCCTATACAAGGTTATAGAGGGATTAAATATATCCCGGGAGACGCAACGTACCGAGTTTTACCGATAGTGGTTTAGGAAAAAAAGCATAATTCTTACGATGTTATGCTATATATTAGTTTAAATTTGATTTTAAAAATTTAAAATACCGAATTGTTAAAACTATATTTTTTAAAGATAAATATAAGAAATATTATTATCCTATCACGTCTGAGATAAGTAAAGAGCGTTATTTGGGCGGAGCGGATTTTGATTTGGAAAGTTTTCATATTATTGACGGAGAGTTTTGTGTAGCCGAGGAATTTGGACCTTTTTTACTGAATTTTGATAAAAGTGGAAATTTAAAAGAGGTTTATGATGTTTTTGTAGATGGCGTAAAGCTTCTCTCTCCAGATAATCCAAACGAGGCCAATCCCGGGTAACGTCAAACGCTCACGCGGATTTGAGGCGATGGCAAGTTCAAAAGACGGCTCAAAGCTCTTACTTCTCAAGTAGAGATCCAAATAAAACGTATGGTAACGAGTTTATTTTACTTGAAGTAGGCTTTTCTTAAGGCTAAATGATAGATGAGATATAAAGGTATTTTGATATTTTATACATAAATTTGTATCGGAAATTTAAAATAAATTATTTTTATTGAAGGAAGTAAAAATGTCTAAGGTGGTTTTAGTAATTCTAGACGGTCTTGAATATAGTACGGCACAGCAGTGTATGGGTGGTTTGCTCGCACTTTGTAATGCAAATATGGGTAAAATTTATAAGATGAAAAGCGAGCTTCCGTCTATCTCAAGACCGCTTTACGAGTGTATATTGACAGGAGTTAAACCGGCTTTAAGCGGCATACTAAATAATTATTGTAAACCTTTTTAGCAGCAATAAAAGTATATTTGAGTATGCAAAACTAGCTAATTTAAAAGCCGGCGCGGCAGCGTATTACTGGATAAGTGAACTGTATAATAAAACTTTGTTTGACCGGGTTAAGGATAGAATTATAATAAATGAGCAGAGTTTAAACATACCTTACGGCATTTTTTATTATGAAGACGACTACAACGATAGTCATTTATTTAGTGACGCAGAGTGTTTGAGAGTTAAATTCGATCTTGATTTTACTCTTTTTCATTCTATTAATATAGATGATATAGGTCATAAATTTTCTCACGATAGCAAAGAGTATAGAAATGCTGCTAGAAAAGTAGATACTATATTATCTTCTTTGGTATTAAAATGGCTAGAAGAGGGCGTAAACGTGATAATCACAAGCGATCACGGTATGAATAACGATGGTACTCATGGTGGGAATTTAGATATAGAAAGAGACGTGGCGTTTTTTGTTTTTGGCGATAAGTTTAGTTTTGCTAGAGTTGAGGTAGAACAGAGTGGAATTTGCGGTTTAGTTTGTGAAATTTTAGGTGTAGATCACGATAAAAGCTTTGCTAAAGAGTTATTAAAATGAATAGAGAAAAGTTTATCGCTACTCTATTTTTAATTCCGTTTTTTGTGGTATTTTTTATGTTTATCGCAGCTCCGTTTTTATGGATTTTGATAAATAGTTTTATAGATCAAAACGGCGAGTGGGGGTTTGATAATTATAAAGAGATATTTGATAGTAGATTTTTTATGCAGAGTTTTTTAAATTCATTTTATATAAGTTTGATTTCAAATTTTGTAGCGCTTATAATTTCTCTTTTTGGTTCATATTCGCTTTATAAAATTCAAACCTCGCATTTTGGGAATTTATTTTTGTCTTTAAATACGATGACTAGCAATTTTTCAGGAGTTCCTCTAGCCTTTGCATTTATCATTTTAATGGGTGCAAACGGCGCTATAAATCTGCTTTTTAAGGATTTGGGAATTGATTTTGTTATCGATATATACGGAAGCGTAGGGATAAACTTAGTATATATTTACTTTCAAATTCCACTTGCTATCTTGCTATTGTATCCTGCGTTTAATGTTTTAGATAAACAAAGCAGCGAATCTAGCGATATACTAGGAGCTAGCAGAGCTATTTATTGGCTAAAGGTTGCCATACCTATTATGATGCCCTCTATAATCGGAGTTTTTATAGTATTGTTTGCAAATGCGGTTGGAGCTTACGCTACTATTTACGCCCTTAGCAGTGGAAATTTCAATGTAGTTCCGGTGCGAATAGCGTCTTTGATAGCCGGAGATATCGACTTAAATCCGTATTTAGCTAGTGCGCTTAGCGTTATGCTGTTTTGTTTGATGTTTATCATAGCGTTAATGCTGTTTTACGTGTCAAATTTATTTAATTACAAGAGACAAATATGAGTAGATTATCGAAAATTTATCATTATAGCGTTGTTTTAGTGTTATTTCTTATCATAGTTTTGCCTATGGCGGCTACTTTTATATACTCGATATCCTCAAGCTGGTCAGCAAATATTTTACCGGACGGATTTAGTATTTCTCATTATAAAGAGCTTTTAAGCGATCCTAGATTTTTAAAAGCACTTTTAAACTCGCTTTTAGTATGTTTTGCGGCGATATTTTTAGCTATTTTATTTTTGTTTCCGGTTGTATTTTGTGCAAATTTTTACTTTTTAAATTTAAAAAACGTAATGAGTTTTATATCTGTTTTACCGTTTGCCATTGCTCCTATCGTGCTTAGCACCGGACTTTTAAATTTATATAGCGATACCATAAGTGGAACTCCGTATATACTTATAGGCTGTTATTTTTGTATCGCAGTACCTTTTGTATATAGAACTATTGATAATAATATCGCGGCTTTAAATTTAAAAGAGATAGTTTACTCAAATTATATTCTTGGAAACGGTATATTTAGAGCTATTTTTAGAGTAATAATTCCAAATTTAAAAGATTCGATACTTATAGCAGTATTTTTATCGTTTTCATTTTTGATAGGCGAGTTTTTATATGCAAATATACTTGCCGGTACGCAGTTTGAAACTCTTCAAGTATATCTTTACAATATAAAAAACAGAAGCGGTCACGTTTCAAGCGCAGCTATCGTTAGTTATCTGCTTTTGATATTTATAGCAAATTTTATAAGTTCATATATAAGTCACAGAAAAAAGGTTTAAAATGTCATACTTGCAAGTCAAAAATTTAAAAAAATCATATAAAGAGAAGTTTGTTTTCGATAATATTAATTTTAGCGCAAAAAGAGGTGAGCTGATAACTCTCTTAGGTCCGTCTGGATGCGGTAAATCCACTCTTCTTAGATGCATTTGCGGACTTAGTACTCCGCAAAGCGGAAAGATAATTTTAGATGATAAAGATATAACAAAAATTAGCATTAAAAAGCGAAATATCGGTATGATATTTCAAAACTACGCTCTTTTTCCGAATTTAAATGTTTATGAAAATATCGCTTATGGATTAAAAATAAAAAAAATAGATAAAAAAGATATAGAAAAAAGAGTTAAAAAGATGCTTGAGACGGTTGGACTTGAAAAAGAGATAAAATCATATCCGCATCAACTCTCCGGCGGTCAGGCTCAAAGAGTGGCCCTTGCTAGATCTCTTGTTACTAAACCAAGTATGTTGTTGCTAGATGAACCTCTTTCGGCTCTTGATGCAAAGATAAGAAAACATCTAAGAGAACAGATAAAACTGATAACTAAAAAGATGAGTTTAACTACGATTTTCGTAACTCACGATCAAGAAGAAGCTCTTGCCATGAGCGATAGAATAATTCTTATGCAAGATGGTAAAATAGCTCAAAATAGCGACGCTTTAGAGTTGTATCACAAACCAAAAAATAAATTTGTAGCTAGTTTTATAGGAAGTTATAATATACTAAGCTCCGAGGCGCTTTTAAATTTAGTAAAACATGATTTTAAAAGAGATCTTGCGATCAGACCAGAAACTATAGAAATAACAAAAAACGGATCTATACAAGCAGTGGTAAAAGAGAAGATATTTTTAGGAAATATCATAAGATATTCCATGGATGCTAAAGGTATAAGCTTAAAAGTAGATACTTTGAATCACTCTCTAAACTCTTTGTATGAAGTGGGCGATAGTGTATTTTTAGAAATTCATTTAGAAATGATAAAGGAGTTGGATGATTTACCTGCATGATCTCGATAAAACTATTATAAAAGAAGATAGTGCTAAACTTTGGGTTGATTTTATGTATGAAAACTCTTTTGTAGGGTATGATTTTGTTTTAAAACAAGCTATTTTTGAAGAGGATTATGCAAAAGGAGTTCTTGATATGAATGCATATCAAGAACATTTTTTGATGCCTTTAAAAGGTATGAAAAATAGTGATTTAAAACCGCTTTTAGATAGATATATAAAAGATAAAATAGAACCGATTATTTACAAAGATGCTCTAAATTTGATAGATCAAAACGGCGGCAGAAAGATAGTTATCTCAGCTACAAACGATTTTATAGTGAAAGCAATTTGTCGGTTTATTTGTATAGATGAGTTTTTAGCCACAAACAGCGAGATAATAAATGGAGTTTATAGCGCGCGGATGAACGGAATTCCCGCATTTAAAGAGGGAAAAGTGAAGCGTATAAAAGAGTTGTTATCGCAAGACGAGTTTAAAGATACTGTTTTTTATAGCGACAGTATAAATGATCTTCCGCTTTTAAAAGCGGCGAAAATCGGAGTTTTGGTCAATCCTGATGATATGCTTTTAGAAGAGAATAAAAAGTTAAAATTCGGTGTTTTGAAATTTAAAAAATAGAACGAACTTATCTCGTAAAGATATAAATTTGATCTATTTATTTAAATTTAGTAGCTAAATTTAAATAATTTTAGCTCTAAAAAACCTATCATAGCATTCATAATGGCAAATCTTTTTGTTTTTAAAAGATCATTTAAGTCTATATCTTTTTGTTTTAAAAATCGATTTTGAAGCAATCTATCTCTTGTCGTACCTTTTAGCAGCGGAGTTTTCGGCGTTAACCATGTATCGTTGTAGCTATCAAATACGGCGATATTTGCTATACTTGTATCTGTGATGAGACCGTTTTTTATCATTATTATCTCATTGAAGTTGGATTTTGCTGCTTCTATCTTGCTTCTATCGAGATATTTTTTATCGTAGTCAAAGTCTATATTTACTAGTTTGAACTCATAAAAATTACGTATTTCATATGGAAAATACTCCACATTTTTTAAATTCCCATTTATATCATAAATCACTTTTGCTCTAATAGTTCCGTTAAAAGAAGGCTGCAAAATATCCTTAAAATCAAATTTAAGACCGTTTATTGTAGAGTTTTCGGCTCTTTTTATATGAAAATTTAAGTTACAAATCTCTTTATCGATGATTTTTATCGTTTCAAAAAGGAAAATAGACTTTTTGTATGAGTTCATCATACTCCTTTTTTACGTCACTTCTAGTTGTTATACCTCCGCCGCTAAAAAATGATAATCCATTATCATCTCGTTTTACAAATCTTATCATGACAAAACTCCTGCAAATTTTACCATCAAAATATATAAAAACTCCACTATAAAATCCCCTGGGTTCATTTTCACACTCTTTTATGATCTTGCAAGTTTGGATTTTTGGAGTTCCTGTTATGGAACCAGCAGGTAAAAGTTTACTGAAAATATCGCCTAATTTAAGCTCTTTTCGCAACTTTCCGCTTATATGCGAGCTGGTTTGATATAAATTTTTCACACGCTCTATATATCTAAAACGCTCTACTTTTACATCTGTGGCTACCATGTTTAGATCATTTCTCATAAAATCTGTCATCATAGCTTGTTCGCTAAATTCCTTTTGATCATTTAAAAGCAACTCTTTTGCATTTGGTATATCGGCATTTATCGTGCCTTTCATAGGAAACGTATGGATAAATCCGTCTTTTATGACCACGAACGGTTCTGGAGTGAAACATACAAAATCATCTTTTTTATAGATAACAGCAGCAGCATTTGAGTGATTATATATATCTTCTAAGTTTAAATTTGTTTTTATTTTTGTTTTGAAACATAAATTTAAAAGATAACTGTTTCCGTTTCTTTGATGGTTGATAACTTTATCAAAACTTTTTTTATACTCATCAAAACTAATCGGATATTTTTCTAAAAAATAGCTTATTGGTGTTTGATTTACAGCGTTTAATTTAAATTTGATTCCTAGTTTAATGGCATTTTGTGGGGAGCAAATTATACTATCATCTGGTTTATCATAGCTGATAATTGCTATAAAAGGCGTATTTTGAAATGAATTTAAAGCAGCTTTTATCATAGTTAAAGCCCCAAAATAGGGCTTTATTATTTATCTCTGATGCCCAACTCAGCGATAAGTTTTGTATAAGATTCGTAGTTTTTAGCTTTTAAGTATTTTAAAAGTCTTTTTCTTCTGCCGACTAGCTTAAGAAGACCTAGACGAGAACTAAAATCTTTTTTATTGATTTTTAAGTGTCCTGTAAGTTCTGAAATCCTTGTTGTAAGAAGTGCTACTTGAACTTCTGGAGAACCTGTATCTCCGCTTTTTCTAGCGAATTTCGCAACTATTTCTGCTTTTTTAGCCGAATCTAAAGCCATTTTTGACCTCCTGAGCGGTATTTGAATTTTGAACGAAAATTATATCTAAGTAAAGCAAAAAGAAAGCTGAAACTAAATTTAACCTACTAAATTTAAAAGAGTAAGCGTTATATCAATCAAAATTTAATAAAATTTGGTAAAATATTAAAATCAAAAATTTAAGGAGTCCATGTGCTATTTACTAAAGCTAGTGAATATGCTTTGTTATCTTTGATACTTTTATCACAAAGTAACTCTCCAAAAGACGTAGATACTATGTCGACTGAACTTGGAATTTCAAAAAGCTTTTTAGCTAAAATCTTGCAAAATCTTGCAAAAGAGGGAATACTAAATTCCTTTAAAGGTGCAAACGGCGGATTTATTTTAGCTAATAAGCCGGCAAACATAAGTATAAAAAAGATTTTAGAAAGTGCCGAAAAAAGAAAAGCCTCTGTATTTGAGTGCAGCAATGCAAGAAGTGATTGCCCTAGCAATAAAGGTGACATTTGTAAAATGTGGCCTATGTTCAATTCATTACAATTAAAAGTCGACGACTTTTTAGACAACATTAGCTTAGCAGATATTATTAAGAAGTAAAATTGGCAAAACGTAATATATTGACGATGGTTGCTCCGTTTTTAGCACCATTTGTAAAGGCTAAAAGCCTAACCGTCGTTTTTGTTATTATAGCTATTTTAGCTATTATCATAGTTCCGCTCCCAAGCCCGGTACTTGATTTTTTCTTAGCGCTCTCACTATCAATTTCTGTATTGATAATATTAATTTCTATATATATACCAAAGCCGACAGATCTTAGCACGTTTCCTACTTTAATACTTATAATAACACTGTTTCGTCTATCTTTAAATATAGCCACAACGCGTATGATTTTAAGCGAAGGCCATAATGGTCCAGAAGCGGTTAGTGAGATTATCGCTAGTTTCGGACAGTTTGTCGTTGGTGGAAATTATGTTATAGGTATTATAGTATTTTGTATATTGGTTCTTATAAATTTTATGGTTGTAACAAAGGGCTCAACGAGAGTTAGTGAGGTACAAGCTAGATTTACTCTTGATGCTATGCCTGGAAAACAGATGGCTATCGATGCGGATTTGAATGCCGGATTGATAGATGAACAAACAGCGCGCTCACGTCGTCAAGAAATTATCGGAGAGGCAAACTTTTATGGAGCAATGGACGGTTCGTCTAAATTTATAAAAGGTGACGCGGTTGCCGGTATTATCATAACAATTATAAATATAATAGGTGGATTTTTAATAGGTACTTTTCAGCATGATCTTGATATGGCAAATGCTGCTCAAACATATACTATTTTAACTATAGGCGATGGTTTGGTCAGTCAAATTCCCGGTTTGATAACTTCAACCGCTACTGCTATTATCATAACTAGAGCTAGTAAAGATGAGGATAATTTTGCAGAAGGCGTTATAAGCCAACTTTTGGGTGAGTATAAAACACTTTTGATAGTAGGATTTATACTGTTTGTGTTTGCTTTAGTGCCAGGACTTCCTACCTTTTCGCTTGGGTTTATGGCGATTTTATTTTTGAGTATAGGTTATATTATGAAGCAAACAGAAGAAGGGAATCTTGATTTTTCTAATATAAACAAAGATGAAAAAAAACCTCAAAAACAAGGCTCATCTACTTCTGCTGATACAGGTGGAGATATTAAACCTGCTAAAAAGAGTGAAGAAGAGATAGCAAAAGAAGAACAGATAAAGATAGATGATATATTGAAAATAGAGATTTTAGAACTCGATCTTGGATATGGACTTTTGAAACTAGCCGACGGGGATTTAATAGAAAGAATACGTGCTATGAGAAGAAATATAGCCGGACTTCTTGGATTTTTAATGCCAAAAATCAGAATACGAGATAATCTCCAACTTCCGCCAAATGAGTATAGATTTAAGTTAAAAGGCGTTGTAATCGGTCAAGGCGTTATATACGCCGATAAGTTTTTGGCTATGGATAGCGGATATGTGAGCAGTGATATAGATGGTATCGCAACAAAAGAGCCGGCGTTTGGACTTGATGCTTTATGGATAGATCAAGGATTAAAAGAAGATGCGATTCTTAGCGGATATACGGTTGTTGATCCAGCTAGTGTTATATCGACTCATATGAGTGAGCTTGTCAAACAAAACGCAAGCGAACTTCTGACCAAACAAGAGGTTCAAAATATTTTAGATAAAGTAAAATCAGAATATCCGGTCGTAGTAGAAGATACTTTAAAAGTAGCTAGCGTGGGACTTATACAAAAGGTTTTAAAAACTCTGCTTAAAGACAACATACCTATAAAAGATATGCTTAGCATACTTGAAGCAGTAGGAGATGTATCAGAAGTAAGTAAAAACTTAGATATGATAATCGAGCATGTAAGAGCCGCTCTTTGCCGAGTTATAACATCACTTTACGCAGATGAGAAGGGGCAGCTGAACTTCTATATATTAGACGCTCCTGCACAACAAAAGCTTATAGATAGTTTAAATTACAAAGACGGCGCTTATCATCTAATGATAAATGTGGCTCAAACTTCAGCCATAGTAAATGCTTTGCGTCAAAAAAGAGCAAATCGAAATATCAGCGAACAAGGCGATATGCTGCTTTGCGTTGAGCCTAGTATAAGAAAATTTATAGCAAATATAGTTCAAAATTTTGCTATAGATATAGTAATACTAAGCTTTGCCGAGATCGCGCCAAATACGCAGTTTGAAACGTTAGGCGTTATAGAAATACCAGAATTATAAAGGAAAAATATGAAAATTTACCACCTTAGTCACACAGATTTAGATGGATATTCAGCTCAGTTAGTGACTAGTTTTTATCTTAAAAATATAAAATTTTATAACTCAAATTACGGAAAAGAGATAGATGATAAATTTGCTCATATTTTATCTCAAATAGGGGATGAAAAAGCTATTATATTGATAACTGATCTAAATTTAACTATACAGCAATGTGCATATTACGAGAATTTAATAAGCGATAAAAATATAAAACTTATACTACTAGATCATCACCAAACAGGGCTTGAGTGTGCGGATAAATTTGGGTGGTATTACATGGATTCTAAAAGATGCGCAACTAAGATTACGTATGATTTTTTTAGTTCTATGTTTGGTGCGGATGAAAGGCTTGAGTCTTACTGTAATGTTGTAAATGCGGTAGATATATGGCTAAAAGATGATCCAAATTTCGAGCTTGGCAAGGTTTGTATGGGCATTATAGCCGGAGCAAGAGAGATAAATAAAGTGCTTTTTGAGGACAAGCATATGGAATATATGTTTTATTTGATGAACTCTTTTATGGAATTTATAGGGCAAAATAATGCTCACATAAAGCTAGATAATGAGATACATCAGATAAAAAAGGCATTTTTTAAATTTAAAAATGATGATACACTTAGTAATCTAAACTCATCTTATCTTGTAAGACTTTTAAGCTTTGAAAAAGATAAATTTACTATAGATTATAGAGGTCACAAAGGTATTTTAACTCATAATATAGGTAGTACATCGATTATCGGAAATGACTTTTTGGTGGCGAATCCGGATTATGATTTCTTTTTAGATGTTACTAGTAAAAAAACATTTAGTTTTAGAGCAAATGGAAATTTAGATGTTAGTTTGATGGCAAAAGAGTTGGTGGATGGAGGAGGGCATGTAAATGCTAGCGGCGGATTTTTTACAGGATTTAAGGATAGTTATAACTATGAGTTGGTAAAATCTCAAATAATACAGCTTATAGAGAAAAAAACAGGAGTCGTAAAATGAAAGATTATGAAAACGAAATCACGCAAGAAGAGATGAGTTACGAGCTAGATATAATGATGCAAGGAATGTTGTATTTTGCCGGAGTAAAAAAAGACAAACTTCTTGATGCTTGTGATATTTATATCGAAAATATCGATGATGTATTAGAAAATTCAGAAGCACAAGGTGTAGGCGAAGTCATAGAAGTAATTGAATTTATGAAAAAAAATTATAAAGAATTATTTAATTAATGGCTTATATCGCTTAGCTTTTTTATAGAGTTTTATTCTAATTTTCTTGACTATTTTGTGACAGTCTTTATAAAATTGTTTATAAAACTCTATTAATTTACAATCATTGTCTTTAGTACATATTAGCGAAAAGATGCTTTCTAAGTCGGTACGTTCTTTGTTTGTTAATTTACTCAAAGCGGTTTCCTAAAGCCTTTTTTATTTTTTTAATAGTATGAAGAGCCTCTTCATCATCAAGTTCGCAAAGCATTTTGCATATAGCCATAGCAGCTTGCGGATTTGTAGTACCTAATCTCCAGTCTTGGTATGTTCTCATAGATACTCCTAATCGTTCAGCCATTTGTGATTGAGATATTTTATTTCCAAGATTTTGGCTCTCAACAGCATTATGTAATATATTAAAAATATTGCTAACTTTTATCATACGTAAAATTATACAAGAATTGTCATTAAATATACTTTAAAAAATATATTATATACTATATATGATATATAAATATATTAAATACGTTTGTTTTTACGCTATAATATATATTTTATACGAAAAAACGTGTATGTAGCCTAAATTTATGTTGATAGATATAAATTTTTGCAAATATTTTAATATTTTTATTTAAAAGACTTGACAAAGATAGGCTCAATGTTGTATAATTCACTTAGCAATTGAATAGGAAGAGTGCTAAGATGAAGGTAGATAAAAGAGATCTAATATTAGAATCAATCATACATGCTTACTTAGAAGCAAATGAGCCTATAGGCTCAAGCGAACTTGGAACGCGTATGAGTACTAGTATACCGGCATCTACGATTAGGGTTTATTTTAAAAAGTTAAGCGATGAGGGAGCTATAACTCAGCTTCACATAAGCGGCGGACGGATTCCTACAGTTCCAACTATGCAGTTTTACTGGCAAAATAGACTTAAATTTGATGATAATTTTATCATAAATGATAGTGATATTTTAAATTTTTTGGTCTATGATTTTGGTATTTACTGTATGATTTTTGGCGCAGGAAAACTAACATTGAAAGAGATCTTGAATTTGAAAGATAGATTTTTAGTTCTGGATTTTGAAAGCGAGAGTATAGTTATTAAATTTAATCCTAGAGTAGAGAAATTTTTAAATAACTTAGTAGGAATTAGTCTTGAAGAGCTTGATAGGATATCTATACAAGTGGGTCTTAGTGAGCTTAGAGCTAAAATAAAAGAGTTAAAAAGAAGTAGAATTTACTTCCAAGAAAATGAAAAAGTTGCATTTGAGATATGTAAGGATGAGAGGATAAAAACTATCTTAGATCCTGCTTTTGAACACTATTTTAGATCAAATTTGGCTTTCAAACCGGTTTTTAACTCGGGTTATATGGGGATTAAAACCGATGTTATTTATGAGGGTAAAAATGCCGTAATGATCTGTGCTGGTAGTGTTTATAGCGATTATGAGAAATTTTTAAATAGTATTAAGGAGGCAGCATGAGCGAAGATACCAATAAAAACGAAAATGTAGATAATATACCCGATAATTTTGATGATAATGTGAGTTTTACTAAACTCAATGAAGATGTAAAAGATGAGTTAGCTTTAGCAAAAGAGAGCTTGATGAGGGCTACTGCGGATTTTGAAAATATCAAAAAGCGCCTTGAAAGAGAAAAGGGCGAAGCGGTTAAATTTGCAAACGAGAGCTTTGCAAGAGATCTGCTGCCCGTCATTGATGCTTTAGAGATCGCTTCAAATTTGCAAAGCGGAGATGATGAAATAGCAAATAAAATAAAAGACGGTATAAACTTAACGATAGAACAGTTCAAAAAATGTTTTGAAAAATATGGAATTAAGGAGATTAGAACGGATGCAGAGTTTAATCCGGAATTTCACAACGCCATAAATTATATAGAGAGCGATGAGGTAGAAAGCGGTAAGATAGCTGCTGTTTATCAAAAAGGTTATCTATATAATGATAGGGTTTTAAGACCGTCTATGGTCGTAATTGCCAAGTAAATAAGAATTAAGTAAATTAAATTTAAAAGGATAAAAAAATGAGTAAAGTAATAGGAATAGATTTAGGAACAACAAATTCATGCGTAAGCATATATGAAAGAGGAGAAAGCAAAGTTATACCAAACAAAGAGGGTAAAAATACTACTCCTTCAGTGGTAGCTTTCACTGATAAAGGCGAGATCTTAGTAGGTGATACGGCAAAACGTCAAGCAGTAACAAACCCTGAAAAGACTATATTTTCTATAAAAAGAATTATGGGTCTTATGATGAACGAGAAAAATGCCAAGGAAGCAAAAAACCGCCTTCCGTATCATATAGTAGATAGAAATGGTGCGTGCGCCGTTGAGATAGCTGGTAAAACATATACTCCGCAAGAAATTTCGGCTAAAGTTCTTATGAAATTAAAAGAAGATGCAGAGGCGTTTTTAGGAGAGAGCGTCGTGGACGCCGTTATCACGGTGCCTGCATACTTCAATGATAGTCAGAGAAAGGCTACAAAAGAAGCAGGAACTATCGCAGGACTAAACGTACTTCGTATCATAAACGAGCCTACGGCTGCGGCTCTTGCTTACGGGCTTGATAAAAAAGAGGCTGAAAAAATCGTAGTTTATGACTTAGGCGGTGGTACGTTTGACGTAACCGTGCTTGAAACAGGCGATAGTGTAGTTGAGGTTTTAGCAACTGGTGGTAACGCTTTTTTAGGCGGTGATGATTTTGATAATAGACTTATCGACTTTTTAGTAAGTGAGTTCAAAAGTGAAACAGGGATTGATCTAAAAAACGACGTAATGGCACTTCAAAGACTAAAAGAAGCTGCTGAAAATGCTAAAAAAGAGCTAAGTAGTGCTATGGAGACAACTATAAATCTTCCGTTTATCACAGCTGATGCGACAGGACCAAAACACCTTACGAAAACTCTTAGCAGAGCTAAATTTGAAGGTATGATAGACGACTTAGTAGGCGAAACTATCACAAAGATAAACGAAGTAGTAAAAGACGCCGGTATAAGCAAAGGCGATATAAAAGAAGTAGTTATGGTGGGTGGTTCAACTCGTGTTCCGCTGGTACAAGAAGAGGTCAAGAAAGCATTTAGTAAAGAACTAAACAAATCAGTAAATCCTGATGAAGTAGTCGCCATCGGAGCTGCTATACAAGGCGCTGTTATAAAAGGTGACGTAAAAGACGTGCTTTTACTTGATGTTACTCCGCTAAGTCTTGGTATCGAAACTCTTGGTGGAGTTATGAGCAAACTTATAGAAAAAGGAACTACGATCCCTACTAAAAAGTCTCAAACTTTCTCAACTGCCGAAGATAATCAAAGTGCGGTTACTATAAACGTGCTTCAAGGCGAGCGTGAGTTTGCAAAAGACAACAAAAGTTTAGGTAACTTCAATCTTGAAGGTATAATGCCAGCTCCTAGAGGCGTTCCGCAAATCGAAGTTACGTTTGATATAGACGCAAACGGAATTTTAACTGTTTCGGCTAAAGATAAGGCTAGCGGTAAAGCTCAAAATATCACTATAAGCGGTTCAAGCGGTCTTAGCGAAGAAGAGATAAATAAAATGGTAAATGACGCCGAAGCTCATAAAGAAGATGACAAAAAAAGAAAAGAAGCCGTAGAAGCTAGAAATGCAGCAGATAGTTTGGCTCATCAAACCGAAAAATCTCTAAGCGAGATGGGTGAAAAAATTCCGGCCGAAGATAGAGCAAAGATCGAAGCTGCTTTGAATGATCTAAAAGAGGTATTAAAAGATGAAAGTGCTTCAAAAGAGCAGATCGATGTAAAAGTAAAAGCTCTAAGCGAAGTTAGTCATAAACTAGCCGAAGCTATGTATAAAGATCAAAATGCAGGTGCAGCGGATGGTGGCGCAGAGAAAAAGAAAAAAGACGATGATGTTATAGACGCAGAAGTCGAATAAATTTATCTATAAATTCTATAAATGGAGTTGCGATTAAATTCGTAACTCCAAATGCAAAGATATATAAATTCAGTTATAGTTTTTTGCTTATTAAATGTTTTAAATTTAAGTATAATTTTAAGTGTCAAATTCGCAAGACTATTAAAAATTTACTACCCGTTTATACGTTTTAAATTCTCATTTCTGAGATTTTCTTCCATAAGTCTTATCTCCGTACTTCCTGTTTTGACTATTTCATCATCTATTTTCATCTCGTCATTGCTTATTTTTTTATTATATTCGACATTGTTTAATAGATATCTAAATGTGTTTAATCTAGCTTTTTTCTTATCGTTACTAACTATGATGGTCCATGGCGCATAAGGCGTATTTGAAGCTAGTAGCATTGAGTACTTTGCGACTGTGTATTGATCCCATAGTTCTTGACTTCTTTGATCTACTGGAGATAGTTTGAACTGTTTTAGTGGATCTGTTTTTCTATCTTTGAAACGTTTTTTCTGTTCATCTTTTGAAACCGAGAAGTAGAATTTAAACAGTAAGATTCCCGAACTTACCAGCATTTCTTCAAATTTAGGAACTTGCCTTAAAAATTCTTTATGTTGCTCTTGAGTACAAAATCCCATCACAGGTTCAACTCCAGCACGGTTATACCAGCTTCTATCAAATATAACTATCTCACCGGCACTTGGAAGATGGTCTGAGTATCTTTGAAAATACCACTGAGTTCTCTCAACATCGCTTGGTTTTTCCAAAGCGACGACTCTACATCCCCTAGGATTTAGATGTTCGGTAAGTCTTTTGATGACGCCGCCTTTTCCTGACGCGTCTCTTCCTTCTATTATAATCAATACTTTTAGACCAGTTTCTTTTACATGGTTTTGAAATTTGAGCAGTTCAATTTGTAATTGTCTAAGCTCTTTTTCGTATTTTAATTTAGATTTTTTTACTTTCACCATAATAAAATCATCTTTTTTTTCTTCCATTTTTGCTCCTTTTTAAAGTGTATATAATTTTATACTTAGTTAATTAAAAGTTTCATTAAAGTTTACCGCTTTTGATGAAGATATTTACAAATATGAAGTAGAATTGACAAATATTTTTTTACAAGGAAATGCATTGCATAAGCTACTTATTTCATTTATCTTGCTTTTTAGTACTGTTTTTGCTGAGCCTCTTAGCGTAGAAGATGCTTTTAAAGTCAATATCACAGGCGATAAAACGCAAGGGATAAATATCAATCTCGTAGTAGATAAAAGTGTTTATTTATATAAAGACAAACTTAAAGTTAAGGTTTCAGATACCGATATAACCGAGTTTTTAAATTTTCCTAAATACGAAAAACACGATGAGTATGATATATACGGCGGTACGTTTGATCTATTTATACCGGAGGGTTTGCTCAAAAATTTTGTAAATAGTAATGAGTTTGACATACAATTAAATTATCAAGGTTGCTCTTATAGTGGATTTTGTTATCAGCCTATAGAGAGTCATTATGTCGTTACTTATGATGGCGATAAAGCTCAAGTAAAAGAGGTATCTGCTTCAAAAATTATATCTTCAAATTCCAAGATAGATAAAAAAAATATCGGTGACTCGCAGCAAGATAAGATAGCAAAATCATTTACCGACGAGGGCAAACTTTTTACTATCATCACGTTTTTTGGTTATGGTTTGCTTTTATCTCTTACGCCTTGTATCTTTCCTATGATCCCGATAGTTTCAAGCATAATAGTATCAAAAACAGGTCAAAAACCATCGGCTAAAACAGGTTTTTGGATAAGTTTTGTTTATGTATTTTTCATGTCATTAGCTTACGCTTTGGCCGGAGTTTTGGCAAGTGTATTTGGTGCAAGCGTCCAAGGATTGCTTCAAATTCCAAGCGTTATTATAGGTTTTAGTATCATCTTTGTTTTGCTATCGTTTTCTATGTTTGGATTTTATAACATCGAGATGCCAAAAAAAATTCAAAACTATATAAATTTAAAGAGTGAAAAAAAAGGTGGAATAATCGGTGTCGGAATTATGGGGTTTTTATCCGCTCTTATAGTGGGACCTTGCGTTGCTGCACCTCTTGCCGGAGCTCTTTTATATATAGCTGAAAGCGGAGATGCTCTTTTTGGAGGTATAGCTCTATTTGTTATGAGTGTCGGTATGGGAGTTCCTCTTTTATTGATAGGTATTGGTAGTTCAAAACTACTTCCTAAGCCCGGATTTTGGATGGAAGAGATAAAAAGAATATTTGGATTTTTGATGCTTGCGATGGCTATCTGGATGCTTGATAGAGTAGTTGGATCTGAAATTTCAAATGCGCTTTATGGAGTTCTCGGAGTATTTTTTGCGGTATATTTAGGCGCGTTTAACGAAGCAAAAGACGGTGCTGCGAAGTTTTTAAAATCGTTTGGAATATTGATATTCGTAGTTTCGATAATCTTAGTTTCTATATTTAGTATTTCCACTTTTGCTCCGAATTTAAGCTCATATAATAATTCTACGATATCAAAAAACAGCATCGATAAAATAGAGTTTAGTTATATTTCAAATTCAAAAGATCTTGAAGCCGTTATAAATAGCAGTCAAAAACCTGTTATGATCGATTTTTGGGCGACTTGGTGCGTAAACTGTAAAGAGCTTGATGAGAAAACATTTACAAATCCGGATGTTATAAAAAGATTAAAAGATTTTACTCTTATCAAAATAGATGTCTCTGATAATACGCCTGAAGATATAGCTATGATGAGAAAATACAATGTTTTTGGTCCGCCGGCACTTATATTTTATAAAGACAAAAAAGAGCTGAACTCAAAACAGCTTGTAGGCTATGTGTCTTATGACGAATTTTTAAAACATATAGAAGATATTTAAATTTAAGCGGCTTTAAAAAGCTGCTTATTTTTAGTTTATTTTGAAACGATGCAGTTTTTTGTACTATTTTTACCTTTATACAATCTTTCATCTGCTTGTTTTATAAGTAAATTTCTATCATTTCCAACTTCAGATACTCCAAAAGTAACACTAAAATTAAATGTTTCATTACCTTCTTTTATTATGGTTTCGCTAATTTGAAATTTTATTTTTTGAATTTTGGTTAAAAAGTCATTTTTACTTATATCAAAAGATACTATTACAAATTCCTCTCCGCCCCATCTGCAAACTATATCTGTTTTGTTTGTATGATCTAAAAATATATTTGAGAGTGTTTTTAAAACAAGATCTCCGGTATTGTGTCCAAACTGGTCATTTATCTGTTTAAAGTTATCTATATCGCACATAGAGATTACCATGCTGCTTCGTCTTTTATTGTCTATTATTAAATTTAATGTTCTTTTATTTATAAGTCCGGTTAGATCATCTGTTTCGGACGCGTTTTTAAATTTATCGTTATCGTCTTTTAATTGATAAAAGTATGCGATATCTGTAGATTTTAATATCTTAGATATGATAAGAAGCATAACAATAAGAAATATAAAATTTGCCACATAAAAGTAGTCTTGATAATATGATACAGACTGCTCTCCTTCATTTGAGATATGTACCAAATATAGTGCTATATAGATAATAGATTCTGATAAAACCAATATATAAGATATAAGTCTATTTCTAAATATATCAATATACATGATAGATATTAAAGCTATCAATATAATTTGAAATCCATATCCCCATCCAAGTATCAAAACACTTATGCTAGAGCTAAATAAAATTTGTATATGAGCTATAAAAAATGCTTTTTCAAGCTCGTTTTTACCAACCGTTTTAATGCAGAAAATATATGTAAATACGCCGACTATGCTAACGATTGCTAAGTCGTACATTTTCAAACTAATAAAAGATATGAAGTAACTTATGCTGGCTACTAAAAACATAATTAGTACGGTTCTTAAATTTGTTGATAAATTATCACTTTTTATATTCATAATTTTTAAATACCAGTCTATTTTTTCCTTGACTTTTTCCATAATACATAAGCTCATCGACAATGCTAATAGCCGGTTCTAGCTCAAAGTCTGCTTCGATTTTGGTGAGATAGAGCGCCCCAAATGTTACGCTTACTTTTATTCCTTCCGGATTTAATTTTTCTACTTTTAGTCTTGCTGATTCTATGATGTCTTTTATATCCGTAGCATTTTTATTTTCTAAAATTATTAAAAATTCCTCTCCGCCCCATCTGCAAAGTTTGCCGTATTTTATAAAGCTGCTTTTTAAAGAAGCTGCGACTCTGCTTAGTATAGTATCACCAAAAATATGCCCCAACGTATCGTTTATATTTTTAAAATTATCAAGGTCGCATAGGATTATACATATGGATTTTAACTCTTCGTTTTTTAGCATACTTAAACGACTAGTTAGCATCTGACGCATAGGAGCCCTAGTATAAAATCCTGTTAAAAAGTCATGTTCTGCTATACGCTGATAATCTTTTTTCTTTCTTTGTAAATTTAAGATATCTACCGCGCCTACTATATTTAAATTTTGATGTAAAAAGAAGAATACAAATACGATTGCTAAAAATCCAGATATATATGATATATGTTTTAAATCATCATTTCCGTAGTTTATATCTTGATGAGCAAATAGATAGTGTAAAACAAGATAAGTTATGGATTGTGCTACTACAATTATGATTTTAAAATAACTATTTTTTATAGCAGATGAGTAGTATATCGCGATTAGACCGACTAAAAATAGTTCAAATCCATATCCCCAGCCCATGACTATTATATCGCAAACTATATTATAAGTACCGCTTAGTTGTATCCAGATATTTATCAGTGATTGGTATTTTTCTTCATATAATTCATCATAGATTATTATGGATATTGCAAATGTTATAGCACCATTTATAAGCAAAAAAGACATACCAAAATAAGCAAATACAATGCAATATGCAAATAGCAACAATAAATATATCACAAGTAGTTTATGATATACGTTTTGTGCTGATTCTAATTTGATTTCTTGTATAATTTGTTTCATATTTTTTATTTTATGATATCACAAAATAACTTAATCTAGTATATATACTAACTTTTAAAAAATGATTTTATCTTTGATAATCCAAGCTTTATTCCGCTACTTTTCATCACTTTTATAATATGTTTTAGTTCATTTTTTTCATAACAGATGTGTGGACATTTTCTGCATTTTGGTTTTTCTTTGTGTGGACAGTTTTGTAGTCTCTCATTGGCATATAAAAGAAGATGCTCACACTCTTTGCATAAGTTATACTCTATAAATTTATCTAAATTTACTCCTTTATAAATAGTTTTAAATTTAGATATAGTTTTTGGCTCATTTTTGTGATTATCATCGCAGTAAATTTTTGTAAATTTGGCTACGGTCGTTAGTTGCTCTAAAAAATGTTCATTTGTCATATTTGCCTTTTCGTGGCTATTGTATCACAAATTTATATAGTTAAATTTGATTTTAGTCAATCCTAAAACCGAATTTATCCGCTGCGGTCTTAAGATCTTCTTTTGTATCTATTCCGATACTTTTTGTTTGTATTTGCATCATTTTAATTTTTTTACCGCTTTGTAAAGCCCTAAGCTGCTCTAGTTTTTCTATATTTTCTAACTCTTTTGTCTCTAAAGTACAAAACTCTTTTAAATTTACTACGCTATATGCGTAAATTCCTATATGTGCTTTAAAAACCTCACATTCGTTTCCAGGATATGGCAGAAGTGAACGTGAAAAATACAGAGCGTTATCGTTTGTGTCAAGAACGACTTTTACTAAATTTGGATTTTGAGCGTCCTCTTTTTTGACTAGTTTAAAACAGCTTGCCATAAACGAGCCGCTTGCAATGGATTTACTTGCAAAATTTTTAAATTTAATCAAATTTTCTACTTCAAAAAACGGCTCATCGGCTTGAACATTTATAATGATCTCGTTATCTTTTAGATTAAATTTATCCGCTGCTTCATTTATGCGGTCGGTTCCGCTTTCGTGATTCACGTTTGTTAAAATAGCATCTAAGCCATAACTTTTTGCTATGTTTGCTACTTTTTCATCGTCACATGCTATTAGCACGTTATCCGCATTTTTGGCGTTCATCGCGGTTTTTACAAACATAGGAACGCCATCAATGGTTCTTAGAATTTTATGTTCAAAACGAGTTGAAGCGAGCCGAGCCGGTATGATTATCATTTTTTAAGCCAATTTATGATGTTTGATTTTATCTTATCTTGTTCTATAACGTCTTTATGAAGCTCTTTTTGTGAAAATAACTCTAAGATGGACTTTGGAATTTTTACGTCAAACTCTTTTGCAAGCTCTTTCATATCTACTAATTCATCTTGTGTAGGTTTATTTTTGATAGCTTTTACCATGCTTGGAGTAAATTTTACCCATTGAGCTGTAGATGTTATCACGCTAAGTTTATCATTGTCAACTAGTTTTAGGCAAGTTGCCGTATGAGGATCTATCAAAATACCTTTGCTTGAAACGTTTTTTATATAATTTTCACACTCTTCATCGCTACAAAAATCTGCTTCAAAATCTGCTTTTAGCTCCTCAAGTTCTTCTTGAGCGAGTTTATAAAATCCACTGTTTTTCAAACTATCCATAAGCTCTTTTGTTCTAATACTTCCAAACTTATCAAACAAAAGTCTTTCGACATTTGAGCTAATTAGTATATCCATAGCAGGGCTTATAGTTTGAATTAATTTTTTATCTTGCAGATTATAAATTCCTGTTGTGAAAAGTTCCGTTAATATATTGTTCGCGTTCGAAGCAATTTTTATTTTTCCTATATTTGCACCCATTTTTTTAGCGTAATACGCCCCTAAAGCATTACCGAAGTTGCCGCTTGGAACAACGATATCTATCGGTTTTTTATTACTGTTTATTTTTATACAAACATAGATATGATAAATAATCTGAAATAAAATTCTGCCGAAATTAACAGAATTCGCAGCACTTAAGTTAAGCCCCAAATTTGATAGCTCATTTTTAAAAGATTTATCGTTTAATAGCGCTTTTAAGGCTTTTTGAGCATCATCAAAATTACCTTTTATCCCTATGGATTTTAAATTTTTACCTTTTTGATTTACCATTTGTAAGCGTTGAACTTCGCTTGTGCCGTCTTTTGGATATATGCATACGACTTTTATATTTTGAACATCGCTAAATGTATTAAGTGTGGCAGGTCCGGTATCGCCGCTTGTTGCACACATAATGAGATATTTTTTATTATTTTGTTTGGCAAGCTCTTTTAAAATTACACCAAAAGGCTGAAGCGCCATATCTTTAAATGCTCTTGTAGGTCCGTGCCATAGCTCATTTATATATAAATTTTTATTTAATTTTTTTATTTCCACTGCTTCTTTATCAAATTTAGCGTATCTTTTTAATGCTTTTTTAAAAATATCTTTGTCTATATCAAATTTAAACTTTTTAATAACCATCATAGCTATCTCATCATACTTTAATTTAGATGCTTTTTTAAAAAAGTTATCATCTAAAATAGGTAAATTTATAGGCGCGTAAAGTCCGCCATGTTTTGCTGCTGGTTGCAATAAAGCTTCGCTTAAACTAACGCAAGAAACTTCTTCGTTGTTATTTAACCTTGTACCTACTAACATAGGTGATATTTTTGTACTTTTTTCTAACCATTTTTTATAGCTTTTTTCTATTTTTTTAGGTTTTATAGCTATGACTTCCGGTATTTCATAAGGGTGATTTTTTAAAATAACATCTTTTATTTTCTTATAATTTCCTTTTATCATCATAAGAACTTCAGAGTCGTTTTGTACTTCATTTTTCCAAGTATAAAAGCTTTTCAGATCTTTTATACAATTCACACAAGCCGCAGCTTTTTTATCTACTAACTCTTTAGCTAACTTATTTGCTATTTTTTCATCTGGTGTTGTACTTAATACTATCATTTTATAACGCTCCCTATACCTTCATCTGTAAATATTTCAAGCAGCAAAGAGTGAGGAATTTTTCCATCTATTATGTGTGCTGCACCAACTCCGCTTTTTATACATTCTAAACACGCGTCTATCTTCGGTATCATTCCACCGCTGATTGCTCCGTTATTTTTCAACTCATTTATAGAAGTTTCGTTTAACTTGCTGATAAGTTTTTCATCCTTGTCTAAAACCCCCTTGATATCACTTAAAAATATAACTTTTCTAGCTTTTAATTTGCTAGCAATAGCACTTGCGCAAAGATCTGCGTTTATGTTATATGTTTCATACTCGCTTCCTATAGCTATAGGGGCGATGACTGGTATGAGTCCATCGTTTATTATGGTTAATATAACATTTTCATTGACGTCTGTTATCTCTCCTACAAATCCGTATTTTCCATCATCTAAGCTTTTTGCCTTTAACATATTATCGTCTTTGCCGCTTATGCCGATAGCCCTTGCGCCGTGTTTGTTTAAAAGACTTGTTATTTCTTTATTTATAAGTCCGCTCAAGGTCATTTCTACTACTTCCATAGCATCTTTATCCGTGACTCTTAAGCCGTCTATAAATTCACTTTTCAAATTTAGTCTTTCTAAAAATGAATTTATCTTTTTTCCGCCTCCATGTACAATGACGGCTTTAATGCCTACTAGTTGTAAAAGCACAATATCTCTTGCAAAATTATTTTTCAATTTTTCATCTATTTGAGCTGCGCCGCCGTATTTTATGACAAAAATTTCATCTCTAAATTTCTGAATATAAGGCAGGGCACTTAATATTATCTCAGCTGTTCTTATGCTTTTTAACACAACTTTTCCTTAATTTATTTTATTATTATTTTATCATATTCTGGTTGTAATTATCTATAAACTTATCTAATTTTAGCTTGAATTGAGATGAAATTTCAGTACGCAGTTCTAAAATCGAAACATTAAAGCCGAAATCTCGTATTTTAACATAATCCTTTTGGGTCACCAAAATAGTTGTTGCATTCCATTTTTTAAATATATCTTCTATTTCTGATTTTTTAAATTTATGATGATCTTCAAACAACTCTATACCTAAGCAGCTATCAAATAGTTTTTTTAACCTTAATGGATTTGCTATAGCTGTTACTAAAACCATATTCGTTGTTTTGTTTATTATATAATTAGAGCTTATTATATCATCTTTTGTCGGAATAAAATCTGCAAATTTATAAAAACTTTTTGGATATCTATATGCGCCGCTAGGCAAAACTAGTTTAAAAATAGGTTCTATAGTAGGTTTCAAAATAATATTAAATTTAAAAATATCAAACTTTCCAAATCCATCATCAAGCAAAACAAGCTCTGCGCCGTATTTTATCGCTTCTTCTATGGCTAATTTTCTATTTTCGCTTACTATAACATTTGCATTTTTAAGGCTTAACGCATACTCCATAGCTTCATCGCCGCTCTCATCTACGCTGCATAATATTTCACCATCTATGCAGACTTTTAGCATACCTTTGCTGCTTCTTTTATATCCTCTTAATATGATAAAAGTTTTAAATTTGGTATTGTATTCATTAAAAATAGCTTTTGTAAGCGGAGTTTTGCCTGTGCCGCCGACTATTAAATTTCCAATACTTATTATAGGTATATCAAATTTGATCTGTTTTGAGAGTCTAAATTTAATAACTACTAAAATATAATATATCAAAGCCAACGGGCTTAAAGCCATAGAAATTAGCGTTTCAAGATACCTTGGACGATAAAAATATCTATTTATCCAGCTATGCAGTTTTCTATCAAACACGAGTTTTTGCTACTGATTTTATTGTATCACAAACATATTTTACTTCATCGTTACTCATAGCGGCATAGATAGGTAAAGATAGCACTTGTTGATATACCTTTAATGCTTTTGGGAAATCATTTACCCTAAGATTGTATTTTGTTTTGTAATAGCTTAGCAGATGAAGCGGTATGTAGTGAAGACCTGTATGAATTCCTGCATCTTTTAACTCTCTTGCGAAGCCATCTCTGTTTTTATCTACTTTTATTATGTATTGATTATATATATGATCTCTTTTTATAACAGGAGTAGTTATATGCGGGCATGTTTTTAACTCTTCATTATATATTGCTGCTATTTCTTTTCGTCTTCTTATAAATATCTCTAGTTTTTCAAACTGAGCTATACTAAAAGCAGCACAAAGAGAATTTAAATCATATTTTTGTCCTATATCTACTACATCATAAACATATCCTAAATTTCCATCTTTATCAAAACTATCATTTACTATTGCGTGATTTCTTATAAGCCTGGCGCGTTTTGCCATCTCATCGTCATTTGTCAATATAATACCAGTTGATGCAATAGCATGTTGTACTTGAGGATTTATCTGAAAACAAGACATATATGAGTCTAAATTTCCTATAAGCTTTCCTTTATATGTAGCACCCATAGCGCGACTAGCATCATCTATGATTTTTATACCGTTTTCTTTTGCTAAAGCATATATGGTATCCATATCCGCACTTTGTCCTGCGACGTGAGTTATGAATGCGGCTTTTAGTTTTTTATGTTTTTGTTCTTTTAATACCTTTTCTAGCTCGGTCGGACTTATGTTAAAATCATCTTCGTCTATATCTACAAATATCGGCTCAGCATCAAAGTGACGGATGACTTGAGCTATGCTAGGAAAAGCATTTACTGAGCAAATTATCTTGTCTCCTCTTTTAAGATCCATAGCACAAAGTGCTAAATGATTTGCCGCAGTTCCGTTATTTGTAGTTATAACGTGTTTTACCCCGAAATACTTCTTTATGTTATCTTCTAAATTTGTTACCATATAAACGGCGTTTTTATCAAGACTCTCTTTTACTAGTTCATGTTCTCTTTCGGTAATATATGGTCTAAAAAATGCTATATCTCTCATCTCTATCCTTTATTTAACTGATATTTGCAATCGGTACCGGATTTAGCTTAAAGCTATTTTTTTCTACTCTATCAAGTACGCTATCTACTAAATTTTTGTTAAAAATAGCGTATAAATTCTCTCTTTGATCGTTTTTTTCAAATTCTTTTAGCACGGCATCAACGCTAGAATAAGCAAAACCGATCTCATCTTCGTCTTTTTGACCTTCCCAAAGATCTGCACTTGGGGCTTTATTTATTATATTTTCATCTATTTCTAAGTATTTTGCAAACAAAAATAGGTCACTTTTATAAATATCTCCGATAGGATTTAGTGCGCAAGCCGTATCTCCGTATATAGTTCCATAGCCCAGTAGTCTCTCGCTTTTATTGCTTGTTCCTGCTACTAATGTGCCTAATTTAGCCGAGTTGTCGTATAATAGTATCATTCTAACTCTTGCTATTATATTGGCTTTTCTTAGTTTGTCCGTAACATCTAAAACAGATATAAAGCTTTGTACAATCGGTTCTATATTTATAACTTCATACTCTAAATCAAGCTTTTCACATAGGATTAAACCATCTTCTAAATTCAGATTATTTGAGCTATTTGTAGGCATTAAAAGAGCGTGAGTTTTGGCTACTTTTGAACATAACGTGGCGACTATGGCAGAGTCAAGTCCGCCGCTCACTCCTATGCTAAATCCGCTAGCACCGGATTGTTTTAAATATTTATCTAAAAAGCATAATAATTTATTTTCTAAAAATTTAAAATCTTTCATTAAATTTACCTATAAGAAATTAGTTGCATTATAACGAAAAAATGTTAAAATAAAACTTTTAATTCGCTCTTGTGGGCAAAGGAGGGGAAAATGCAAATTTTATCAAAGTCTTTTGGAATTTATGATACAAATTGTTACATTTTAATAAATGAATCCGGTGAGGTTATAGTCGATCCAGGCGATGGAGCTTTTGAATGGGTGAGTAAAGTTTGCAAAAATCCGCTTGCTATTTTAAATACGCATGGACATTTTGATCATATTTATGATGATAATGCGATAAGGGATAAATTTAAAATACCTATTTATATACCAAAAGACGACGCTTTTTTATGTGAACAAGATCCGTTTACATATTTGCAAACTACCTTTAAACCCGATTTTTTAGTAGAAGATAATCAAATCATAGAAATAGGCAGTTTTAAATTTACATTTCACCATTTTGCGGGACATACTCCCGGATGTTCTATGATCGAGATAGGAGATGTTATGTTTAGTGGTGATTTTATATTTAAAAACTCTATTGGACGATATGATTTTCCTTTTTCAAATGCTGTTGAAATGAGAAAAAGCCTTGAGAGGGTTTTAAATTTCAAAGACTTCAAGCTATATCCAGGACATGGAGATCAAACTAGCTTAGAGAGTGAAAGACGAAATTTAAAACGCTGGATGCAGGCTATTTAGCAGCTTTTGAGGCTGCTTGCTCATTTTGTTTTTCTTTGTTTTTTTTCTGAAGTTTAAATATATGATCTTCTAAAACTACTATTTGAAAAGTTCCTTCGAAAACCTTTATTTCTTTGATTTTTCCTATAACTTTTATTTCTCGTTTTTTGGATTCGTCAAAATAAGCATGTGCTTCAAATTCTATGATATCTCCTACTTTAGCTGGAGCAAAAAAGCTTACTTTAGAACCTATTGTTACGCTAAAAGGCTGATTTACTGCTACTTGAGCAGACCAGTCTGCCGCGCTAAATATAAATCCGCTGTGAATAAGCCCCTCATCGTCATATATCATATCATTATTTGTTTTTAGAACTGTTTTTGAGTAGTTTTGCTTGGCGTCTATTATACTTCCGTTGAAGATCGTATTTATCGCCTGAGGTATATTCAAAGAATTTTGAAATAGACTTTCATCTATCACCGTTGCGCTATCTTTTATGCTATCACTATAGACATTTTCAGCCATTAAACTACCTTTTAACTTAATCTTACATAAACACGTTTTGGAGCAGGATAACCCTCTATAGTTAATTTAGGATTGTTTGGATCTAAAAAATTTTCCAAACTTTCCCCGTATATCCACTGTGTTTTTCTCTGCTCGTTAAAATCCGTATTTTTAATACCGAGTATATCAAAAGTTTTAAACTTAGCTCTCTCACACCAATTTCTAAGAGCTTTTATACTAGGTATAAAATAGATATTTGGTATCTTTGAGTAGGTGCTTTTCGGACTTAAGACAAACTCATCGTCTCTTTGTATAAACATAGTATCTATAAATACTTCACCGCCTTTATTTAGGCTACTTTTTAACTCTTTTAACGTTTTTATAGGATCACTTCTATGATATAAAACTCCAAGACAGAGTATCGTATCAAATTTGATATTATAATTAGGTAAATCTTGCACTCCAAGAAGCTCAAATTTGATATTTGATTTCACAAAATGATTTATAAAACTAAATTGCAAAAAGCTAAGTACGCTAGGATCGAATCCTACTATGCTTTTTGGCTCAAGTTCTAGCATTTTAAACATATAATATCCGTTATTGCAGCCTACATCGGCTACAATTTTATCTTTTAAATTTAAAAAAGGCTTGAGCCCATTAAATTTTATAAAGCTTTGCCATTCGCTATCTATAAGTGTAGCATTTAGCTTAAAAGGACCTTTTCTCCATGGTTTAAGGTCTTTTGCAAGATCTATTATGTTATCATCGAAATCATTTATTTCTATCTCTATGGCATCACTGAATTTAACTTGACAGCTATAATTTTTAAGATTATTTATTTTTTCAAAAAGCTTTTTGTTTGCATTATTTATTAGATTCATTTGACCAATCCAAGAGATTTTCGTCGCATTTTTTATGATAAATTCCGGCTCCGTCATAGTACTCTTTGCAGTCGTTATAATATTTATTTGAGATACCGCGTTCATTTATCCAAAGGCAACCTTGTAACAAAAAAACCAAAATAACAAAACTAACGATACGTTTCATAGCCGATATATTATCATTAAAATGCTATAATTTTTGTTAAAAAATATGCAAAGGCATTATAAAATGAAAGTTTTTGATTATTTTAATGAAATTTGCTCTATTCCGCATTGCAGTTTTGAAACAGATAAATTAAAAGAGTACCTAATGCAATTCTCAAAAGATAGCGGATTTAGCGTAAATAGCGATGAGTTTGGCAATATATATGCTATAAAAGGTAAGCCAAATATCTGTTTACAGGCTCATTATGATATGGTTTGCGTAGGAGATGCTCCAAATATAGAGATCATAAAAGAAAACGGTTTTTTAAAAGCAAAAAATTCAACTCTAGGTGCAGATAACGGAATCGGCGTAGCTATAATTATGGATATGATGAGAGAATTCGAGAGTCTTGAAGTTTTATTTACAAACAATGAAGAAGTAGGGCTTCTTGGTGCAAACGGATTTAATACTAAGTTAGTAAGCGGACGGATTTTAAATTTAGATAGCGAGCATGAAGACGGTGTTTTTATAGGATGCGCAAGCGGAGTTGGTATTTTTGCTAGTTCGAAAATAGAAACAAAAAATGAAATAAATAATGTTTACGAAGTAGAAATAAGTGGATTAAAAGGCGGTCACAGCGGTATAGAAATAGTAAAAGATATACCAAACGCTATAAAACTTTTAGCCGATTTTTTAGCTAAAAGCAAAGCAAAAATAGTTAGTATAAATGGTGGTGAAAGAAATAATTCTATACCGGTAAAAGCCGTTGCTACTGTGATTTGTGATGATTTAAATTTGCAAGGTAATAGTCTAATAAAAGTCAAAAAACTAGGTAAAAAAGATGCACTTGTGCTGAAAAATTCGGATTGTATTTTGAGCTTTATAAATTCATTTGCTCAAGGAGTAAGAAGTTATGATGAGAGTTTAAAAATCGTCAATGAGAGTATAAATTTGTCTATTATAAAGCAAGATAAAAATATGTTAGAAATAGAATTTTTTGCAAGATCTATGAGCGATTTAGGGCTTGAAAGAATTAAATCCGAAACAGAAGTTTTAGCTAAAATGGCTGGATTTGATGTGCGTTTTGCCGAAGAGAGCAGGGCTTGGACTCCTAAGGTTACTGATTTTGCTAAAGAAGTATTATCTTCTATGCAAGAATTTAATAAAAATGTTAAATTTGAAGCTGTTCATGCAGGACTTGAGTGCGGAGTTTTACTATCAAAGCAGAGCGGTTTAGAAGCTTGTTCGATTGGTCCAAATATTTATTCGCCTCATAGTATCAACGAGTGTTGTGAGATAAATTCAGTGGATTTGATAAGTAGAGTTGTAAAAAATATAGTAAGAAAATATCAAAATTAATATATAAATTTAAAAAAAGCTTTCCGGAGTTAATACCCCAGAAAGCAAACTTTTCTAATAAAGTCCGAATTTGCCGTCGTTTCTTTTATAAATGATACGCATTTTGGCTTCCATATCATTAAATACATAAAATTGTGCACCTGAGTTTTTTAGTTTTTCTAAAGCTTCTTCTATCTCAATAGGCTTATAAAGTTCAAGTTCAGCCGGAACTATCTCGTCTACTCCATCTATATGAGGTTCGTCTATGATACCGTTTATACTTGCTTTTTCATCATCTTTGTTTTTATGGGTTGTTAGTTTATCGTGATGTCTACGTAAAACTTTGCTTGCTCTATCAACCGCTAAGTCGATAGCCGCGTAAAGATCTTTATCTTTTTGTCTTATGACGATCGTATCTTTTTTTGCAAGGTTTATAGCAAATTCAACATCAAAGCCTTTTTTACCTTGTTTTTCATCTGCTGATATGATAACCCTACTTGAAATAATATCAAGATTGTATTTAGATAATGACTCAAATGCATTATCTATATAGTTTTTTATAGCTTGTGTTAATTCAAATTGTTTTCCTACAATACTTGTATTCATTTCATGCTCCTTTGGAATAAAGTTAATATATTATACCATAAAATCACGGTTTTTGGATAGTTGTACGCTTTATGGAGATCTGTTCTTGAGTAATACTTGCGTCTGAGATTACGCTTGTATCTAAGATGACTGCTTGGATAGAAGTTTTAGGTTTTCCATCAGCGTCTTTTAGCTCTTGACCGTCTTTATCTTGTGTAATACCGGAATCTATCCATTCTGTACACTTGGTAGGCGGATTTGCTCCTATATACGTTACATCTACAGTAATTGTAAAAATGGTTTCTTTTGTTGTTGGATAGGATAAAGTGAAATTATTGTTACAGCCTTCTTTAAAGTCTTTTTCTTGAATTCTTAGTATAGCGTACTCAGTTCCGCTAATAGCTAAAAGTTTTGCTTGTTCATATAGATATAAATCCGCGCTCTCTTTGCTACCTCCGGCTATGATTCTTAATGTAAGAGTTCCTACTATCCCAAGCATAACTACAAAAAATATCGCCATAATCAAACTAAAAGCTTTTTTCATCACTGCACCACCTGGGTTTTACAAACTTCTAATTTTTGACCTTTTATTTTAAAATTTGGATCTTCTAAGCAGAGTTTTATAGAGATAGAGTCGCTTCCGCCTAGATACATAAATCTAAGTGAGCTTACGTTTTCGGCTAATACGTTTTTCCTAACTTCTTTGTGCGTTCCATTATCATTTCCAAATGGAATAAATTCGGTTAGCCAAAGATTGTTATCCTTATCTATACTAAGTTGATTTATGGAGTGAGATAGATAGTATAGCTCAGATATTTCTAATTTATTAGTATCTTTCTTTTCAAGAAATTTCGGTTTATCTATATTTAAATTCGTATCATTTTTAATTTTTATTTTATGTGCTAAAGGATTTTTATCATCTGATTTTATATTATAGTATTGATCATTGTTGTTTCCCTGATCTACTTTAAATACTATAAAAAGATCACTAAAACCCAAATCTTTTATAATATTTTCAATCTTTGAAAAATTACTTCCCGGTGAGTTGATAGTTAGTACTTCTTCATTTTTATCTGTTTTATCTGGATGTGTTTTATCTTTATCTAAATTTATAAATCCGCTCCAGCCGAGTATTCTTTTATCATCGTTAAATATTCTTTGTGTTTCATAGCTTTGCATATACCATATAATCGGATATTTTTTATTAGTCTTTATATCGTCATCCGTTAGTTTGTCTAAACGCTTATATTTATTTTCTATATTTACTGATAAAGTCGGTTTTATGCGGTATGATAGTCGTTTTTCTATCTGCTCTATAACTGTTTTTGATATAGATTCTAGCTCTACTATACTTTTTTTGTCTAATGTAATTTGTATAAATTACATCAAATATTTTAACTCCTATAGATAGCAATATACCAGAAATTACTATAGCTACGACTAGTTCTATCATAGTAAATGCGCGTTTCATTATTTAAACTCACTATTCGCAAAAGATTTTGTAATAATCTTAGGCGTTCCTATATTAAAACTATAAGCTCTCATTACTACGTTTTTTTTCTTATCTGAAAGAGTTGCTGTTGTTTCTATCTTTACTGAGATTTCATTTGTTGTATTTTTAGTATATGCTCCTTCTAGATTTCCTTCATTGTCAGGTACGTAAAGATAGCTTACTGTTACGGTATAATCTAATTTTAGAATATTTTTACGCTCATTGAATTTTGGATTTGATATATCTATACTTCCTTTGTCTTGATCAAATTGATTTATTCCTTCTTTTTTAGCAGCAGTTCCTACGATTTCTGCATTGACTTCTTCTGTGGTGCCATCATCCTTTAATCTTGTAATATCCCTTTTGTTATAAAAGCTATTTAAACCCGGTCTTTTTTCTGCCAGATTGTCTACAGATGATGTTTTTAAGATAGGGAAAGACGATGTATTTGAGTTTGATTGATTCAACGCACTGTTCCAAGGATATAATAATATTTGAGAGAGTTTTGTTTTTGATGAGGTTATGGCTTCTTGTAGTAAAACAGCTTCATTTGTTTTTGTGCTGGACATCACTAGTGCAGGTACAGCTGCCGCGCTAATTCCTACTATAACAATAACTAAGATAAGCTCTAATACCGTAAAAGCATGTTTCATAGTAGTTTAGTGGCTTTTGCCACTAAACTATTTCTTTTTAAGAAGCGTGCTTATTTTTTCAGCTTGACTATACTGAGGGTAATTCACAGGATCTAGTATAACTTGCGAAAGAGTCATATTTGTAGTATTACAAACTATAGGAGCCATAAAATTTACGCTTGATTCTTCTATAGGGCTAGAAATAACTAGCATATTATATACTTGTAATTCGCTTTTGTCGCTTATTTGCATTAAATCTTGATAGTATGTAGGTATATCAAATTCATAATTTCTTAGTGAATATGGATTTATCATAGTAAATGACGTATCTCCGTCTTTGTCTTGCATTTTAACAAAAAAATCATCAATCTTTGTAATTTCTACGTTTTTAATACCTTCAAAACCTAATATTGGACTTTTAACACTGAATGTCATCTGCATGCTCCTTTTTTAAATTTAGTATATTCTACCATTTTTTATCGTAAATTTAAAGTATTTTTTTTAAATTTTAGACTTAATGTTGAGAATTTCTTTAAATTTAAAACTATTTTAGTCGATAAACTAAATCCATAGCTGCCCACCACTCATCTTTTTTAGCATCTTCGATTCTTTTTTGGCATGGATCAGTTAATTTCCACCATTCTTTCGTAGCTTCATCATTAGCCATTTTTGTCATATCATAATCAAAATCATCTCCGTTGTACTCCATAATAGAAAAAAGCATATCATCTCTATGATAAATCTCATATCTGGTTATACCGCACTCTTTTATCATTTTATTTACTCCTGATAGCGGATTTTCATGAAGTTTTTTGTAGGTATCGATTTTGTCTTTTCTTATTTTTATCACACTTGCGAATTTCTGTGTTTTGTTGATTTTGTAGAGTTTTTTTGCGTTTTTTGAGAAAAAATCAGCGTCGTCTGCGAAGTACTCTCTTAAGATTTGTAAATGTTCGTCGAAATTTGAATACAGCTCGACAACCGGGAAATTCGAAGCATATAGAAGTTTACTTTTATCGAATTCTCCGGTTACAAAGTTAAGAAGATTTTTTACAAAACTTTTATCGTTGGTCGCAAATCCGGAAATTTTTAGATATGCGTTTGGAAGTTTTGCTATTTTAGACATTGTTCTTTTATATTCGCTATTTAGTTCTTTTACGTTTGCGCAGTGGTTTATCACTACTTTTAAATCAGGAACTAAAGATAGAGCACTATAGATATCTTCTATTTCATCAACTCTGTTACAGCTTTCAAATATCAGATCCATTTGGCTTAAAACTTCAAGCCCGGATATGAAACTTTTCTCTAAGCATCTTCCGCGCTTAGAGCTATCTATATGCAAAGGTTCTCTAACTCCTGCTATTCCAAGAGGTAGTCTCATATGCTCACATAGTTTTGCTCTCATAATTTTGGCTAATATAAAAGGACTGTTTAAACTAAATATATGTTCATCCTCTTTTACCCTATCATCGCAATCCACCTCGACATAAATTCCTCCTTTAAAGCAGAGATCGTATTTGCCATAAGCTTTGCATATATCATCTATATCAAAACTTCTGTTTATAACTCCTTTATAAGAGTTTAGCCAAGGTAAATGCAGTATATCTAAATCCCAGATATGAAAGTGAGTATCTACTATTTCAAGCATATTTTTAACCTTTTTAAAATTTAAATTAATCTAGTTTGCTTCCTTTAAATCCATACCAAGCAACAAATAAAAAGCACGGAAATAATACTAAAAATCCAGCGGCAGTTTGATGCGTTACGTCTGCTATTTTACCCATAATAAAAGGCATTATAGCGCCGCCTACTATACTCATTACAAGTATGCTAGAAGCAGGTTTTACTAAATTTGAAGGTATATTTACTATGCTTAAAGCAAATATAGTCGGAAAACTTATACTCATAAAGAAAAACATAGCTATAAGAGCATATACGCTTATAGGTCCGCTTAATATATAAAGCAAAATTATGATGATAGAGTTTATGAGTGCATATATTCCAAGTACGTTATTTGGACTAAATTTTACCATAAATGGAGTAGTTGCAACTCTTCCTATCATAAATGCTACTAAAGCCGTACTAAGATACCAAGCTGCATTAGCATCACTAAGAGTATCCCAGTGTTCTACTGAGTAATTTATAAAAAAAGCTCCGGCTCCTACTTGAGCAGCTACATATAAAAATTGTGCTAAAACGCCTATTTTAAAGTGTTTATAGTTTAATAGATCTTTATATCCTCCGCTATTTTGTTGTTTTTCATCTTCGTTTGTTATCTCAGGCATTTTAATGATTATAAAAAGCAGCATGATAAACAAGACTATAGCCGCTATTCCTACGTATACCATTTGTACGTTTTTCATATTTTCATCCAAATTTCCATGACTTAAAGATAAAAATAGACTTCCGCCGATTATCGGTCCGATAAACTGCCCAACGCTATTAAAACTTTGAGCTAAATTTAGGCGAAAAGAGGCTCTTTTGTCACCTCCTAATTTTGTGATGTATGGATTTGCATTTGTTTCAAGACTTCCAAGTCCGCAAGCTAAGATAAAAAATGCAAGTAAGAATAGATCGAAATTCGCACTATTGCTAGCCGGAATTATCATCAAAGATCCAATAGCATAAAGCAGCAATCCTACTATGATACCGACTTTATAACTATATTTACTAGCTATAAGCGAAGCCGGTATGGCGATGATAAAATATGCACCAAAATACGCAGCTTGTAGAAGTCCAGAGTTTGCTTTTGTGATTCCAAGATGAGTTTGAAAGTTTTTGTTCATAACGTCTAAAAGTCCGTAACTAAGCCCCCATAGCAAAAATAGAGACGTAACTAGTATAAAAGTTATTTTGATATTTTTGTTTTGCATATTTTCTCCTTTATAATGCTCTATCAAGATGCACGTATCCGCCGTCTACAAATATCCATTGACCGGTAGTATGACTAGATAATTCGGATAATAAAAAAATAGCCGTATCGGCTATCTCTTTGACTGTGGTAAATCTATGTTCAAATGGAATTTTTTCTGTTATCAGCTTTAGTCTGGCTTCTGGATTTTCAAAGTTTTTTATCCAGTTTTCATAAAGCGGCGTGTAGCACTCCGCTACTATTATCGCGTTGCTTCTTACGCTATCTTTAGCCAAAGCCGCCGCCCACTCTCTACTAAGAGCTAGTATAGCTCCTTTTGCAGCAGCGTAAGCGCTAGTTTTGCCTTGTCCTGTAAGTGCTGTTTTGGAGCTGATATTTAGTATGGAGCCTTTGCTTGCTTTTAAGTACGGAAGCGAGCTATGAACGACTTCATAATAATGGGTTAAATTTGAATGCAAGCTTTTTTCAAATTCCATCCAGCTTGTCGATTCTAAATCTTTATTATCGTTTGCTCCTGCGTTATTTACTACTGCATAAATTCCTCCATATTCCTTAGCGGCATAATCGATAACTGGTTTTATCTCGTCTGTATTATTTAAATCTATCTGAATAAATTCAAATTTAGAAGTTAAACTTTTCAAGCTATTTTCAAATTCATTTGACGCTTTTGATCTAGATAGTATAATAGGAATAGCACCTTCTTTAGCCAATCCAAGAGATATACCCGCTCCTATGCCTTTTGCGCCGCCAGTAACTATGACAACTCTATCTTTTAAATTTAGATCCATGTTTTATCCTTTAAATTTAGTTAAACCGTTGTGGCAAGCCGCCATACCGAAAAGTCGTTTTGGTCATTTTGTTCAGCTTTTGTGAGTTTTCCTTTTGAGATGGCAACTATAAAATCTAAAATTTCTTCACCTACCTCTTTTATATTTTTTTGACCGTCTATTATGCTGCCTGCATTTATATCTATAGCGTCATTCATATTGTGATAAATGGCACTATTAGACGATACTTTTATAGTCGGAGTTATGGGACTTCCTGTAGGAGTTCCTCTTCCTGTAGTAAATACACATATATTACATCCTCCAGCAACCATTGCGCTTAACTGCTCTATATCGTTTCCGGGGGTATCCATTAGAGTAAGACCTTTTTGGGTGATAGGCTGCGCATATCTTTTTACGCTTATTACCGGTTGATTTCCTGCTTTGTAAATGCAGCCAAGAGATTTTTCCTCGATTGAGCTTAATCCTCCTTCTATGTTGCCCGGGCTAGGATTTGCTCCTCTTATATCTGCTTTTGAATCCAAAACTCTTTGTTCAAAGCTTGTTATGGTAGATATTACTTGTTCTTTTATATCTTCATTTATACTTCTAGCCGCTAATATATGCTCGGCTCCTATAAGCTCTGTAGTTTCAGCTAAGATAACGCTGCCGCCTTTTTGTATAACTATATCGCTAGCTACTCCTAAAGCAGGATTTGCGCTTAAACCTGAAAAACTATCGCTTCCTCCACACTCAGTACCTAAAATCAAATCGCTTAAATCACCGCGACTTTTTTTAAATTTAAGAGCATTTTGTAGCATATTTTTAGCTATTTTTATACCTTTTTCTATGCTTTTTCTAGTTCCTCCGCTTTGTTGAATGGTAAAATACTCCACTTCCTTATAAGGTGCTCTATCTTTTATCTCTTTTGCCACGTTTTGAGCGCTTATTACTTCACATCCAAGTCCTATTACTAAAACTCCATAAACATTTGGATTTGCACCATTTCCAACCAGTGTATCCATAGTCTGTCTTGCATCAAATTCAAGCTGGCTGCATCCGTGTTGATGAGTCACATATACTATTTTGCACTCATCATTTCCTAGTCTTAAACCATAGTTTATAGCAGCTGCTATCTTTTCTACTACTTTATTTGCGCAATGTACGTTAGGAAGGATTAAAATATGATTTCTAAGTCCAAAGCTGCCATCGCTTCGTCTATAGCCTTGAAGCTCGTATTTTTTATCGTTTGACGCTGCTTGTTTCTTATTTTTTAATTTTTGAGAAGCGATATGTAAATTTCCACTTATGTCTCCTCTGCCTCTAGTACCTTCGATATTGTGTACATGTATCCATGCGCCTTTTTTAATATCTTGATTTGCTATGCCGATGATTGATGAGTATTTTATTATAGCTTCACCTTTTTTAATATCTTTTGTAGCGAATTTATGCCCTTTTGAGATATCTTCTATTATCGTTACGCCAAGTTCTACACTGTTTTTTGAATGAGCTTTAAAGCAGTTGCCGCATTATCCTTTTCATCTACGTGAATAGCGTTCATTTTACTAACCTTCTCGCATCTTCTAATATCATTTTTGCTTTTTCAAATTTAATCTCGTCTAAAGAGTTAAACGGAAAAATAGCATTTTCATTTAAATTTAATCCATTTAAATTTAAAAGCTTTTTAAATATTAGTGAGAAATTAGTGTCTAGTGTATATAATTGCATTAGTTTATTTATGGCCGATGAACAGTTTTTTAAATTTATAAAATCATTATCATTTGCAGATTTTACAAGCTTTGTCCATATGTCCGGGGCTATATTTGATAATCCAGATATACAGCCGACTCCGCCAGCAAAAATATTATCTACAAAATGATCGTCAAAACCGGAGTATACGCTGAAATTATGTTGTTTTGTTGCTTCTATTATCTCTTTTGTATGAGAAACCATAGGAGTAGTATCTTTTATACCTTTTATATTTGTATTTCGTTCTATAAGCTTTAAAACTGTTTTTGAGCTTATATCATTTCCTGTTCTAGCCGGATAATTATATATAAATATGTTTCCATGCACCATTTTTGCTAGTTTATCATAGTAGTCAAAAAGATTTTCCTGCGAAGCGGCGTAATAGTACGGAGATACTACTAAAACGCCTTTTGCACCGTTATCTATAGAGTAATTGCTAAGTTCTACGCACTCTTTAAAGTTTAAAGAGCCTGTTCCTACAAATAGTGGATATTTTGATATTTTTAAGTATAAATCTATGAGCTTCTTTTTTTGTTCGGTATCAAAAGCTGTAAATTCTCCGGTACTTCCAAAAAGCACAAATCCATCTAAGCTAAATTCGCAAAGATACTCCAAAAGTCTTGCATTTGCTTTTAAATCTATATTTTGCTCATCATCGAAAATCGTTACGGTAGGAGTATATATAACACTTTTCATAAATTCATCTTTCTAATTTATTTATCGTATATACAAACTAATATTTAATATACGATAAAATATAGTAACAAATTTATACTATAATGTCAATAAAATCGCAAATAATTATCATAAATAGCGTAGAAATGAAACACTTTATACGGTATATTAAAAATAAATTTATGTTCAATTATTTTATATTTAATTTTGTATATACGAACTATATGAGAAACTTGATAAATTTGAATTATTTTGATTTATAAATTAGGCTATTTTCTTTTTCTATAAGAGCGGCTTGAAGTTTTAAAATTTCTATAATAGAGCGAATTTTTTCATTATTTGATCGATATATCGGTAGGCTAACGCTAATTGAAGCTATGATTTTTCCATCAGATCTAAGAGGAACCGCCACGCATTCTATATCTTTATCGCTCTCTGCTATTTCGTGCGCGTATCCATTTGCCCGCACTTCATAAATTTGTTTTAAAAGTGAGCTTATATCCGAAACTGTATTTTGTGTATATTTTTGAAATGAGTTTTTATCTAAATATAGCTTTCTTATCTCATCATCATTTAATCCGCTAAGCAAGCACTTACCGAGCGCAGTAGCGTACGCAGGTAGATTTTTTCCTACGTATGATTCTAATTTGATGGCTTGTTTTGGTTCTGTTTTTTCTATATATAAAACATCTGACCCGTCAAGTACGCCTAGTTGGCATATTTCGCCGCAAACAAAGACTATATCTTTCATATGAGGTTTTATAGTATCTATAAAATCTAGCGAATGCACGTAAGCGTTTCCGATTTTAAAACAGTTTTTGCCGATATTTATCTTATTTTCATTTATTTGTAAAAAATCTTCATAAATGAGAGTTGTTAAAATAGGATGAAGAGTACCTTTTGATATACCTGTTATTTGTGAAATTTCAGAAAAACTAAGTCCGTTGTTGTTTACAAAAAGTACTTTAAATATCTCTAGAACTCTAAGAGTTGGATTGTGCAGTTTCTTTTCCATTTGCGGATTATAGCATAAATAATTTCAAATTTAAATATAGATTTTTTCTAAATTTACTAAATATTGATATAATCATTTACCATAAAATTTAAACCGATTTTATACTTTATTTATAGTAAAATATTGCATTACTAAAAAAGGAAACAGATGAAAATAAATTTAAAAAGTGTCATCTTTGCAGTTAGCTTACTTGTTTTTGTCGGCTGCAGCGATAAAAATGACAATGAACTTTTTAATCTAACGCCAGATGGCTGGTATTCTCAGATTATCGAAGATATAAAAAGTAACGATTTAGATAGCGCCGATAAACATTATGTCTCATTTGCTAGCGAACACGTAGCTTCACCGCTTTTAGAGCAGATGCTACTTATATTAGCTCAAGCTCACGTAGATGAAGAGCAGTATATTTTAGCGAATTTCTATCTTGATGAATATATAAAAAGATATGGAACAAAGCAATCTATAGAATTTGCTCAGTATCTAAAGATAAAGGCAAATTTCGATTCTTTTACAAAACCGAATAGAAATCAAAAACTTATGCAAGATAGTATTTATGAGATAGAAAAATTTCTAAACGCATACCCAAATACGCAATACAGACCTCTTATAGAAACTATGTTGGTTAAATTTAGGTTAGCAAAACAGTATTTAGATACCCAAATTTATGATCTTTATGAAAGAACAGACAGAGGCGAGTCGGCTGAAATTTATAAAGATAAATTAGAAAGTTCGCCTTTAAATAACGTAGATTCTATAAAACCAAAACTTCCTTGGTATATGAGACCTTTTGAGTAGGAGATTTGATGCAGATAAATAGTATAAGAACTTTTCCGGCAAATTTACCGGTTATCGTGGAAGATGAGCTGTTTTTGTACCCTTTTATGATAACACCTCTTTTTTTAAATGATGAGAAAAACATAAAAGCACTTGACTTGGCTCTTAGAGATAATACTCCTATTTTGGTTGTATCATCAAAACCGCAAAATGAGGGTATGAGAGAGTTTGATACTTGCTATAGCGCTGGAGTTATAGGAAGTGTTATGAGAAGGATATCTCTTCCTGATGGTAGAGTAAAAATACTTTTTCAAGGCTCACAAAAAGGCAAAATCATAGCCAACATAAGCTCTGATCCGCTTATAGCGCTAGTAGATACTATAGATATAGAAAGACCTTCTAATCAAAAAGTGGATGCACTTTTGAGCGTGTTAAGAGAAAAGGTAAAAAGCTTAAGCTTATTAAATCACTTTTTTCCTCCAGATCTCTTAAAAACTATAGATGAAAGTATAGAAGCTACTAGGGTTTGCGATCTTATTTCAAGTGCTTTAAGACTTAAAAAAGGTGTAGCTTACGACTTTTTTATAGAAGAAAATTTAGAAAATAGAGTACTTAAAATAATTGATTATTTAATAGAGGAGATAGAGGCTAATAAACTCCAAAAAGAGATAAAATCAAAAGTTCATTCTAAAATAGATAAAGTAAATAAAGAGTATTTCTTAAAAGAGCAGTTAAAAGAGATACAAAAAGAGCTTGGTAGTGATGTTGGGCGTGAAGAAGAGATAAGTGAGTATAAAAATAAATTAGAAGCCAAAAAACCGTATATGGGAGAAGATGCTTATAAAGAGATAAATAAGCAAATTCTAAAACTATCACGTATGCATCCTGATGGCTCAGAAGCTAGCATGACAGGAAGCTACTTGGATTGGGCTTTAGATGTGCCTTTTGGAAATTTCTCTAAAAAAAAGCTAGGTGTAAAAGATGTGGCTAATCAGCTTGATAGCGATCATTACGGACTGCAAAAGCCAAAAAAACGCATAGTCGAATATTTTGGGCTAAGAGAACTTTTGGAACTTAGAGGACTTGATTCTAAAACAAATAATGGAGTTATACTATGTTTTGCGGGACCTCCTGGAGTAGGTAAAACAAGTCTTGCAAACTCTATTTCAAAAGCTTTAAAAAGAGAGCTTGTGCGAATAGCCTTGGGCGGGCTTGAAGACGTAAATGAGCTAAGAGGTCATAGAAGAACTTATATAGGAGCTATGCCGGGGCGAATAGTGCAAGGATTGATAGAAGCTAAAACCATGAATCCAGTCGTTGTTTTAGATGAGATAGATAAGCTTGCAAGATCATATAAAGGAGATCCAACCGCTGTTTTATTAGAAGTTCTAGATCCCGAGCAGAACTCTAAATTTAGGGATTATTATCTGAATTTTAATGTAGATTTAAGTAAGGTTATATTTATAGCCACCGCAAATGATATAGGACTTATACCAGCTCCGCTTAGAGATAGGATGGAGTTTATATCGTTAAATAGCTACACTCCGCAAGAAAAGTTTCAGATAGCAAAAAAATATCTCATTCCTTCAGAGCTTAAAAAACATGGATTAAAACCATCTGAAATCAGTATAACAAAAGAAGCTTTAAGCTTGATAATAGAAGAATATACAAGAGAGAGTGGAGTAAGAAATTTAAGAAGAAAAATAGCCGATATCTTAAGAAAAGTCGCTCTTGAGATTTTGGAAAATAAGATACAAAAAGTATCCATAACTCCTAAAAATTTAAAAAACTTTTTGGATAAAAAAGTATTTGAGATAGATAGCGTAGACAGCACGGATCAAGTAGGTATAGTTAACGGGCTTGCGTGGACGAGTGTCGGTGGAGATGTACTAAAAATCGAAGTTGTACGCATAAAAGGCAAAGGATCTATGCAGATCACGGGACAGCTTGGAGATGTGATGAAAGAGTCTGCCCAGATATCTTTTAGCCTAGTTAAGACTCTTATTGATACAAATAAGATAAAAGTTCCAAAATCTATGCTTGCAAAAGACGATAAAGGCAAAGAAATGGCGGTTTATAACTCATTTGATCTTCATATCCACGTTCCTGAGGGAGCCACTCCAAAAGACGGTCCTAGCGCAGGTATAACTATGAGTACTGCCATAGCGTCTATACTTAGCGATACTCCTATAAAAAGCGATGTTGCTATGACAGGAGAGATCACTTTGAGTGGAAAAGTTCTTCCTATAGGAGGATTAAAGGAGAAGCTCATAGCAGCTTATAAAGCTAAAATAAAAACTGCTTTGATTCCGCGTAAAAATTATGATCGCGATCTTGAGGAGATACCAAGCGAGGTCAAAGAAAATATGCAGATAATTCCTGTAGATACGATAGAAGATGTCCTAAAGTTATCGTTTTCAAAGTAAATTCATACTCAATTTTATTTTATTATTATTTTGATTTTATTAAATTTAAACGCCTTTAAAAGGCGTTTAATATTATATTATTATATTAATATATTTAATCTATATATAAGATAATATTAGATACTATCATATCCTAGACTTCGTTTATTTGCAGTTTAAAACTAAAATATAGTGCAAGTTACTATATTTATTTTTAACAATAAAATTTAATTTAATAATAAAAATATCTATTTACTAATAGTTATAAATTCATAAAAGGATTAAAATGCGTTTTTCATCTGTCATTGCAAGCTCTTTGCTATGTGCTACTGTTTTAAATGCTAGTTCAGACACTCCTAGCAAAAATTCAGTCGTGGTGTTAGATAAAATCAGTGTTAGCTCGAAGATAGAAAAAAATATCTTAGATGAGCCTACAAAAGTAGAAATTGCAGGAAAAGAGACTATTTTGGAATCTCCGGATCTAGCAAAGTCGCTTTTAAACGTTAGCGGATTTTCTATGACTAGAAAAGGTGGCGGAGGAAGTGAAATTTTATATCGTTCTCAAGGCGCCGGAAGGCTTCCTATATTCATAGATAACTCTTTATTGCATGGAGGTTGCGGCGGTAGAATGGACACTGCCGTTACTTATATATCTCCTGAAAATTATAGATCAGTTAGGATCATTAAAGGACCTCAAGACGTAAGATTCGGAGCTCTTATAAGCGGCGCGGTGTTATTTGATAGAGATATGCTTCGTCTTAGCGAAACTACTTTTAATGGAAATTTAAATGCGCTTTATGGTAGTTTTGATAGAAGAGAAACAAGCGTAAATTTATTAGGCGGAAATGATCTAGGAAGCTTGCAAGCAACCGGCGGAATTTATAAAAGTGGTGATTATAAAGATGGCGATGGTAACAATGTTCATTCTAAATATTCAAAAAAGACAGGCGCTCTTATAGCTACATTTACTCCTTTAGATGATACTGCTTTAAGCTTTAGTGCTGATTTTGGAAGCGGAAAAGCCGCTTACGCAGATAGAGCTATGGATGGAGTAAAGTTTGACCGCACGTCTTTTGGTTTTGGATTGGAGCAGGGCTTTGGCGAGCATCAGCTAAATATGCAAGCTTTTTATCATGAGATAGATCACGTTATGGATAATTTTTCTCTACGACCAAATATCAACAAAGGAAATAGTTATAATTATAGCAACCCAAAAAGAGAGATAAAAGGTATCAGAGCCGAGGGAGTTTTAAATTTCGGTGATTTAACAGGATTTATAGGTGCCTCATATAGTACAGACGAACATAGCTCAAGAAACGGCATGGGGTCAAGCGGCGGAATAGTAACAAATTTAGTTAGTAGTATGCCTTATAGAAAAAATGCAGTAATAGACTATACTTCTGGATTTGCTCAAGGCGAATATATAGAAGGCGATTATGGAATATTTAGCGGCGTTAGGATAGATCACGTTAGCATAGATAAATATAACGCAGGGCAATTAGCCACTACAAAAGATCAAAATCTGGTATCTGCGTTTGTTAGGTATGAGCGTTATTTAAATGATTTGACTTTATATGCGGGTTTAGGACATGCTCAAAGAGTTGCTGATTTTTGGGAGTTTTCAAAAGTAGGCGGTATGGATTTAAATAAAGAAAAAAATAGCCAAATCGACTTAGGAAGCGTACTTAAAAATGATAATTCCGAGGTGAGTTTCAATCTTTTTGCTTCTAAAATAGATGATTATATAATACTTCGATACGGTACTGCTACGAGCGCGTTTAATACCGATGTTATGATGCTTGGCGGAGAGCTTGATGCAGAGATATTGCTACAAGATCTATTTAAAATAGGCGGTGGCGCTTCATATACATACGGAAAAAATTTAAAAAATACAAACGGTTTAAGAGACGGCGATCCTCTACCTCAAATTTCACCGCTTGCATTTAAATTTTTAGTTGGACTTGAGCAAAAATCATGGTTTGCAAATGCACAATTTTATGCTAATGCAGCTCAACATCGCTATAAAGAAGGTTATGGAAATGCCATAGGAAAGGATTTAGGATATAGTGATGATTTTTGGACGGTTGGACTGTATGGCGGATATAAATATAAAAATTATCAATTCTTGGTTGCGGCTGAAAATTTAAATAACGCACTTTATAGTTACCATAACTCCAAAAACGGAGCAGCAATTTCTACTTTAGATATCCCTGCTACTACTAGAGTTTATGAACCGGGACGAAGCTTTTGGATAAAATTTAAAGCGCATTTTTAATCAATATAAATTTAATTAATACAAAATTCCATACTCTATATACCAAATATTTATCTAGAGTATGGAATTTATTTCTATTTAGACTTTTAAATTTCCTGTATTTAAGCTATAATAACCTTAATATATAGAGTTAATCAGCTATATAACAAAAATAATATTAAGAACTGTAATCAATAAAAATTATTTCTATTTAAAATTTATTATCATTTAATAGATATAATTCTCAAACAATAAAATTTATTATAAAGGAATAAATATGGCAAAGTTATTAAACACAGCTAGCGGCAATCCAATCGCTGATAATCAAAATAGTTTAACAGCGGGCGTAAGAGGTCCTGTTTTATTACAAGATTATCAATTACTTGAAAAACTTGCATTTCAAAACAGAGAGAGAATCCCTGAAAGAACAGTACATGCAAACGGTAGCGGAGCTTATGGAGAGTTAGAAATCACTGAAGATATCAGCAAATATACTAAAGCTTCACTTTTCCAAAAAGGTGAAAAAACAAAACTATTTTTAAGATTTTCAACAGTTGCAGGCGAAGCTGGTGCTGCTGATGCTGAGAGAGACGTTCGTGGTTTTGCTATCAAATTTTATACAAAAGAGGGTAACTGGGATTTAGTGGGTAATAATACTCCTACATTCTTTTTAAGAGACGGTTTTAAATTTCCAGATTTTATCCATACTCAAAAAAGAGATCCAAAAACTCATTTAAGATCAAATAGCGCAGCCTGGGATTTTTGGTCATTAAATCCTGAAACACTTCATCAAGTAACTATACTTATGAGCGATCGCGGAATTCCTGCAAGCTACCGCCATATGCATGGTTTTGGAAGCCATACTTATAGCCTTATAAATGCAAAAGGTGAAAGATTTTGGGTTAAATTCCACTTTAAAACAAGACAAGGAATTAAAAATCTTACAAACGCAGAAGCTGGTGCTATAGTGGCAAAAGACAGAGAGAGCCATCAAAGAGATCTATATAATAGTATCGATAAAGGTGATTTTCCAAAATGGGATTTCAAAATACAAATTATGACTGAAGAAGAAGCTAATAACTGTAAATTTAATCCATTTGATTTAACAAAAATTTGGCCTCATGCAGAGTATCCGCTAATCCCGGTTGGCGTAATGACTTTAAATAAAAATCCTGAAAATTATTTCAACGAAGTAGAGCAAGCCGCATTTAGCCCAAGTAACATAGTTCCTGGCATTAGCTACAGCCCAGATCGTATGCTTCAAGCTAGAATTTTCAGCTATCCAGATGCTCAAAGATATAGAATAGGCGTACATTATCAACAACTAGACGTAAATAAACCGATAGTAAACGTAAATAATTATTATGTAGGTGGATCTATGAATAACGGTAGCTATAAACAAGAGCCGCACGCTTATTATGAGCCAAATAGTTTTGGCGGTCCTGCTGAAAACAAAGATTATCTTGAGCCTGATCTTGCTATATCAAATGCAGCTCAAAGATTTGATCATAGAGTAGATACAGATTATTATAGTAATGCAGCAGCGTTATTTGCGATACTTCCGGCTGATGAAAAAGAGAGACTTTATTCAAATATCGCTGAGAGTATGGATGGAGTCGAGGATTTCATCATAGAAAGAGCGCTTGGTCACTTTGAAAAAATTAATCCGGCTTACGCATCAGGAGTAAAAGCGGCACTTTCTTCTAAGAAAAGTTGTTAATACGACTAAATAAAATAATTAAATAATTCTTAAGCTGCTTATTTTTAAGCAGCTTTTCAAATTTAAAAGTCTTTTTTGGAAGTTTTTCAAATTTGAAAAAAAGGAAATAATATGGAAAATATAAACTTAACGCCAGAAGAAGAAAAAAGATATGAAGAACTTTGCGGATATGCTTTTAATTTTGCTAGAAATAATGAATATAGCGAACTTGAAAAGATGATAAATTCAGGACTTAGTCCAAATTTAAAAAATCATAAAGGCGATAGTTTGATTATGCTAGCAGCTTATAATGGTTCATTGGAAACTACTAAAATGCTTATTCAAAAAGGCGCTAGAGTAGATGAAAGAAATGATAGAGGTCAAACTCCGCTTGCTGGAGTATGTTTCAAGGGAAATTTAGAAATAGTAAAACTTCTAGTTGAAAATGGTGCGGATATAGATGCAAATAACGGCATGGGACTTACTCCGTACAGTTTTGCAGTTATGTTTAATAGAGGCGAAATAGCCGAGTATTTACTTACTAAAAGTAGAAAAAGAACTATTTTGAAGATAATAAGCGCTAAAGTCTTAAAACTATTTTCAAAGAAAAAATCTGCAAATTTAAATCAAACTCCTAGTACTGCTATATAAAAAAAGGGTTTTATAACCCTTTTTTACTCTATTTTTATAATATTTTAAATTTAATTGTATAGCTTTTAATTCTATCAAAATTTTTATATTCGTAATTTTTGGAATATATTTTGCTTATAATTTTCAACTAAAAAAGGAGTTAAAATGCAAGTAACTGATAGTATTATCACAAAATATGTCGGCTCAGCCTATAAAAGTATCAACAATGATGATGATAATAGTTTTGGAGATACTTTGACTAATCTAGTTAGTCAATCGTCTAGTAATGACAATCCTTCAAATAGCAATAAGATAGACACCGTTGAAAAATTCTTAGAAAATTTGAGTAAATACGGTTCTGCCGTAACTCTAATAAATATAAATCAACAAAAAATTGATGAGAAATTAGAGCAAAAAAGACAAGAACTTATGGCTAGTTTGGATGTTGAGAACTTAAGCGATGAAGACAAAGCTAAAGCTATAGCAAGTATAAATGAGACTCTTGAGGATTATAAAAAACAGCTTGAAAAAGAGATGAATGAAAAACGTATGGCAGAACAAACCGACAAGGATAAGCTTAAATCCATACTTTCAAATTTATAATATTTTTATATTGATATTTATTTAGTTTTAGGGTTTTTGCCCCAAAACTAAATTTACATAAACTAACAAGAAAATGAAGTTTTAAACTCAAACGGAGTAGGTCTTTGCTCATAAGGCCATACTTGAGTTTCAAATTTATAATGTTGATATGTTTCTATAAATAAATTGCTCATTGCGGGACTTAGATATTTATTATCACGGATAACTGCTTCAAGGCTGCCTCTTAAAGTGTGAGGAAGTTGCTCTATACCTCGATCTCTTATCTCATCAAGAGTTAGCTCAAACAAATCTTCATCCATAGGACCGACAGGTTCCACTTTATTTTTTATACCATCAAGCCCTGCTAGAAGCATAGCGGCAAACGCTAAATATGGGCAAGCCGTGCTATCTGGAAATCTAAACTCTGCTCTAACGCTTTTCTCTCCTGAACCATAAGGAATACGACAACTAGCGCTTCTGTTTTGGCAAGAATAAGTTAAAATGCTAGGAGCTTCAAAACCCGGAATTAATCTTTTATAACTATTTGTACTAGGGTTTGTAAATGCAGCCACGCTTCTTGCGTGTTTTAAAACACCACCTATATACCACCTTGCGATATCGCTAAGATTTGCATAATTTCCATCTTTATAAAATAAATTTTTACCGTCTTTCCAGATAGATTGATGTACGTGCATACCGCTTCCGTTATCTCCATAAAGCGGTTTTGGCATAAATGTAGCTGTTTTACCGTTTAGATGAGCTACCATTTTTACTACATATTTATAAATTTGAACATTATCCGCAGCCTCTACAAGTGTGCCGAATTTGACGCCTATTTCGCCTTGTCCTTGAGCAACTTCATGATGAACCACAAAAGTTTCAAGTCCTACTTGTTCAAGTACATTTACCATTTCAGCTCTTAGATCCACCATGCTATCGACTGGTTGAACTGGAAAATATCCACCTTTGGTGCGTGGTCTGTGACCCGTATTGTATCCATCTGTATACTCTTTACCATCATTCCACTCGCCTTCTTCCGTATCTACTTCATACATAGCGCAATTTGGTTTATCTATAATGCGAACATTGTCAAATACAAAAAACTCATTTTCAGGTCCAAAGTAAGCTACGTCTCCTACGCCGCTATCTCTTAGATATTGCGATGCCTTTTTTGCTATACTTCTAGGACATTTTTCATATAATTCACCTTTGTATATGTCATAAACATCACATATTACTATAATAGTCGTATCTGCAGTAAAAGGATCTAAAAACGCAGTTTCTACATCTGGTTTTAGCATCATATCTGATTTATGAATCGGCTGCCAAGCGTCTATAGAACTACCATCAAACGGAAGTCCGTTGAATGAATCTTCATTAATCGCTTTTATATTATACGATACGTGATGCCAAGTACCTTTTAAGTCCGTGAAACGAAAATCCACAAATTTGACTTCATTTTCCTTGCAGAACTCAAAAAATTCTTTTACGTTATTTACAAATTTGCCCATATCGGCTCCTTTAAAAATTTAAATTTTAAGAATTATACCATAAAATTTCAATTTTAAGCTTAGTTTTATATTAAAAATATAGTCTTTTTTAAATTTTAATCATTTTCCTATTTCTATTTATAAAAATCGCAGCTTCATTAAATCCAAATTCTTTCGCTTTTTGCATAGTTTTTTCCATATTTGCTCCGACATGATCGACTGCGTGAGCGTCGCTTGAAAAAGTTATAGGTATGTTAAACTCAGCTAGCATTTCTAAAATTTCATCACTAGGATATAACTCACTGACTGGTTTTCTATATCCTGCACTGTTTAATTCAACTACCAAATTTGCTTTTTTTATCTCTTTTATGGCATTTTTTGCTATGATTTTTATCTCTTTTGTTGGTTTGAAATTAAATACTTTTATAAGATCTATATGACCGACTATATCAAATTTTCCGCATTTAGCTAAATTTTCTATAGCATTAAAGTATTGTTCCCAAATTTGGTTTATATCTTTGTTTTTGTACTCGCCTATGAACTCTGGATTATCAAATCCCCATCCGCCGATAAAATGTACCGAACCGATGAAGTAATCACACTTTGCATTTAAAACTCGTTCATCCATATAGCCATCTAAAAAATCAACTTCATAACCAAATAAAATTTCCATTTTGCTATCAAATTTGGCTTTGACTTCATCTATTATTTGTCTATAAAGTTGCATTTGCTCAAATTTCATTCTGTATTTTTCATCAAATTTCATTGGATTGTGGTCACTAAATCCGTAGTATTTACACCCCATTGAGTAAGCTTTTTGTGCGTATTGTATAGGTGAGCCTGAAGCGTGATTACAAAGTGGTGTATGGTTATGTAGGTCTATTATCATTTTCTTTCTCCTAAGTTATTAATATATTTTTATTGTTCATAAAACCTTTATTAAATATATTTATTATTTAGCTGTATATTTAATACATTTTATAAGTAACAAATATATAAATCGAAAAAATCATTCAAATCAGCTAAAACTTTAAAATTAACTACATATAAAAATATATATAGCTAATTTTATTTTAAATTTTAAATTATACCGATAAATTAAATATCATAAAAATACTAAAATTACATGATCAAGACAAAAGTTATATAAAATATCGAATTAAAAGTTTAACTAAAATTATGTTGGAAAACACTTAATTTCATACGAATTGATTTAAATTTTGATATTAAAAAAAGACAATGATTTTACAGAAATGTGTTAAACTGCAATAAATTAAGATAGAATTAATTAAAATAATAGAATGGTGCGCCCTAGAGAATTCGAATCTCTGACCTTTTGAACCGCAATCAAATGCTCTATCCAGCTGAGCTAAGAGCGCACTAAATAAGAAGTCGCAATTATACAGAACTTTTCCTTAAAAGAAACAAAATATTTTTATAGAATATACTATAAATTTAATATTATACATTAGAATATGCTGATTAATTATTATAAAATTTGTTAAAATATTTTGATTTAAAGCGACAGATATTTATCAAATCTTGACTTATTTATAATAAATTAATAGATAAATTTATTGTTTTAATAAATTTAAAAAAGCAGTATAAATAATCCAAATATATCATGAAGTATTATAAATATTAGAGTTACACAATCGATATTTTTTAAATTATTAAAAGATTTATAATACATTTTTTTATGTTTTAGAGGCTATTTTTTACAGCTATTTTTGTATTATATTATAAGTATTTTATATATTTTATAAAGTATATTTTTATAAAAATAGGAGTTGAAATTTAAAAAAAATGTTGCTTGTAAAGCAATTTTTAGAAATTTTAAGCTACAATATGGGAATTAAGTTTTAGGAGTTTTTGATGACGCAAGAAGAGTTAGATGCTTTGATGGCTGATGGTCTTGATGGTGATGAACAAACGTCTGAGGTAAATGATGATATTTTAGATGAATCTTCTCAGAGTAGTAGTAATTCAAATTTAGAAACAGAGCAAGAGACAAGTAAATGTAAAGATAAAGATGAAGACAGTAGTTATAGAGTATCATCTACTAGTGCGTGGCCACCGCCTCCTCCTACGGATGATCACAAAATGGTTCGTCAATTAGATGATGTAACAAAAGACTCTGAAGAAAAAGCTACAGAGATGTTTGATAAGCTAGAAACTATAAATAATTTTTTTATGGACGCTGAAAATGTTTGTAATGAAGCAAAAGATTTAGCTACTAAAAATATAGAAGTATTTGAAAAACTTCTTGATAAATTTCCAAACGTCGCAACATTTGCCCAAATGCTCGAGTCAAATAAAGACTTAGAAGGCAAATTTGAAGATATCGTAGGCAATTTGCAAATGGGTCAAGATGAAGTGATGATGACTATGGATATGATGCAGTATCAAGATATTCATAGACAAAAAATAGAACGCGTTATAAACGTTATGAGAGCACTTAGTAAGTATATGAATAGCCTATTTGAGGGCAAAGTCGATGATGAGAAACGAGTTAGCTCTGCTGTGCATATAGAAGGCGATACAACTACTGAAAATATCGTAAGCAATGAAGATATAGAAGCTTTAATTGAAAATTTAGGCAAAAAGTGAAAAAACCCGAGCTTCTGAGTCCTGCTGGAAATTTAACAAAATTAAAAATAGCATTAAATTACGGTGCAGACGCTGTATATGCTAGTGTAGGCAGCTTTTCTTTACGCCAAAGAAGTGCAAAAGAATTTAATTTAGAAAGCTTTGAAGAGGGCGTGAGACTAGCTCATAAGCATAATGCTAAATTTTACGCTACTATAAATGGATTTCCTTTTAACGGTCAAATAGAACCGTTAAAAAGACATATAAAAACGGTGTCTAGTTTTGGTGTAGATGCATTTATCATAGCAACTCCGGGAGTTATGAGTTTAGCTAAAGAGATAGCTCCTGATATCGAAGTTCATTTATCAACTCAAGCAAATGTTATGAACTATCTTGATGCTTCTATCTATCATCAGATGGGCGCTAGTCGTATAGTAGCCGCGCGTGAAATGAGCTTAAAAGACGCAGTTTTAATAAAAGAAAAAATTCCTAGTCTTGAAATAGAAATTTTTTGTCACGGCTCTATGTGTTTTGCATACTCTGGACGTTGTTTGATATCTGCTGTGCAAAGCGGACGTTTTAGTAACCGCGGAAGTTGTGCGAATGACTGTAGGTTCAAGTATGAATTGTATGCTAAAAGTGAAGATAACGGAGCTTTATTTAGATTGGAAGAAGACGAGAGTGGAACTCATATAATGAACTCAAAAGATCTAAATTTAGCCGTTCATATAGAAAAGATTATAAAAACCGGAGCGATCGATAGCTTAAAGATAGAAGGTCGCACAAAAAGTGAGTATTACGCTGCTTGTACGACAAGAGCTTACAGAATGGCTATCGATGATGCGATAAACGGTAAATTCGAACCATCTGTATATGAAGCCGAGCTCAATACATTAAAAAATCGCGGATTTAGCGATGGATATTTGATACATAAACCTTATGAGAGATCAAATACTCAAAATCATATTTCTAGCATAGAAGAGGGCACTCATCAAGTTCATGCTATAAGTGAAGACGGCGAGTATTTTAAAACTAAATTTAAAATATCACCAAATGAAGCTTATGAGATAATGGCACCGATTGGGTCAGATATAAATTTAGGTCAAAATGAGCTTGGAATGGTTTATGAAAATGGTGGTAAGTATTTTGTGGAATTTACAAAACTCATTAGTAAAAAGGGTAAAGAATTTGACGAGATCCATAGCGGTAATGAAAATGAGATAAAACTTCCGTTTAAGCTACCTGAGTTTAGTTTTTTGCGAAAAGAGATCTAAAAAAATTCGTTAAGTTAAAGCGTTAAAATTTGATTTATAATGAAGTTTTGATTAAATTTGATAACTAATTTATATAAATTTTTATAAGTTTGAAAATAGCTTAACTCGGCTGTAAAATAGAAAATAAAAAGGAGTTTTGGAATGAAATTTGTTAGTATTATTATGGGAAGTAAAAGTGACTATGAAATAGTAAATGAAGCTGCTAAAATTTTAGAGAGTTTCGGTGTTAAATTTGAGATGATTATCAGTTCGGCTCATAGAAGTCCTAAGCGTACGCATGATTATGTTATAGATGCAGATAAAAGGGGCGCGACGGTATTCATCTGCGCTGCTGGTATGGCAGCTCATTTAGCAGGTGCAGTAGCTGCAAATACAGCCAAACCAGTTATCGGAGTACCTATGGGTGGTTCAGCCGTAAATGGTATAGACGCTCTTTATTCTACTGTTCAGATGCCAGCTGGTATGCCGGTTGCGACTCTTGCTATAGGCAAAGCAGGAGCAAAAAATGCAGCTTACTTGGCTATGCAAATTCTAGCACTAAATGATGAAAGCTTAAGTCAAAAATTATTAGACGATAGAACAAAACAAGCTTTAATGCTTGAAGAGGATTCTAAAAAAATAGAAGTTTTACTAGGATAAAAAGGAGCAAAATGAAAACCTATCTTGAAATCGACGAGTTCTGCAAACTAGTTCATCTAAACCGTGATGTTGTGGATGAAATGATCGAAAGAGGAGTTCTAAAAACAAAAACCGAAAACGATACTATCTATATAGAAGCGAATGAAGGCACTATGAGCGTTGTCCCAACTAGCTTAAATGAGATGAATATTACTTCAAATCCAACTCTTCCTGGGGAAAGTTTTGTAGAAAAAACTATAGGTACGATTTTAAATTTGCATGAAAAAGTTTTGGACGCCAAAGATGAGACTTTAGAAGCTTTGCGCAATGAAAATAAATTTCTAAAAGAAGCGCTTTATTCTATGCAAGATTTATATGATGAAGATAGAAAAACCGTTGAAACTCTTACTAATCAGCTTAAAATTTCTCAAGATGAAGTTGAATTTCTCAAAAGGAAATATAAACTTATGTGGAACAAAGCTGTAGAAAATTTTAAATCTTAAGTTATTTAAATTTAAGCTACTAAAGTGATAAAATTAAAGGAATTATATGACATTTAGCGAGATAATACTTACTCTTCAAACGTATTGGCATGAGCAAGGCTGCATTATAGTCCAGCCTTACGATATGCCTGCTGGCGCAGGAACTTACCATCAAGCAACATTTTTAAGAAGTCTTGGTGATAAACCGTGGAACGTAGCTTACGTAGCACCTAGCCGCCGCCCGACTGATGGTAGATATGGTGAAAATCCAAATCGTCTTGGGAGCTATTATCAGTTTCAAGTGATAATGAAACCAAGTCCAAAAAATATACAAGAACTCTATCTAAAAAGCTTGGAGCGTTTAGGTCTTGATATAAATAAACACGATATACGTTTCGTAGAAGACAACTGGGAAAGCCCAACTCTTGGAGCTTGGGGTCTTGGTTGGGAAGTTTGGTTAGACGGTATGGAAATTACGCAATTTACGTATTTTCAGCAAGTAGGCGGAATTCCTTGCGAGTTAGTTAGTGCTGAAGTAACTTATGGAATTGAGCGTTTAGCTATGTATTTACAAGATAAAAATAACGTATATGATATAGTTTGGGATGAAAGAGACGGTAAAATCGTCACTTACGGTGATGTTCATAAACAAAGTGAATATGAGTTTAGCAAATACAACTTTGAGATCGCCGACACTGCTATACTTTTTAAACATTTTGAAGATTATGGTAAAGAGTGTAAAGCGATACTAGAACACGGCTTAGCCCTACCTGCTTATGACTATTGCATGCTCGCGGCTCATACATTTAACGTGCTTGATGCAAGAGGAGCTATAAGTGTTACGCAGCGTCAAGATTTTATACTAAAAATTAGAGAGTTAGCAAAGGGCTGTGCTTTAGCTTATAAAGAGAGCTTGCAAAAGTGAAAATATCCGAGATTTACGCTATTTTAGATAGTATCGCTCCATTTGAAAATCAAGAAAATTGGGATAATTCGGGACTTATTATAGGAAGTATGAACAGTGAGTTTGATCAAGTTGTTTTAAGCCTTGATTTAGATACGAATATAGTAAATAATGCTAAAGAAAAAACTCTTTTTATAACTCATCATCCGCTTATTTTTAAGGGTTTAAAGAGGCTTGAATTATCTAAATTTCCATCAAATTTAATAAATATAATGCTTAAAAAAGATATAAGTCTTATATCTATGCATACAAATTTTGATTTGCATGTGTTAAATAAGTATGTTTTGAGCGAAGTTTTAGGATATAGTGATTTTATAGAGGACGGTTTTATACTAAAATTTGACGTAAATAAAAGTTTTGAAAAATTTGCAAATGAGATAAAAACGAAACTTAAAATATCAAATTTAAGAGTTGTAAAATCAAATGAATTTATAAAAACAGCTGCATTTTGTACAGGAAGCGGAGCAGATCTAATAGGTGATTTTGAAGCCGACTGTTTTTTAAGCGGAGATTTTAAATACCATACGGCTTTAGAATGTTATGAAAATTCTCTTAGTCTTATAGATATCGGACATTTTGAAAGTGAGCGGTATTTTGGGGATTCATTGGCTGCTTACTTGCAAAAAAACGGAGTTTTTGCTACAATCACAAATTCAATCAATCCATTTGAATATCGTTAATCAAAAAAAGGACATATATGAACAAATACCTAGAACAGCTAGTTAATCTATCTCAAATTGACCAAAAAATAGATAGCTATGCGCCGCGTATCGAGAATATTAATAAAAACTTAAACGTTAAAAAAGAGGAAATCTTATCTATAGATGAGAAGGTAGAAACTATACAAACAGAAATAGAAGAGTTAAAAAGTCAAATTTCAAATACAAACTCTCATATAGTTGAGTTTGGTGCGAAAATAAAAGATATCGGTAAAAAAAGCGGATCTGTAAAAACTGAAAAAGAGATAAAGGCTCTGAATTTAGAAGAAGATTTAGCAAAAGATCAACTAGAAGCGGCAAACGAAGAGATAACTAGATTGGAAAGGATTATAGAGTCAAAACTTAATTATGAAAATGAGTTTAAGCAAAAAAAAATAGAGATATCTAAAACTCTTAGCGAACTTGAAAATGAAGTTTCTGAAGAGCTTTCAAATATAGAAAAAGATAGAAATGAAGTATATACTCAAAAAGAGGATCTTTTAGCTAAGATGAATCAAAAAGTTTTGACTTTTTATGAAAAAATTCGTAAATGGGCTAAAAATACAGCCGTAGTTCCTGTAAGAAAACAGGCATGTTATGGTTGCTTTATGAAAATAAACGATAAAACTTATGCAAACGTTATAAAAAGCGAAGATATAATTACTTGTCCGCACTGCGGTCGTATTTTATACAAAGAAGAAAATGGCGAGTGATCTATACATTTTTAAGCTTTGTCATTTTGATTTTAGCATCGCCTTTTCTGGCTTTGCTAAGCTTTAAGTCTAAATTTAAAAATAGTATTCCTGCTAGATTTTTTTTAAAAAACAGTAAAAAACTTCCGGTTTCAAATTTCCATTTCCATGCATGCAGTCTAGGTGAAGTTGCTAGTATAGAGCCGTTTTTTAATTCTTGCGAGAGTTCGCGTATATCTGTTGTCACGCAAACAGGATTTGATAGGGCTAAAAAGTTTACTAATGATCTATGTTTTTTACCATTTGAATGTTTTTTGCCGTTTTGGTGGTCTCATTGTAAAGTGCTTGTGGTTTTTGAGGCTGAACTCTGGCTAAATTTATTTAAAATAGCAAAACAAAATGGTAGCAAAACCATACTTTTAAATGCTAGGATTAGCGATAAATCTTATAAATCTTATTTGAGATTTAAATTTTATTATCAATGGATTTTTACCTATGTGGATTTGGTATTGGCTCAAAGCGATACTGATAAAATTCGCCTTGAGAGTCTTGGCGCAAAGAACGTAAAAGTGATAGGAAATATAAAGTCTGCAAACTTACTAAAACCAACTAAAATATATCAAAAACCTCAAAAAAGAGTTATTACTATAGCTAGTAGTCATGAAAACGAGGAGAAGCAGATACTCTCTTTATTGAATTTAAAAGATAACGATATGCTTTTTATAGCTCCTCGTCATCCTGAGAGATTTCAAAAAGTAGGTATTTTAGTGAGTGAATTTGCCAGCAAAAACAATTTGAGTTATGAAAAATTTAGCCAAAACTTAGGCTTTAAAAGCGATGTTGTGCTTATCGATACTTTAGGAGAACTTGTAAATATCTATAATATCAGTGATATAGTAGTGCTTTGTGGTAGTTTTGAAAAAGGTATCGGCGGACATAATCCTATAGAAGCGGCTCAGTTTAATTGTTCTATAATAAGCGGTGAGTTTGTTTATAATCAAAAGCCGCTATTTGAAGCGGTAGATGGCGTGGTGATGAGCGATTATAAGAGTTTAAATACGGCTCTAAACTCAAATTTAAAAAAATGTAGTATAAAAAATAGATGCGATTTTAACACAGTATTACAAGAGATAAAAAGCTACTTATAAGAGGTAAAAATGAAACAAGAAAAAGCATATAAACTTCTTGCTTTGCAAGAAGGTATTTCAAACAATGAAGCAAAAGAGTTGATAGATTCAGGTCTTGTGAGTGCAGGCGGCAAAAGACTCGTGCTCGCAAGAGGACTTTTAAACGAAAACACCTCTTTTAAAGTCACAAAACTCGCAAAGCCGGTTATGATTTATGAAGACGACAATATCGTAGCTGTAAATAAACCGCCTTTTATAACGAGTGAAAAAGTAGCAGAAATATTTAAATTTACGCTTTTAAATAGACTCGATAAAGAGACTAGCGGCGTGATTTTGTTATATAAAAATGAAGAGTTTCAAAAAGCAGCTATAAAAGAATTTGCCAATAACAAAGTAAAAAAAACATATCTTGCTATAGTTAGAGGAATAGTAGTAGATGAATTTAGCGTAGAACTTCCTATAAGTACAGTAAAAACAAAGTCTGGAGCATTTTCTAAAATAGATTTAAGTCGTGGAAAAACAGCTATAACTCATGTAAGTCCTCTTATGGTAGAGGGTAAAAAATCACTCATAAAAGTCGGTATAGAGACCGGAAGAACTCACCAGATAAGATGTCATTTAGCTTACTCTGGTTACGGCGTGATAGGTGATGAAAAATATGCTAAAAATAGCTCAAAAAGAGTATATTTGCATAGTTTTGAAACTGCTCTTTTAGGTTATAAATTTAAAGCTTTGCCCGATAGAAGTTTTTGTGATTTTGGATTTGAAATTTCTAATGGAATTTTAAACCCATAGTTTTTAAAATAAATTTATAAAAAGATACTCCAAATAATTTCGGAGTATCTTAAATTTTTAGAATTTCTTTTTATTTACGTCCGCTAATATATTATCGGCTATGGTATTTACGTTTTGTGTAATATCGTTAGTAGTATTTGCAATTCCGACATTTGTTTGAGTTACGCTTTCTAACTGAGCTATAGATTCATTGATTTGTCCAAGACCTATAGTTTGCTCTTTTATAGATTCACTCATATCATTTACACTTTGTACTAAGATATTTACATTGACTTCAATTTCGCCTAAAGAGTTATTTGTTCTCTCAGCTAGTTTTCTAACTTCATCCGCAACAACCGCAAATCCACGTCCGTGTTCTCCTGCACGCGCCGCCTCTATAGCTGCGTTTAGCGCAAGAAGATTTGTTTGATCTGCGATATCTTTTATCACGCCCACGATATTTTTGATATCTTCGGCTTGTTTTGTAGTTTCAACAGTTCTATCGCTGATACTTTGCATAGAGCAGCTTATTTGTTCTACCGCGGCTGCGGATTGCTCAAGAGAATGTGCTTGTGTGCGCGATCCGTCTGTTAATTTTTGCATAGATTCTCTAAGCTCTTTGCTTTGCTCGGCTAGATCTTTGGCAAAACTTAAACTAGATCTTAGCATTTCTTTTATCTCATCTCCTAATACATTAGTGGTTACTTCTACTTCTCCTTTTGCGTTTGCAATATTTGTTGTAAAATCAAGAGATTTATAAGAGTTAAATACGCGATTTATCTCATTCATATTGCTTCCTACTTTATTTTGAAGCACTAACAACATTTTGTTTAATACGTTTTTGAGTTCGATTAACTGCGGATTTGCAGGATCTTTTACTATCCTTGCGGTAAGATTTCCACCTTCTATTTCTTTTGCTGTTTCTACTGATTGTTGTACTGCTTCTTGATCTTTTATTAAACTATCTCTTGTTTTTGCTATATTTGCATTGATCATATTTCCCATAGCTCCTAGCTCATCGTTTGCATGGATTTTGATCATTTGTACTTCTTTGCTTTCATGATTTATAAATTTAAAGAACGAGTCTAAAGCATTTAATAAAATTGGAAGCCTCATAGCAAGATTTGCTTTGATATAAAAGTAGATAAACGCTAAAGATACAACTAAAAATATCAATGACGCGACAAATATAGTTTTTTGTAGACTGTATAAAGGAGCAAATACAGAATCTATCGGCGCTGTGGTTACAATTGCCCAGTTGCTAGAGTCTCTTGCTGTAGTAAACGGAGCGACTATGGCGTAACTACTTACTCCTGTTGAAGTTGTATAATTTGAGAATATCTTAAATTCATTTTTAGCAACTGCATCTGCCAATGCTTTAGCATGAGGATTGATATCTTGAATCTTTTTTAATATTATATTAGAGTTATCATGCACTGCTATTGTACCATCTTTTGCTATAATGGCTTTTGTATAACCGCTAAATGAATCTAATTTATTATCTAAAAGAAAATTTGAAATCTCTTTAAAATTAAGTGAAAATGCTATCACTCCGATCGGTTTTTTACTATCATTATTAAAAATAGGTAAAGCTACGTTAATTCCTATAAAACTATTTGATCCAAAAGATATTTTTTCGACATTTCCTACAAAAACTCTATTGCCATTAGGGTTTCCTTCAATTAAGGCTTTTTTTAAGATTGAGTCGTTGATCGCAGTATCTGAGGCTTGCATCGATTCTATGCCGCCTTTTTTGCTTGTGTCTTCATCGCGGAATAATATTAGAAATTTTCCGCTTTCTGTAGTATATTTATTAATACCTTTAAACTGCTCTGGAGGATTTGTGAGATATAACATCGCATAATTCGCATAAAGACTACTGTCAAATACGTTCGATAGTATGCTCTCTATGTTTTCAAGTTTTATCTCATTCATAGGAACTCTATGAAAAAAGTCATCTATTACGGCGTGAGCACTTTGAGTAGTGGCTATGATTTCATTCATCATTCCTTCTATAGTAGCTGCGTATTTGAAAGCATCGTTTGTAATGATATATTCAGCATTTTTTGTCATATTACTGCTAGTTTGCCTAGCGACAATATAGCTTAAAATCGCAATTCCTATAGTGATGATAATACCGACTATAAGAACTAATTTGGTTCCGAGTTTTAGGTTTTTCAACGCACCCCCCCCATCATTTTTCTCTCCTTATGATTTAATGATATCAAACTTAACATAGCATAATACCAGATATTAAATTTAGCCAAAATCATATTATAGTACAATAAATATATTATTAATAATAAATAAAAATATAATAACTCATTATGGTATATTAATAAAACAAAATACTTACAAAAACCATCTCCAATAAAGCATAGAAAGTATAATTATAAATGTAACTCCAACTAAACTAAGCAAAATCCCAAAGCGAAACATGTCCCAAATTTTAATCTCTCCTTTACTAAAAACGATAGCATTTGGTGGAGTCGATATAGGAAACATAAAAGAAAAACCAACGCAAATAGTCGCTACAAGCATAACTAAACTTTGCATTTGAGGATCTAGAAATCCTTTTGTAGAGGCAAATATAATAGAAAGCAAAATTGCTATTAATGCAGTTGAGCTTATGAACATAGTTAAAAATAGCACAACCATACAGACGCAAAGCAGAAAAACCAATATAGGAAGAGTGCCAAAAAATTCAAAAATAACTTTAAACGAATTTCCGAGTTGCATTTCAGATATCGCCATTGCTATGCAAAATCCAGCTCCGAATAAAAAATTTATTTCATAAGGAATAGACTTTGAATCCTCCCATTTTAAAAATCCTATTTTTGGTATAAACATTAAGAGTCCAAACGCCAGTAAAATCACATTTTCATTCAATCCAAGTCCGGGATAAATAGGTTTTATAGGCGAATTTAAAAGTAAAATTATAAGTAGAGCGGCTATCATTACGATAAGTCTTTTGTGTTCTAAATTTATGCTTATATCTTTAAAAATATCATTTTGTAAAGTATGATCTCCTATATTATAAGATAAAATTTTTACCATAGCATATAACATACATAGCGTTAGTGGTAGCATCATAGCTATCCAAGTTACAAATCCTATACTTTCAAATAGAGCCGTTTCTAGAAATCCTATAAAAATTAGGTTCGGAGGCGTTCCGATAGGAGTAGTAATTCCGCTTATACTTGCACCAAAAGCTACTGATAGCAAAAAACGAGTTTTTAAAATCGGATCATTAGATATAGACATTGCCACTGGTATAAGAAGTAATGCTACCGTGGAGTTTGAAAGCGCACTTCCAAGCATCACGCTAATAAGTCCTAATGCTGTTATAACTCCTTTTGGAGTTGATGGAAAATAACTTAAAACTTTTTTAGCTATGATTCGATGCAGGCCTATTTTTTCAACAGCAGTTGCCAACATAAAACCGCCTAAAAATAAGAATATTATAGGATTTGCATAGTTTCCAGTTGTGCTTTTTACATCTAAAATTCCAAAAGCAGGAAAAAGTATGATAGGTAGCAATGATACGATGCCTAAAGGTAAAGCTTGATTTGTCCATAATATGATAAGCAAGGTCAAAATACCTACAAAAGCTCCTATCTGTAAAGAAGCTTCAAAGTACGCTATACTAAGAATTGCTACTAGTAGAGCAGGGAGTATAGCGGCTATCAAGCCTAATGAAATTTGTTTTTGTGTTTTTGATTTTATTGTCATATAAATTTTACTTTTTAATTTCATAAGTTTACCTCGTATTTACATTAAATATATTTTATAATATTTTATTTGCATTATTTTTCAAATTTATAAATATTTATGTGTAATAAAATTATCTTTTTATTAATATATTTTATTATATTTTTTCTTTATGTATAATAAATTTTTACCATAAAAATATTATAATTATATATTTATAGTATTATTTTAAATTTTATTAAATTTTTGTATATAGATACTTGCTAAACAAAAATAGATTTACATCAAAAAAGCATTTAAACAATTTCAAAGTAAATAGAAGCTATAATTAGCACCTTTTAATAAAATTTATAAAGGTAAATTGTGTTTGAACTTATAGGTGAATCATTAAAATCAGCTGTTAATAAACTTAAATTTGTCGATGATGAAAAGGCGCTTAAAAATGCGCTTGATACCCTAAAAAAAGCACTTTTAAAAGCAGATGTTCATCACAAAGTTACTAAAGAATTAGTGAATTTAGTAGAATCCGACCTTAAAAAGACTTCAATTGGTCAAAAACAATTTTTAGATAGCATTAAATCAAATTTAACAAGTATTTTAACTGCTCCAAACGACGGAAATAAAGGTAGCGGCTTTGTTTATGCGAGCAATCCTCCAACCGTAGTTTTGATGGCCGGACTTCAAGGTGGCGGAAAGACGACTACTACCGTAAAACTAGCTAATTATCTAAAAGTTCGTAAGAAAAAAGTTTTAATCGCAGCTTGCGACTTGCAGCGTTTAGCCGCAGTTGAGCAATTGCGTCAGCTTTGCACCGCAAATGAGCTTGAGCTATTTTATATGGAAAATGAAAACGATCCTATAAAAGTAGCTAAAAATGCCTTACAAAAAGCAAAAAACGAGTTGTATGACGTTCTTTTAGTCGATACCGCAGGTCGTCTTGCTATAGATGAAACTCTTATGAGTCAGATAAAAGATATTAAATCAACTATAAATCCGCATGAGATATTTTACGTAGCTGATGCTATGAGCGGACAAGACGGCGTAAAAACTGCTGCTAGCTTTAATGAGGCGCTTGGCATAACAGGCGTGATTTTAAGTAAATTTGACGCTGATACAAAAGGCGGCGTTGCTATTGGCATAGCAAAACAGATAAATATTCCGCTTAGATTTGTCGGTGTAGGTGAAAAACCGGCGGATCTAGAGAGCTTTATACCAGATAGAATCGTCGGTCGTATAATGGGCGAGGGCGATTTGGCAACGCTTGCTGAAAAAACAAGCACGATAATAGATGAAAAAGAAGCAAAAAGATTAAACAAAAAAATCAAAAAGGGTGAGTTTAATTTTAATGACTTTTTAGCTCAGCTTGAGAGTGTTAAAAAACTTGGAAGTATGAAAAGCCTTATAGGGATGATACCGGGTCTTGGAAATATGGCAAATCAGATAAAAGATATAGATCTTGATAATAGCAAAGAGATAAAACATATAAAAGCTATGATAGATTCTATGACTCCAAAAGAGCGTGAAAATCCGGATCTTTTAAATAATGCTAGAAAGCGTAGAATTGCAGCTGGAGCAGGAATAGGTCAGATAGAAGTAAATAAATTTTTAAAACAGTTTAGCAATGCAGCAAAACTTGCTAAAAGATTTTCAAATAAAGACAGCATGAAAGGATTTGCTTCTATGATGGCAAATTCAAATCGCCCTAGATAAATTTAGGGCTTACTTATGGCTAAAATTTAGCTATAATTAAGCCTTAAAAAAAATAATGAGGAGAAAAATAATGGCAACAGTAGTTAGACTAACAAGAATGGGGCGTAATAAAAGACCATTTTATCGTATAGTTGTTACAGATAGTAGAAAAAGACGTGATAGCGGTTGGATAGAGAGCATAGGATACTATAATCCAATGGTAGAACCAGAGGTTGTTAAAGTTGATGCTGATAGGCTTGCGTATTGGAAAAGTGTTGGTGCAAAACTTAGCGACAGAGTTGCTCGAATAACAAAATAATCACAATGGTAGAAGAATTTTTAAAAGAGTACGCAAAACTCATAGCCGATTGTCCTGAGCTGATAAAAACCGAAAAAATACATCTTGGTGAAAATTTCGATGAGATAATCATATATGCAAGTAAATCCGATACGGGTAGACTTATAGGCAAAGACGGAAAAATGATAAATGCTATTAAAACAGTGATTATAGGCTGCAAAGCAAAAGATCCAACATCATATAGAATTACGGTAAAAGCTATTGAAGAGTGATTTTGTAGAGGTTTGCATACTTGGAAAGACTGTTGGTTTAAAAGGGGCTTTAAAGCTCCATGACCGCAGTGATTTTCCTAATCAATTTAAAAATGGTGCTAAATTCTATGATATAAATAGTAAAGAATTTGTCATAAAAAGTTATGATAGAAATAACAATCTGGTAATTTTTGAAAATTATGATAGCATAGATCTTGCTAAAACGCTTGTGAATTATATCTTATACAGAAGTATTAATGATACTATAAGAGATTGTAAGCTCGCAAAAGATGAATTTTTCTATTTTGATATCATAGGTTGTAATGTTTTTGAAGATAAAATTTTGCTCGGAGAGGTAATAGATATATTAGAAGTTGGAGCTGGATTTTTATTCAGTATAAAAACAGAGGGCGATCTCGTAAAAGCCGGTTTAAATTCCAATTTTTATATACCTTACAATGATAATTTTACTCAAAATATAGATATAAAATCTAAAAAAATTCAGGTTAAAAATTCGTTAGATATATTAAAAAATTCATAAATTATGCAGTTTAACTTTATAACTATATTCCCAAATTTAATTAAACCGTACTTTGATGACTCCATACTTTCAAGGGCGATCAAGAGTAGTATTATAAAGTTAAACTTCATAAATCCAAGAGATTTTAGCGCAGATAAGCATTTAAAAGTAGATGATTATATGATAGCTGGAGGTGCAGGGCTTCTTATGAAAGCTCAGCCCGTATTTGATGCTATTGACTCATTGGATAGTACTCACATTATCTATCTTACTCCAGCAGGTAAAAAATTTACTCAAAATGACGCAAAAAGACTATCTAAATTTGAAAATATTACTTTTATTTGCGGAAGATACGAGGGTATTGATGAGAGAATTATAGAAGAAAAAGTTAATGAGGTATTTTGTATAGGTGATTTTATAATGACCGGCGGGGAGCTTGGAGCACTTTGTATGTGCGATGCTATCACAAGAAATCTTAATGGAGTTTTAGGCAATCCGAATTCGCTTGACATCGAGAGTTTTGAGTATGGAATGCTAGAATCTCCGAGTTTTACTAAGCCAAACGTATATAATGGTTTGAGCGTTATTTCAGCTTTTTTAAAGGGTAATCATGGTAAAATCAACGCTTTGAAAAACAATATGGCGTTGTGTAAAACTAGGTTCTTCCGCCCTGATTTATATCAAAAACTCAGATCGCCAAAAAAACAGAAGGAAAAAAGATGAGAAACAAATACATAGAAGCATTTGAAAATGCTCAAATTGAAAACAAGTCTGTGCCTGATTTTCGTGCTGGCGATACTTTAAGAATTGCTATTCGTATCAAAGAAGGCGATAAAACTAGAGTTCAGAATTTTGAAGGTATCTGTATAGCTAGACGCGGTAGCGGTTCTGGGGAGACTTTTATCATCAGAAAAATAGGTGCAAATAGTGTTGGAGTTGAGAGAATTTTCCCTATTTATAGCGAAAGTTTAGAGAGTATTACGGTTCTTAGAAGAGGACGTATAAGAAGATCTAAGCTATTTTATCTAAGAGATAGACGCGGTAAAGCTGCAAGAATTAAAGAACTTAAAAAATAATTATAACTTTTATAATATCACGTCAAAAAAGGCGTGATACTCTTAATCTATATCAATCAATTTTATCTTAAAATTTACTATAATATTTTAAAATTTAAAGGAATATTATGGAAAAAATAGTATTTAATACAACATCTTTTGATGGCGTAAAAGCAATAAAACTAGTCGAAACTAATTTTAGCAAAGAGATTAGAATATCTATGCAAAGTGGATCTATAATGGCCGAACATAAAGCTCCAGCTACTATCATAGTGCAGGTTTTGAAAGGCTCTATTATGTTCTATGTAAATGAAAAAGAAAGTAGGCTTGATGAGTTTGATCTCATAACTCTTGATGCGAATATTCCACATTCTTTAGAAGCTTTAAGTGACTCTATAATTAGACTTAGTTTGGCTAAATCTGATAGTGAAAGTCGTGTTTTTAATGTTACAAATTTAAAACATTAAATTAAAATATTAACCCATCGCTCTCTTGAGTAGAGATTGCATCTGTTTTTTGTGAAGGCAGTGGAGAAGTACTTGTATATATTTCATCTATGCCTTCATAAATTTTATGATATACTCCATTTGGGGTTTCAAATTTACGTTTAGTTTGAGGAAATGCTTCTATATAATTTGTCATAAACTCCTTGAATACAGGAGCTGCGGTTCTTCCGCCACCTTCTATTTTTCTCATAGGTAGATTATTATCGTTTCCATACCAGATAATGGCTTGGACTTCAGGAGTAAATCCGCAAAACCACGCATCTACGTTATTATTTGTAGTTCCTGTCTTTCCTGCTACTTCTATACCTTCAACTTTTGCATTTCGCCCGGTTCCGGCATTTACGACATCTTTTAGCATATCTATCATTAAATACGCCTGCTGAGGATCTATGATTTTAGAACTTTCTTGCTCATATGTTGTTAATGTGCCGTTTGTGCTTTCGATGGATTTTATTAGCCTTGATTTGCTCTGCTCTCCTAAACCTGCGAACATTGAGTAATATTCGCTAAAGTTTATAAGGCTTACTCCAAAACTTCCAAGTGCTATTGAAAGATTTTGAGGTATATTATTAAAACCAAAATATGAAAGTTTTTGCTGAACTACGTCTAATCCTATAGAATTTAAAAGATTTATGGTGGCTAAATTACGAGACTGTCTTAAAGCATGTTTAAGAGTTATGTATCCTTCAAAATTTCCACCATAATTTTTTGGTTTCCAGTCTTTATCCTCTTCGCTTCTATTTACATTTTCAAATACTCTTGATATATCTGCTACTTTACTCATAGGAGAGTAGCCAAGATCAAGAGCGATTTGGTATATGAATGGCTTGAAGCTAGATCCTGGTTGGCGCTCACTTTGCGTGGCACGGTTGAAGTTACTTTTTGCGTAGTCGATACCTCCGACTAATGCTAGTATTTCACCATTTGCAGGATTAGTTACTATCATAGCGCCGTTTAGATAATTTTGATCTGCATTTTTATCTCTTTTTAATATCTCGTTATATCCAAATTTAAGCGCATTTTGCGCTATTTCTTGTACTTTGAGATCGGCATTTAATGTGATTTTATATCCACCGTATTTTATATCCGGAAATATTTTATAAGCTTCTTTTAATGTTTCATCTACTAGATACGGAGCCCTGTTTTGTGTTAATGTCTCATCATATACTACAGGAGTTTCTTTTAAGGCCTGAGTGTATTCGTTTTCACTTATCCAGCCTAATGCATACAGTCTTGTAATAACTCCATTAGCACGTGACAAAGATAGATCTATGTGTCTAGTAGGATCATAGTTACTAGGTGCTTTTGGGAGTCCTACTAGTATAGCAGTCTCTTTTATAGTAAGTTCATTTAACTCTTTTTTAAAATATCCGAGTGCTGCTGTTTTTATACCATAATAGCCGTGTCCAAAATATACTTGATTGAGATATCTTTCGATAATTTCTTCTTTGGTCAGATCTTCTTCTATCTTGAATGCTAAAATAACCTCTTTTAATTTACGAGTAAATTTTTTATCGCGTGTTAGAACCATATTTTTTATCAGTTGTTGAGTTAAAGTGGAGGCTCCTTCTACTAATGACATTGCTTTTATATCTTTTATGGCTGCTCTAAAAATAGCTTCTACATTTATACCTCCATGCTCAAAAAAGCTTGTATCTTCAACTGCGACTAATGCTTCGACAACTCTTGGAGGTATCTCTTGATATTTTGCATATTGTCTATTTTCTTCGTCAAAAACATTAGCTACAAGGTCTCCATTTCTGTCAAAAATTTGAGTTGTTAGTTTTGGTTTATACTCTACTATGGCAGATATATCTACTCTGATTTGTGAGTAAAAATATATAAGAGCTGCAAATATCGCAATTGCAATTATAGTAAAAAAGCCAAAAATATGCTTCATAAAAATACCTTTAAACTCTTTATATCAAGTCCCATGGCAGTTTGTTTATTACCATAGCTTTTTTGTATATATTTTTCATTAAATCCTTCTATCATCATAGCCCCCGCCTTTTTTTGCCAAAGACCACTACTTAGATAGTTTTGCATATCGTCTTTATCAAAAATATTAAATTTATACGTAGCAACGCTAAGCATATCTATGCAAAATTTATTCCCAAAAAACTTCATCGCTGTATATACGCTAGTAAAGTTACCGCTTTGCAAGTTTAACATCCATCTTGCTTCGTCTATATCTTTTGCTTTATTTAGTATAATATTATTGCAAATAACACTACTATCGGCAAATAAAACATTTGCAAATTCATCTTTAAATTTAGAAAAAAACTGCTTTGATTTTTCTGTAACAACATTCATAGAGTATGATTTTGCCGATGTTTTTGGTATGGAGCTTTCGTCATATTCCATGATAATTTGTTTAAATTCTATATTGAACTGAGATAGTATATTCGCTCTTGAAGGAGAACTAGAAGCCAGTATAATCATCAAATTCCTCTAAAAGTTATACCAAGATATATGCTTATAAACGATAAAACTATATTTAATGGAGTAAAGTAATATATGATTAAAACTAAATTTTCATGAGTTCCGATAACCTCATCGTTTAAAAATGCATTTTTGGCTAGATTAAATTTGTGCCACATATATGCGATGTTTGATAATATAAATAGCATCAAAGCCCATTTTGTAGCAACTATCGCCTCTATCATAGGATCTGAGATTTTGAACTCATCTCTGCTAAGAAGAAATATTCCGCTTATGCAAATAACTGATATTAAGCATAGTTCACTTATCATAAAACGCCTAAATTCTTTCAAAATAGTTTTGTATCTATGTGTGTTTTGCTCAATATCTTTGAAAAAATATCTAGAAAATATAACTACGCTTAATTGTACAGCTATAAATAACACTGAACTGCTTATATGTATAAACGGTGCTATTTGATCAATTCTTGCAAATGCGGTATTTGTTACGTTCAAAGTTTCTCACTTATAAATTTAGTAGCAGCATTTAGAGCTTCGTCTATTTTGCTTTCATCTTTACCTCCGGCAGTGGCAAAATCATCTCTTCCGCCTCCACCTCCACCGACTATAGGAGCCACTGTTTTTACTAATTCTCCGGCTTTTATGCTTGTGTTTTTGCTTCCTGATCCTAAGCTTACTTTGCCGTCTTTTACACCGGCTAAAAATACGACTACTTTATCAAATTTATTTTTTAGTTCATCTATTTTGCTTTTTATATCTCCATCAAATTTAGATACTACAACCTTTACGCCGTTTATATCTTTCACGTCTAAATCTTTTGTATTTGAAGCGTTTTTTAGATCGTTTTGCAGTGATTTTATCTCATCTTTTAGCTTTTTTATAGAAAGCAACGGATCTGCACCTTTTAAACTATCTTTTATATCGTTTATCTCTTTTCTGAACTCTTTTGATAGCTCAAGTGCCGCTTTAGAACAAACCGCTTCTATACGCCTTACTCCTGCGCTTACTCCGCTTTCACGGACGATAAAAAAACTTCCTATCTCATTTAAATTTTCTACGTGAGTTCCTCCACAAAGCTCTTTTGATGGGCCAAGTGTTAAGACCCTGACTTTATCTGCGTATTTTTCACCAAATAGAGCTATAGCTCCGCTTTTCTTAGCATTTTGTATATCCATAATTTCTATCTTTGCTGGTGCACCTTTTAAGATCGCTTCATTTATGAAATTTTCGATTTTTTCTAATTCTTCTTTTGTTACTGGTTTTGGATGAGAGAAGTCAAATCTAAGCTTATCGGCTTCTACGCTACTTCCGGCTTGAGCTATATGAGCACCTAAGACGTTTCTAAGTGCTGCTTGAAGTAGGTGAGTGGCTGAGTGGTGACGGCGAATCTCTAGTCTATTTAAGCTAACTTCACAAAGTACTATATCGCCTATTTTTATGCTGTTTTTTGCTTCTATCATGCTTAAATTTAGACCGAAATACTTTTTAGTATCAAGAGCTTGATTTTCACCTAACATACCGGTGTCTCCACACTGTCCACCGCTTTGTGCATAAAATGGAGTAGAGTCTAGCATCACGTATCCGATTTCACCGTTTTTTAACTCATTTACTCTTTTAAATTCGCTATTTAAAAGTGCTAAAACTTTGCTGCTGCTTTTTAGATTATCATATCCTATAAATTTATTTTCTCCAAATTCTTCAAGTAAGGTTTTAAAGTCTCCGCTCTCTTTTGCGGCGTCTCCGCTACCTTTCCAGCTAGCTTTTGCGCGTGCTTTTTGCTCATTCATAAGAGCGTCAAATTTAGCTTCGTCTACGCTAAGTCCTTTTTCTCTTAACATATCAGCAGTTAGATCAAGCGGAAATCCGTAAGTATCGTATAGTTTAAATGCTACTTCGCCGCTAAAGACGTTGCTAGAGGTTTTTGCTAGCTCTTCGTTAAATAGATCAAGCCCCGCTACTATAGTAGCTAAAAATCTCTCTTCTTCAAGTTTTATAAGCTCTTTTACATACTCTTTTTTCTCTTTTAGATACGAGTAGTGTTCGCCCATTAGCTCTACTACTTTATCAACTAGTTTATACATAAACGGTTCTTTTATACCAAGTAAGTATCCGTGGCGAACGGCTCTTCTTAATATACGTCTTAATACATATCCGCGTCCTTCTTTGTCAAAATTTACGCCTTGAGCTAGTAAAAACGTAACAGAGCGGATATGATCGCTGATCACTCTATAGCTAGCTCCTGTTTTATACTCGTACTGCTTATGACAAAGCTTTGCAACTTCGTTAATAAGAGGCATAAATAGCGAGCTGTCGTAGTTGCTAAATTTATCTTCTTTTATGGCCGTAACTCTCTCAAGCCCCATTCCTGTGTCTATAGAAGGCTTTGGAAGAGGAGTCATAGTGCCGTCTTTGCTTCTTTCAAACTGCATAAATACAAGATTCCAAATTTCTAAAAATCTATCTCCATCACCACCCATATAGTCTTCATCGCTGTTAAAATGCTCACTTCCTTGATCATAAAATATCTCACTACAAGGTCCACAAGGTCCAGTATCACCCATGGCCCAGAAGTTATCTTTATCTCCAAAGCGGTAAATTCTATCTTTTTGTATAAATTTTTGCCATAATTCATACGCTTCGTCGTCTTTTTCATGAACCGTAACATAAAGTTTGTCTTTTGGTAACTTTAACACTTCTGTGACAAACTCCCACGCGTAAGATATGGCGTCTTTTTTAAAGTATTCGCCAAAGCTGAAATTTCCCAGCATCTCGAAAAAAGTATGGTGGCGCGCTGTATAACCAACATTGTCTAAATCATTGTGTTTTCCGCCGGCCCTTATGCAGGTTTGACAGCTTGTACGAATAGGCGGATTTGGTCTTGGAACGTCTCCTGTAAAAATACTTTTAAAAGGTACCATTCCAGCATTTGTAAAAAGTAAGGTCGCATCATCTGGTACTAGGGGAGCCGATGCTATAATCTCATGTCCTTTGCTTTTAAAAAAATCCAAATATTCTTTTCTAATATCCATATTAAATTTCCTATAATTTATAAAATAACTCCAATTCTAGCACAATTTTATTAAAAAATTAGTGAATTTGTATTTTTTGGTCTGATTTTCTACTATTTTTATATTTAAGTATATTTAATTGTGCTTAAAGTATGGAAATGGATTATGTATTAGTTGTAAAATATTAATATTTCAGAATAAAGATTGTATAATATTTTTAAATTTACAAAGGTCTAAAATGGCTAAAGATAGCAATCAAAATGAACTAAACAATGCAGATAGCGTAACTGTTATCAAAGATTTGAAAATAAAAGGTGCTAGCGCCACTATAAAACGCGGTACAACTGTAAAAAACATCAAACTTATAAGCAAAGATAATGAAGTCGAATGCAAGATACCGGGTATAGGAACAGTTGTTTTAAAAACGGAATTTCTAAAGAAAATTTAAATTAATACACTAGAAATTATTTAAATTTAAACTACATAGATCCAAGCATCGGTATGATAACAAAAAGCGTCGCCATAGAGAGTAAAATCTCAAAAGTTGTGATAGAACTCATCAAATTTACATCTCCACCAAGCTCTCTTGATAGTATGTGAGACGTCGGAGCCGTAGGCATCGCAGCGTATAAAGTAGCTACCGCTAGATATAAACCGTTTGCTCCCATGAGTTTAGCTAGCAAATACGCTATGATAGGCAGCAACACTAGTTTTGCAAATGAGCTTACTAAGATCTCTTTTTTGGCCGAGCTTATCGATCTTAGCTCAAAGCCTATACCCACAGATAAAAGCCCCATAGGCAATGCGGCGTGACTTACTATAGAAAGACTTTTAAAGATAAAAGTAGGTATATAGGCATTTGCTAAATTTAAGATATATCCGACTATACAAGCAACTATAAGTGGATTTTTTACTATCGTTTTTATGAAGTTTTGTATAGAAAACTTGCCGTTTTTGATGTATATGGCAAAAATTGATATGCAAAGTATATTTACAAAAGGTATCGCAAACGCTATGATTATGGCTGCGACAACTAAGCCGTCTTTACCGTATATCGCAGATGTAAGAGCTAAAAATACGTATGTGTTAAATCTGATTCCGCCTTGTACGACGGACGTGAATTCGGCGTTTTTAAAGCGGATTATTAAATTTAAAAGCACCAATATAACTAGCATTATTCCAAGGGAGCTAAGTGAAGAAAATACTATATTTATAGTACTTTTTATATCCAGATCCACGCTTCCTAGCTCATATATCAGCAAACAGGGCATTAAAACATAATACGTAAATTTATCCATCTTAGGCCAAAACTCAGTAGATGGAAATTTGATACTTTTAAAAAAATACCCAGTGCTTATTATCAGGCAAATAGGCAAGAGCGCATTAAATATATATTCCATGTTTTACTCCGGATCTGGTTTGCAAAAAGCGCCATTATAGCACTTTTGGTATATTAAATCAAAGTTTTTAAGAAAATCTAAGATATAATTTTATCTAAAATAAAATTCGGGAAATAATATGGAAATTTATATACTTTTATCTTTGGTTATTTTTGTTTTTGGAGCTTTGATTTTTTATCAGTTTTTAAAGATAGATAAGTTTAAATTTGAGCTTAAATTACAAAACGAAAGATTTTTAAATTTACAGATCAAATTTGATGAAAATAGATCTGAACTACTCAATTTAGAAAACAAAATCCAAAATTTAAACGAGCAAAAAATGGAAGGCGAGATAGAAAAAGCAAAGCTAAAGACTAAATTAGATGAGCAGATCAATCTAAATTTGGAGTTAAAAGCAAGACAAGACGAGCTGGATTTGAAAACTAGAGAGTATTTTGAGCTAAAAACAAAAGAGATGAGCCAACATCTTTTGAACTTAAATACGAAGTCTCTTGGCGAAAATTCACAAAAGATTCTTGAAAATCTGATAAATCCTCTCAAAAACGAGATAGAAAAATATCAAAAAGAGAGCGTAAATACAAGTACGATTTTTAAAGCAAATTTTGAAAATCTCAAAACAGAAACAAAAAACATAATCTCACAAGCCAAAAATCTCGCAGATGCGCTAAACGGTAACAAAAAAGTGCTAGGAAATTGGGGTGAGATACAGCTTGATAGCGTACTAGAAGCTAGCGGATTGATAAATGGAAAAAACTATTTTAAACAAGTCGGCTACAAAGATAAAGACGGAAATCAAAAATACCTAGACGTGGTTGTGGATTTTGGCGAAAGTAAAAAAGCTATCATAGATTCGAAATGTTCTCTTGTGAATTACAACGCGTATTTTAATGCTCAAAGTGACGAGCAAAAAAACCAATTTGCAAAAGCTCTAGCAGGAGATATCAAAAAGCACATTGAGCTACTTAGTTCAAAAGAGTATCAAGACTACGATACTAAAACGTATGAATATATATTTATGTTCGTGCCAAACGATAGCATATTTTACACCGCGTTAAATCAAGACAGCACGATATACGAGTATGCTTATGAAAAGGGCATTTTCATCACAACTCCGCTTACTCTTTTGATGGCGTTAAAAACGGTTTATATATGTTGGAGAAATTTAAAAAGCGATGAGAATGCTATGAGAATTCTTTCTGAGGCCGGTAGAATGTATGATAAATTTAGAGTATTTACTGAACAATTCGATAAGTTAGAGAGTCAGTTGAACACGGTTATAAAAACAGTAAGTTCTAGCAAAACAACTCTATATGATGGCAGCGGAAATTTGCTAAGCAGATTTGAGAATTTAAAAAAACTTGGTGCAAAAACTAATAAAAATATATCTAAAATTTATAACGAATCAGCTGAAAATAATTTAATTTAATTTTTAATATAAATTTATCTTGACTAAATCATTATAAAATTGTATAATTATATTGCAAAAACTGGGATCCTAGATTTTAAACTTTAAATTAAAATCAAAGGAGATAACTATGTGCTTAAAAAAGGTGTTTATACTTATGCTGATTACGATATCCGCTATGTTTGCCAAGCCTACTATTTATATACTTGCTACTGGCGGAACTATCGCAGGCAGCTCTTCAAGCTCTCTTAGTAGCGGCTATACTTCAGGAACGGTTACGGTAGATAAACTTATAGCTGCAGTTCCACAAATCAATGAAATAGCTACGATAAAAGGTGAGCAAGTAAGTAATATCGGCTCTCAAGAGATGAATAACGAAGTTTGGCTAAAACTAGCAAAACGCGTAAATGAGCTTTTAGCTAGCAAAAACGTAGATGGTATCGTGATCACTCACGGAACAGACACTATGGAAGAGACCTCTTATTTTCTAAATTTAGTCGTTAAAAGCGACAAACCTATAGTTATGGTCGGAGCTATGAGAAACTCAGACTCTTTAAGCAGTGACGGTCCGCTAAATCTATATAACGCCGTAAATGTCGCAATTGATAAAGAAGCAGCAGGCAAAGGTGTTTTGGTTGTTATGAACGATGAAATTCACGCTGCTAGAGAAGTCGCTAAGACAAACACTACTGCGGTAAATACTTTCGTTTCTCCAAATACCGGTAAAATCGGTACCGTTATCTATGGAAACGTTAAGTTTTATATGCAGCCGACTAGAAAACATACAAAAAATAGCGATTTTGATATATCTAAAATCAGCTCTTTACCTAGAGTGGATATAATCTTTAGTCATTCAAATGACAATCCTGATTTTGTCAATGCTTCGCTTGAAAATGGAGCAAAGGGTATAATTAACGCAGGAATGGGAAATGGAAACATATACCCATCCGCTCTAGAAGCTTTAGCAAAAGCCGTCAAAGACGGTGTAATTGTTGTTAGAGATAGTAGAGTAGGTAGCGGAGAGACTATGAATCCGGGTGAAATAGACGATGCAAAATATGGATTTTTAACAAGTGATAATTTAAATGCTCCAAAAGCTAGAGTGCTTTTGATGGTAGCTTTAACAAATACAAGCGATCCTAAAAAGATTGGGGAGTATTTTTTAACTCACTAAGCGATACAGCCCCTTGATTTGGGGCTTTATTTGATTTTATTTATTTAATAGTTTTTTTACTAAATCATTTTCTTTTATATTGTTTTTAGCGGCAAATTCTTTTACGCTTATATCTTCAAATTTAAGTCCGTTTTTATTTAGGTATTCATTAAATAAGCTTTCATTCGTGCCGAAAATTTTCTCTGCAGTACTTAAATTTAGATTTGTAAAGTTTTGATATACGTCTTTAAGCGGCGGTTTTGGATTATTTGGTGTAGCAGCTATAAAAACTACCGACGCCGCAAATAAAACTCCCATTATAGCCAGTTTTTTTCCTGCGAAGTACTTTTTGAACGGTGTTAAATTTGCCATTATATGCTGCACACAAGCTATCACCATTGCCATACCTATATACTCGTGTAAAACTTTTATACCGCTAGATTTTATATCAAAAAACATAAGAACTCCGGTTATTCCTACTACTATAAACGTAACTATCGTAGCTGTCGTGCCGATCGGTTTTGATGCTTTCATTTTTTCCCTTTTTTTATAAATTTGATGAAATTATTATAAAATAGTGTTAAAAAGTTGTGAATTTATATAAGTTTTTGATACAATACCACGCAAAAATTGAGGTAATTTTATGGATTGGATTTTATTTATCACAAGTTTCTTTTTGGCTGCTTTAAGTCCCGGCCTAAATATGCTTATGGCGCTTACTATCGGGCTTAGCGCAGGTTATAAAAGAGCGTTTTTATTTATCTTGTCATCTACTGTTTGTATAGCTGCTATCGTGTTTTTAAGCGGAATTGGGATAGGATTTTTGATAACTAAATTTCCGTTTTTCTTTACTGTTCTTAGGATTTTTGGTGCGTTTTATCTATTTTTTATAGCTTATAAGATGTTTTTAGCTACTAAAATAAATAGCAATATAAAGATAGATGTTAGAAATTTAAGTTCAAAAGCTATAGTTTTTCAAGGATTCGTAAGCTCTTTTGGCGATCCTATTATATGGGGATTTATGATAAGCTTATTGCCTAAATTTATGGATGTTCATAATCCTTTTAACTCTACTTTTGCTGCGTTTATCATAGTCATAGCTTGTATAGAGTTTGCAGCTACAAATATCTATGCTACTTTTGGCTCAAGCGTGAAGAAGTTTTTTAGTTCAAACTTTAAAGTCATAAATAAGATTAGCGCAACGCTGTTTTTACTACTTGGAGTCTGGATGCTTTTTGACGTGTTTAAATCTTTTTAGGTGTTATTATGGACTGGCTACTTTTTATAACTACATTTTGGGTGATTTCACTACTTCCTGGGCTAAATATGACTTTGGCTCTTAGTCTTGGTATGAGCGTTGGATATAAAAAAACGCTTTTTATGATGGCAGGAGCGACGATAAGCCTTGGTATAGTCGCTTTTGTATGCGCTGTTTCAGTAGGAGCGGTGTTGGCTAAATTTCCGATATTTTTTCAAATTTTTACCGTTATTTGCGCTTCTTATCTTTTGTATCTGAGCTATAAAATGTTTCTCGGAAGCAAATTTAACTTTGATGAAAAAGCAAAAGATATAAGCTCTAAAGCTCTGTTTTGGCAAGGCTTTATGAGCTCAGTATCAAATCCAAAAGCGTGGGCATTTTTTACCGCTTTATTTCCGCTTTTTATAGATAGCGTTTCGCCCTTTGGTATAAGACTGTATATGATGATACTCGTCTTGATGTTTATAGAAATCATAGACTTTAATATCTATGCTCTTGGCGGAGTCGCGTTTAAAAAACTGCTTAAAACTAAAGCTTATCTGATAGAAAGAGTAAGTGCGGTTTTGATAGCTATCATAGCAGTTATGATGATAATTGAGCGATTTTAAGTTTAAATTTGATATAATCGACCAAATTTTTAAAGGAAAAGTATGTCTAAAGTATGGAAATTTAAAGATAATATTGATACAGATATAATAATAGCCGCAAGATACTTAAATACTAGCAATCCAGATGAATTAGCCAAACATATTATGGAAGATGCGGATAAAGATTTTTATAGCAAAGTCACAAAAGGCGATATCATAGTAGCTGGAGAAAATTTTGGTTGCGGAAGTAGCCGTGAGCATGCTCCTCTCGCTTTAAAAGCTGCTGGTATAAGTGTAGTTATAGCGAGGTCTTTTGCAAGGATATTTTATAGGAATAGCTTTAATACGGGACTTTTGATATTAGAGTGTCAAAAGACTGATGATATAAGTGAAGGAGATAATCTAGAAGTTGATTTTAGCGGTGGAATTATAAAAAATTTAACTCAAAAAACTGAGTATAAATTTGAGCCGATTCCGGAATTTATGCAAGAGCTTGTTAGATCTGGCGGTCTTATTAATTATGCTAAAAAAAGTCTAAATTAAATTTAAAAATAAGGTAAAACATTTATGAATCGATATAATATTTGTGTTATAAAAGGTGATGGAATAGGTCCAGAGATAGCAGAAGAGGCTATAAAAGTACTCGATAGTGTTAGTGCTAAGTTTGGATTTGAGTTAAATTACGAATATTTTTTGATGGGCGGAGCGGCTATAGATGTATTTGGCGTACCGCTTCCTGATGAGACTTTGGAGTCTGCTTTAAAAAGTGACGCGGTTCTTTTTGGGGCTATAGGTGGATCAAAATGGGATAATTTGCCAAGAGACCTTCGTCCAGAAAGCGGTCTTTTAAAGCTTAGAAAATCTCTTGGAGCGTACGCAAATTTGCGTCCAGCGCTTATTTTTGACGAGCTTATAAATGCTTCTACTTTAAAACCAGAAGTATTACAAAACGTAGATTTGCTTGTAGTTCGTGAGCTTACTGGGGGACTTTATTTTGGTGAGCCAAGACAAAAAGATACAAATAGAGCTTTTAATACCATGGTTTATACTACTCAAGAGATAGAAAGAATATCTAAAATCGCTTTTGAAGCTGCTATGAAAAGAGATAAAAAAGTCTGTTTAGTAGATAAAGCTAATGTTTTAGAAACGTCTCAACTATGGAGAGAAGTAGCTTCTAAAGTAGCAAAAGATTATCCTGAAGTGAGTTTGGAGTTTATGTATGTTGATAACGCTTCAATGCAGTTAGTTAGAAATCCAGCCCAATTTGATGTTATTTTGACTGAGAATTTATTTGGCGATATTTTAAGTGATGAAGCAAGTATGATATGCGGCTCTATCGGTCTTCTTCCAAGCGCTTCTATAGGTGGAAAAGTAGGAATTTATGAGCCGATACACGGAAGTGCTCCTGATATTGCAGGACAAGGAATTGCCAATCCTATAGCTATGATACTTTCTGCAGCTATGATGTTGAAATATGCTTTAAATAAAAACGAAGCCGCAAACGATATAGAAAAGGCCGTAAGAGCTGTTTTAAGAGATGGATATAGAACAAAAGATATTGCTAAATTTGATGCTAAAGAAATTTGTACCACAAGTGAAATCGGCTCAATAATTAGTGATTACGTAAAAAAGATATGAAAAATACAATCACAGAAGCTTTAATTTATGAAAATCAAGGGCTTAGAAATGACGCCCTTGAAGTTTATAAAAACATTTTAAAAGCTGAGCCGCACAATCAAGAAGCTCAGTCGGCCGTAAGACGTCTTAGCGGTCTTAGACGCAAAAATGTTTATGTAAATGAGCAGATGCTTGATTTTTTTCTAAATTTAAAAACCGATGACGAAATAGGCATAAGAGAATTTAAAAGGTGGCTAGTTAAAATATGAAACTTGAAGATATCGCAAAAATTACTATAGATGAAGTTACAGCTGAACTTGAAAAGATACAAAAATTAGATGAAATTCGCGGCGATATTGTAAGCGTTGAGGAATCTGTTGCAAATAGAGTTGAAAACGATGATAAGTCAACTATTAAGCCTGAGTTTAAGGATGAAAGCGTAAATAGCGAAATTATTTTTCTAAAAAATTTAAAAGAGAGAATAGGCGTTTTATTTGAAGGCTTAAATAGTTCCGATAATAGCAATATGGAATTGAAGCTTGATTTGACAATAAAATTTTTGGAATTCGCACTTGCAAATATCGAACATCGTCTCACAAATCTTTCAAAATAACGAGTTAAGCACTCTAAAAAATATACTTAAACACCGGACTAAACGCGCTTATCTTGTTGGAGGATGCGTTAGAGATATGCTTCTTGGAGCTAAAAATATTGATTTTGATATAGAAGTTTATGATATAGATCCTTTCAAATTTGAAAATATTATGCATGATATCGGTGCTACTGGAGTTGGAAAAAGCTATTTTGTATATAAATATAAAAATTATGATATAAGCCTACCTAGAACTGAAAGTAAGAACGGAATAGGTCATAAAGCTTTCATAGTTTCATACTGTAACGATGAAAAAATTGCGAGTAAAAGACGCGATTTTACTATGAATGCTATGATGATCAATATATTTAATGGCGAAATACTCGACTTTTGGGGCGGTCGTAAAGATATACAAAACAAGATTTTGAAAATAGTTGATAAACATAGTTTTTGCGAGGATAGTTTAAGAGTTTTAAGAGCAGTGCAATTTGCTGCAAGATTTGGTTTGAAAGCGGATGAGCAAAGCTTAAAAATTATGCGCAATATCAGTATAGACGATCTTAGCAAAGATAGAATCAGATCTGAACTTGAAAAGTTTTTTATAGCTCCTCATAAAACTTTTGGAATAGAACTTTTGAGCGATTTGGGGCTAGATAAAAGACTTTTTGGAGTTAAATTTGAACCAGATAGTTTTGGTAAAATAGTTCAGCAGCATTTCAATATAACGCATGATTCAAGAAGTTTTTTATATGATCTTATAAACTTTTATAAATTAAATCCAAAAGAGATTTTAGATAGTTTGTCTCTCGGTAAATTCTATAAAAAATTGATAAACGAGCCGTTTTTAAAGCGAGCTAGCAGATATGAAATGATGAAAATAGCATTAAGTATGCCGCTTTCAAATTGGCTTGGGTTAAATACGAAAAATAGGGTAAGAATGGCAGTTGATTTAGGATTTTATGATAAAACATTTAATCCAAATATCGATATAAGCAAGTTATCTCATCTAAGAGGCAAGGACTTAGGAGAGCATTTAAAAGTGTTAAAAGAACTCGAAATTAAAGCTTTTTTAAAGGATAAAAGATGATCTGCATAGATCTTGGCTCAAATACTATACGAGTTTGCGCTATGGATGATAATCTTGAGATTACCCAAAGTTATGAAAAGATAGTCGGCTCAGCTAGAAATTTAAGCAGCGAAGGTCTTAGTATGGCAGCAAAAATGCGTATTACTGAGGCTCTTGGTGAAATTATCGTTACGTTTGATTTTAAAAATGATAGCCATATAGCAGTTGCCACTGAGGCTTTTAGGCTAGCATCAAATGCTAAAGATTTTTTTTATGATGTTGAACGTGATTTTGGTATTAAATTTAATATCATTAGTGGAAATTTGGAGGCTAAATTAGCAAGATTGGGTGTGGAAAATAGAGCTTTGAAACTTGGATTTCATATAGATGAATCTTTGCTGATAGATCTTGGCGGTGCTAGCACTGAGATAAGTTTTGCAAATGAGTTTAAGAGTTTTAAATTTGGAATTGTAAGGTTTTGCGAGGAGTGCTGTAGCGATGAAGCAAAGTTTAAAATAGTCGCTAAAGATAAAATTCAAGATGCTTTTAGCTTTATTTCTAAATTTAATTTTAAAAATATTATTCTTACGTCTGGAGTTCCAACTAGCGTGGTTGCCTTAAAACTTGGACTAAAATATGAGAATTATGACGCTAAAATGATAAATGGAGCTATTTTAGATCTTGAGGATTTTGACGCAGCTCTATTAAAACTATCTTTATCAAATGACAAAGATAGTTTAGTAGGTAAAAATAGGACTTCTTTAGTAATAGCCGGAATTTATCTTTTAAAACCGATATTAGAAGAATTTAGCGTTCCATATATAGTTATAGACGATGGGTTAAGAGAAGGAATCGCAGTAGCCAGTAAGCTTGGATTATTAAATTTAAAGGAGTAAAAATGAGTGTAAAAGAGCGTATTTTAAATGATATAAAAGAGGCGATGAAATCAAAAGATAATTTTCGTCGCGATACTTTAAGAATGATTAGCTCAGCTTTTAAACAGATCGAAGTTGATGAGAGAATTACTCTTAGTGATGAGAGAATCTTTGCTATTTTACAAACCGAGATAAAGCGTAGAAATGAGTCTGCTTCTCAGTATAAAGCAGGCGGTAGAGAGGATTTAGAACAAAAAGAGCTTGAAGAGGTAAATATCATAAGTTCATATTTGCCAACGCAACTAAGCGACTGTGAGCTTGAAGAAAAACTACAAAATTTAATAAGCAAAAATAATTTTGCTAGTATTAAAGATCTAGGCGCACTTATGAAAGTTGCAAAAGAAGAGCTTGGCGCTAGTTGCGACGGCAAGAGAATGAGTGATTGTGCTAAAAAAATGCTGACAAAATAATTATTATTTTTTGTTCTGACTACTATTTGCTATCATTTGATCTATGTTTGAGAAAATGGTAGCGCTTTTATCCTCTATTTTTATAAATTGATTTATAAATTTGTCTATATTTTGCAGATTATATCCTGATTTCGACTCTGAAACATTTTGCTTTACCATATCTGTTATGGCATGTAGTTCTTCTTTGGTTTTAATGCAAAATTTATCCTTTGTGAATCTAGATTCAAAACTATTTTTGTAATTATTTATGATATCTGATTCTTGATCTGATAGTTCCTGAGTGCATCCTAGCTGGTTTAAAGTGTTGTTATACGCAGCTGTTTTATACATAACGATATCAAGTTTAGTTAGAATTCCCATAGTTTTGTTTTGAGTTAGTTCTGCAATTTGTGCGGTATTTTGCGCATCAAAACTAAATTTGCTTAATGCGTCTTTTAGATCTTGCGTATTTTTTGTAGCAGTTTGAGCTATTTTATTTATCATATCTGAGTTCTTATTTAACTCATCTGCTTCTTGAGAGAGTAAATTTACGTTTAAATCGATATCGTTTGTAGCTTTTGTAGTATTTTCGGCTAGTTTTCTAACTTCATCTGCAACAACCGCAAATCCACGTCCGTGCTCACCTGCACGTGCTGCTTCTATGGCTGCATTTAGAGCAAGAAGATTTGTTTGATCTGCGATATCTTTTATCAGACTTATGACATTGCTTATTTCATTCGCTCTTTGGTTTATTGTTTGTGTTGTTTGATTTGAGTTTTTTGTTATATTATCAAAATTTACGCAAAGTTCATTAACATTTTTTATGCTATCTTGCGCCAATGTTGCCGTTGTTTGCGATGAGCTTACTACTTGATTTAGATCTTTTACGCTTTTTTGAAGATCTTTTTTGATATCTGCTATACCTTTGTTTCCGTTTCCTAACTCACATAATTTTTGTGATAATATACCTCTGATTTTGCCTTTTTCACCTTCCAATACCCCAGATACGCCCTCGCTCATTGATTTAGCATTTACTTTAAATAATCCTTTGAATCCTTGAGTGTAGATATTTCTATATTCAAGTCCGTTTCTTGAAGCTTTTATGCTTGTATCGATTTCTCTTTGTAGCGCTTCTATTTGATCTAAAAGATTGTTTATACATACTGCTATTTGTGTTAGTTTGGAATTTTTATCTACATCTGTAATCCTAGCTTCCAGTTTTCCGTTTGCAGCTTGAGTAGCGACATATAAAATTTGCTCATATAGTTTTTCATCAAAACTACTATTTTTGCTAAATATTGACATTTTTATCCTTTAGAACGCTGTAAATTATTTATGAAACAATCATAAGTGGTATTGTTTTGAGTTAGAAAACTATTTATAAATTTAGAAGAAGCTTCTACGCCTCCTGTTTTTTCCAATTCAACCATTTTTTGATATATCGGGACTATGGTTTTTATCGCTTCTTTGCTTGCTTTGCGCCTTACTGAGTAGTAGCCGATTATATTTCCGTGTTCATCAATGGATGGTGTAACATTTGCGCAAACCCAGTAATAAGCTTGATCGAAAGTTCTATTTTTAACAAATGCAAAGATTTCTTGTTTGTTTTTTATTCTTTTCCATAGCAGTTGAAAGACAAATTTAGGCATATCTGGATGTCTTACTATGTTATGATGTTTTCCTATTAGATCTTTGTTTTTTGAATTTACTACTTCTAAAAAAGTTTGATTGCAGTATGTAATGTCGCCTTTTAAGTCTGTTTTAGAGACTAAAAACGCCTCTTCATCTATATCCTTTTCTAATAGCCCGAGGCTGTCTTTCATATGATTCCTTTATTATAAATTTAAGTTTATAATATTATCATATGTTATATTAAAGTTATATTATTATTTTACAGCATTCGCCATATCCCACATCGGTAAAAATATACCTAGACCAAGGAGTATTATGGTAGCAGCTATAAATACGAGTAGTATCGGCTCAATATAGCTTGATATGTTGTCAATTAGAGTATTAAATTTCTCTTTATAGTAGTCTGTAACTTTCTCAAGCATAGAGTCTAAACTACCGCTTTTTTCTCCGGCACTTATCATTTGTAAAAGCATACCTTCATATAGTTTGGTTTCGCTAAATGCATAATTTAGTGGATTTCCTCTTTGTACATTTACTTTTACGCCTAAAAGTTTATTTTTAATATATGAATTTGAAATCGTCACACAAGCCGTATCAAGAGCGTCATTTATAGGTATACCTGCTCGAACAAGTTCAGTAAATATGAGATTAAATCTACTCATAGATGAAAAAAATATAATATTTTTTATTAGATAAACTTTTAAAATATATTTATCAAATATATTTTTAAATTTTCCATTTTTCTTATATAAATTAGTTAAGATAAATAGAAATAAAACGATACCTCCTAAGCAGATAAATCCATAGTTTGTAATAAGATATTCTATATTTAGGAGTATTCTAGTAGGCAAAGGAAGTTCTGCATTTAGCTGTTCAAAAATATCTCTAAATGTCGGAACTACAAGCACCATAAGCAGTACAAAAGCTATTGCTATAGCGCAAATAACTAAAGTAGGGTATCGAATGGCTTTTTTAAATTTTCTTTGATTATCCCAAATTTCTTGTAGTATTTCAGCTAATTTTTGTAGAGATTCTGCCATATTTCCGGACTCTTCACCAAGTCTTACCATTGCTATAACAACATTCCCTAGTTCATCGCTATATAAATTTAAAGACTCTGTGATGCTCATTCCGGCGTTTAAATCATCATTTACATTTTCAAAAATTAGTTTTAGCCTTTTATCCGTTGTTGATTTTATAACCTCTTTTATACTATCGTGTATTGATATACCGGCATTTGTCATAACGCTTAACTGTCTTATACAAGCTACTAAATTTGGTATTTTTACCTTTGGATATAATAATTTTTGAGTTAGTTTTTGTTTTATTTCGCTTATTTGCATATCAAGAGGTACAGTTTTGGTTTCTGTTACTTTTATTACGATTCCTCTGTTTTGTTTCATAGCGGTTTCTTTTGCTTCTACTCTATTTTCAGCTTTTATATATATCTTATTGCGTTTAGCTTTTATTATTTGTTCTACTTCATATATCTTCATACTTTTGCTACTCTATATATCTCTTCTATCGTTGTAATTCCGTTTGCCGCTCTTATGATTCCATCATAAAACATATCCGTAAAACCCTCTTCATATGCAACTTTTTTAAGCTCGTCTTTTGAAGCTTCACTTGCTATCATAGACGATATTTTATCACTTATAGGCAAAATTTCGCTTATCATTTCACGCCCTAAAAATCCTGTTTGAGAACATAGCTCACATCCTACGCTTTTATAAAATTGATACTCGCTAGGAAGCTGTTTTTGTATGTCTTTTATGATGTTTGCAGATAGAGCTATTTTTTGTTTACAGTGAGGACAGAGTTTTCTTATTAGACGTTGAGCTTCTATAGCTATCAAAGCTCCGCTTACTAAGTAGCTTTCAACGCCCATGTCTATCATACGAGTTATCGCTGAGATTGCATCGTTTGTGTGTAGTGTAGAAAATACAAGGTGACCAGTTAATGCTGCTTGTATGGCGATTCTTAATGTATCTTGATCTCTTATTTCTCCTATCATTATGATATCTGGATCTTGACGTAATATCGATCTTAACGCTACAGAAAACGTAAGACCCGCTTTTTCGTTTACATGCACTTGTTGGATCATATTTAATTGGTATTCTACTGGATCTTCTACGGTAATAATCTTTTTTTCTACGCTTTTTATATCGTTTAAAGCACCGTATAAAGTAGTTGATTTACCGCTTCCAGTAGGTCCTGTTACTAAAATTATGCCATAAGGTTGATGCATCGAGTGAGTAAATTTAGAGAAATTTTGTTGACGCATACCTAAATTTTCTAAGCTTATTACCACTTTGGATTTATCAAGTATTCTTAAAACTAAACTTTCTCCGTTTAAAATCGGCAAAGTCGATATACGAAAATCATATTCTCTGTTTAATATATGAGCAGAAAAACGCCCGTCTTGGGGTTTTCTACGTTCGGCTATATCCATATTTGATAAGAGTTTTATGCGGCTTATTAAAGGTGGATATATATCTTTATCAAATACAAAAGTCTCAGCGAGCATTCCATCGATCCGGCTTCTTACGATACAGTTTGTTTCTGTAGGCTCTATATGGATATCGCTTGCTCTGTTTTGTATAGATATCCTTAAGATCGTTTCAATGAGCTTTAAAATACCGCTGCTATCGCTATCTTGTGTAGTTTGGCTGCCGAGTTCTTTTCTGATTTCGTTGATTATGCCTTTTACGCTCTCATTTAATTCTATTTTGCTCATGTATTTATCTATGTTATTTGGATCACATACTACTACTTTGAGTAATTTTCTATTAAAAATATGACCGATTCTATCTTGAGCGTCTAAATCAAATGGATTTTTTAGTGCAACATATACATTTATCTCATCTTCTTTTATAGGAAGTGCACCGAGCTTTTTTAGCTGTACCGCAGATACTTTTTCAATGAGATTATAATTGAGTTTGATGTTTTCTAAATTTAAATACTCCAGCCTAAACTGTTTTGCAACATCTTTTAAGAACTCCTCTAAATCTAATAAAAAATGGTCTGTAATATCTTTTAGAGTTACTCTATCGCGCCTATAAAGATCTAAAATAGTATTTATAAAATCATCATAAGATATATTTGCATACTCCATCAAAATATCTTTTATGTTGTTGGCGTTTATCTTTGTTTCTAAATCATTTGCATTGTTTTGACTGAGTTTTCCATCTCTGATTAGAGTGAGTAAAACTTGTTTATCTATTTGACTTAGTTGGGCGTTTTTGTTTTGATAAAACTCAGGTCCTGAAATATCATTTTTTTCATTCATATTTTTTTACCATTATAAAGTTTCTTTTTTGATCTGCTCTATAAGCTCTTCTATGCTAGCTGATCTATTTTTCTCTTGTAGTGCATTAAGAACTGTTAGCGCGTCTTCTTTTTTGCCTATTTTATACTTCGCTTTAGCAAAGATAACCCAGCCTTTTACCTCGTTTTCATCTATACTATTTATCGTAAAAGCCCATTTTATAGCATTTTCATAGTCGTTTTGTTTGTAAAACTCTTCAGCTAGTAAAATAGCGTATTTTATATCATTCGTACTATCAAATTTAGATTTTAGAGATTCTACTGACATATTTATGGTTTGAGATTCAATTTTTATGCTGTTTTGTGCTTGGTTTTTATTTTGCGCCTGATTTTGATATTGATTTGATTCGCTCTGATTTGTTTCTGAAAATTCCAAAATTTTAGTATCTTGAGGTAGAGGCAAATCAGAAATGATACGCTGATTTGTAATTTCAGAATCGTTTAAATTTGGTAAAGCGTTTTGAGAGATGATTTTTGGTATTAAGACATTGTTGTTATCTGCAGTTTTTATATCTTTTATTTTTTGCTTTGTTTGCTGATTTGGCAACGATTCATCTAGAGTGGTTTGTTTCTCGATATCTAGATTAAAGCCTACATCATCTTTTTTAGCTTGTTCTAGTAGCTCTTTTTCGTCTTGAGCTCTTTGTTGTTCTAGCTTTTGTTTAGCTATTTTTGCTTTTTCTTTTAGTTCATTTACGTGTTTTTTTAAATTTATATTTGCTATTTCATTTTGAAGCATATCGCTTTGTTTTTTCATATATAGATCTATAAAATACCCAGCAGATATACTAATGCTTAAGCATATAAGTATCGTAGCAGATAACATATATAGTTTTTTATTTCTATTTCTGTTATATTTTTTCCATTTGTTTTCCATTTCTTGTATTTCATAAGAATCAAGCATTTATAAGTCCCGAGTCTATGGCAGCCATTTCCACTACTTTTTTTAATAGACGTCTATTTTTTATGGTTGATGGTCTGCTTTCTTCATAATATTCATAAATTTCATATATTTTATATAACAGCTTATTTAGTACTCTTAAATTTCCATTAGTTAATTTATATATAAGTTTTATATGATTTATATTGTACATATCAAAATAACTATGGAGATTATGAAAAACCAACTTTTTTTCTATATATAAGCATATTTCATCCAGACTCGAGCTTTCTAATTCGATATTTTCCCAAATTCTGGTACGAAAATAATCCTTAGCCAGTGTGTCTTCCTCATCTGTTTTATGTACGGTAAAAAGTATCTTAAATAGCCTAGTATCTGCCATTAGTCTTATTTTTTCTATTAAAAAATTAGGATAAAGTTGCGCCTCATCTAAAAGTAAAATTATATATTTACTTTCATGTTGATCCGTTTTTAAACTATTTTTATAATTTGCTATAAGGTTCTCGTATGTTGGATTTTCAATTTTTTGATTAAAAATCTCTAGACTAAGAGCATTTATGAAGTCTGCTTCATTGAAAAATGGTTGAGGGAAAAATATCACTTTATCTTTTTGAGATATATCTTTATAAATTTTATGCAGTAAAAATGTCTTTCCGGATCCTGGTTTTCCATAAAATAACACTAGCTTTAGAGGTTTTTTAAGAGCGTTTAAAATTTTGTAATATGTGATAGTGGATTTATCTAAATTTACATAATCAAAAATACCGTTATCATCAACAAAAACCTCTTTTAAAGCAGTGTAGTTATTCATAAGACAGACTCTGAAAATCCAAGTTCTTTTAATGAATTTCGTATCTGTTTTGGAGTTTCGTTATTGATAACTTTTGGTGTTATTATAAAGATAAGCTCTGTTGTGCTAACTGAATCCTTAGTGCTTTTAAAAAGATTTCCGAACAGAGGTATATCTCCAAGAACCGGAACGCTTGTGTTGTCTTTACCTTTTGTTTCACCGATCAAACCACCAAGAATGATGGTATCTCCACTATTTACTTGAACTACTGTAGATAGTTTCTTTTGTAAAGTATCCGGGGCAATCTCTCTTATATTTGCTTGTCTTCTATTATCATCGCCGTATTTAAAGCTACTCAAACTAGGATTTATTCTTAGCATTATCCTGCCATCATCGCTTACTTCTGGAAGCAAATTTAAAAGTATTCCGATAAATATTGAGTATAAGTCGTATTAGTTACTGCTGTTTGCGTGTTGTTATTTGTTGTGTCCTCTTGTACTCTATAGTTTATATTGTCTCCAACCGTAATTAGAGCTTGTTGGTTATTCATAGTCATAATTTTAGGACTTGAGACGACTTTTGTTCTACCTTTTGTTTCGAGGAAATTTAAAACTCCGTCCATGCTTAGATTGATTCCGCCTCCAAGCACAAAACCGCCTGTTATATTTCTTAGACTTTGAGCCGGATTTCCTGCTGAGCCAGTACCAAATTGTATACTAGATGGAGCTCCTGTAACAGGATCGTTTCCAAGATAGCTGTTAAATCCAAGCTCAAATTTAGACCAATCTATACCTTTTGTATATGAATTACTTAGTTCTACTGCTATTATGGATACGTCTATCATTACTTGTTTTTTAAGTCTGTTTTCAAGCTGATTTAAGTAATCGCCTACTCTTTTTAGCTGAGTATTTGTACCAGTAACTGTTATGAGCCCCGCATTTGTATTTATAACAGGATCCGGTGCTATCAGTTTTTCGCTTCCGTTGTTTAGTATAGCTTTTAACTCTGCATTTAAATTTTGCCAAAAGTCAAATTTTTCGGTTGTTTTTATATGATTATCAAGTCCGTATCCGGCTTGATCGTTCGTATTTGAGTTATTGTTATTATTATTGTTTCCGCCAACCTCAGACGGAGATGAATCAACAGAAGCTTTTATGATAGCAGTTCCTTCTCTCACCGAAGTTATATAATCTATCTTAAACATTTTAGTCTGCATAGATGAAATTTTTAGTATATTTTTATAAAATGTATAGTCTAAATTGTTTTGATTTATTAATATATCAAATATCTCTTTTAACGTCATATCTTTGATATTTATACCAGATATCTGATTTTGCAGTACCTGACTTGCATATTCGTCATTTTGTATAATGCTAAAATGACACATATCCGAAAGTTGATTTAGTATCTCTGCTGTAGATACGCTGTTTGAGATTTTTATATTAAAAACTCTGCTTTTGCATTCATTTGCTAATGCTTCAGTACTAAAAAATATTGCTAAAATTGTTAATATCTTAAATATATTTTTATTTGTAATTAATAAGGACATTGCTGCTACCTTTTTTTAAATTTAATTTTATAGTTTGCGTTTGGTTTTGTAAAATTACACTATCTTTTTGGATACTAGATATAGTGTATATATCTATCGTGTCTTTTATACCATACCAGCTTTGATTTATTTTTACTTTGTTTTGAACTATCGCATATAATACATACGGATCTTGAGCTGTTTCGTTAGTATCGATCTGTTCTTGGTCAATATTTCTTTGGCTTACGAATGGATCTTTTATATCTTTTAGTTCAGATGGGCTTAGAGTTTGCCTTGATTGAGATATGTTTTTTGTTATATCCATATATTTTTTCATGATTTCTTCATCGGCTGATAAGGTATATGATATAAGCATCAAAAATACATATTTTTTCATATTGATTTTATACCCCATACTATGATATTTAAATTTCCGTTTAGGTTATTTTGAGAGACATTTATATCTAAATTTTGTATATCTATTACGTTGTTCGATCGCTCTAAATTGCTTATGTATCTTACTATATTATTGAAATTTGCTTTAAACGATACATTTACATCGTAAAATTTTTCTACAGATAGAGGCTTTATCTTACCTGTGTTGTTTATGATATCTATCACTGATATATTGTTATTTTTAGCTTCTAACGCTAAATAATCTAAAAATTTGTTTAAGTCTCTTTCATTGAAAATTGATTGAGATAGTATTTTTAACTCTTTGCTTAGATATGAGTTTTCATCTTTTATATTTTGCAAATTAAATATATTTTGATTATATGTTTTTTTAGACATAGCTATGTTGTTATTTATTTCATCCGTATTTTTTAAATTCAGATATTGTTCTTGAGCAGAGTGATATCCGCTTAGTTTTTCTTCATAAAAATTTGATGTTTTATCTAGCACAAACATATACACAGTATATGAAATAATCAAAAACATAGCGACAAAAATGAGATAAACTTCGTTTTTTTTCTTTTTTGCAAAATATTCATCTAGTCTTGATAATATATTTTCAATATTCATTATCTTATCTCCACTGTTATATTGCTATCATACTGACCATTGCCGGTTAACGCTATCTGTTTCGTGCTTACTTTATAAGATTTTAGATTATCTATGTTTGTTATAAGCTTAGTTATTCTTTTATCATCATTGCTTATTAAACTTATAAGCGCTGTTTTATCATTTATCTTTATACTCGTCGTTTTAACTCCAAGCGCATTTATCTCTTTAGATATCTCATATAGCGCGATACTCTTTACTGGGTAATCTCGTTTTTTACTATAAATTTGATTTAGTAATCTCTTTTTTAGACCTAATTGCTGATCTTGATCGTAAATATTTTGCTTTGTGACTTGTATATCGTAGTTGATTTTATTTAGTTGATTTTCTAAGTTATTTACTATAATTTCTTGTTCACTTATGATTATATTTTGATCATTTATAAGCTTTGTAAGGTAGATTCCGCTGATTAATTGATAGATTGGATAGATTAAACTTATGATTAAAGTGCTTGTTGCTATTATCAAAAATATTCCGCCATCTCTTTGATATATGGCTGGAGGTCGCAAAAAAGGTGAAAAATTTAGTTTTGTTTTGGAGGATATATAATATTTTGCGTATAAAGTCATCAATACATGCAAGAAGGAGGGGTCTAAATTTGATGATTTGATATTGTTAAAAAAGTTAAAATCGGATGTATTTATAAGAATTCTGTCTTGAATAAATTTTGCAAGTCCCGGTATATTGCCAACGCAACTTGTTGCATATATATTTTGTATGGAAAGTCCTTGGAATTTCGATACACTGTTTATAATATCTGAAACGTAGTAAAATGCATCATCAAGAACATAATTTAGACCATCTTTTTGTTCGATATTTATCCCTTTTGTTTTAAGTTCGTCTAAAAAATCAGCAATCTCCACTTTATCTCCGGTCAGCTCACAGAATTTACTATTTATCTGTCCTAAAGACTGCCTTGCAAGCGATCTGCTAAGTACATATTTACCGTTATCGTATATAGTTAAAAACGCGTCATTTTCATCAAAATATATAAAACAATCCGTTTGACTACCCGATAGTAATTTTTCACTGTATAAAGATTCCATAAGCAGAGGTGCTATGGTTATACAATCTATATAATCTACTTTTTCTATAGTATTTTGATATAAATTTAGTATATTTTGATTATTTACTATAAATACAGTGTAAGAGGTATCTGAATCGTTCTGTTTTATATATTTTATCGTGTATTCCAAATTTGGATCAAGATCTAGTTCTTCATAGGCTTTTTGTGTTATTATGGCGTCTATTTCATCTGAATTTGAAGTAATGGAATTAGTGTTTATTTGACTTATAATGACATCTTTATGCTCAATATACGATATATAAAATCCACTGTTTTTATTTAAATTGGATAGGCTTTTGGTTGTGAAAGTACTATCGAATTCATATATTTTTTCTTTAATAGGATTTATAGATATTATCGGTTTATGATTTTTATTTTTCATTCACAACCCTATATTTTATTCTTTGTCAATTCTGAAGCTATCATTGTAATATAAAAATAATAAAAAGTCAATACAAAAAGTTTTTTTTAATAATTGATTCATTGCTATTCCAATTTTTATCTATTTTGACGTTGATTTTTAAGAATATCTTATTATTTAATAAAGTATTAATAATTTTTCTAGCGTTTATACCTATTCTTTTAATTGTTTGACCGTTTTTACCTATTAATATAGCTTTATGATGCTCATTATCCGTAATTATAGTTGCATAAATTTCCGTAATATTTTGTTTTTCTACTACTTTATCTACATTTACGTCTGTAGAATAGGGCACTTCATCGCTTACGCATTCATAAACAGCTTCAAGTATAAAATCTCTAAAAATCTCACGTTCGTTTGCAGTAGTCAAGTACTGAGGATCATAGAAATATTCGTGTTCTGGCAGATATTTGTAAATTTCATCTAAAAGTATATTTTTGTATGCTTGTTTTTTTACGCTTAAAGGTATGATGGCTTTAAATTCATCAGAGTATATTTGATATTCGTTTAATTTAGCGAAAATCTCTTTATCGCTAGCTTCATCTATTTTTGTAATAGCTATGAGATGAGGAGCGTCTTTTTTTAAATTTAAAAACTTTTTATAGTTTTCTATGTTATCAAATACGCTTGCTACAAAAAGCAGTAAATCACAGTCTCCTATAGATTTTGTTGCGGCTTCTACCATTAGTTTATTCATGGTTTTATTGCTTTCGTGAAGTCCTGGAGTATCTATAAATATAGCTTGAGAATCTTTGTGCATAACGATACCGTTTATTTTTCTTCTAGTAGCATTTTGCTTGTGAGAGACCATCGATATTTTTTCATTTAAGAGATAATTTAGCAGGCTACTTTTGCCTGCATTTGTCCTGCCTATAAGGCTTATAAATCCACTTTTCATAGTATATATTTCGCAAGATCTTCATTTTGACAGATATCGCCAAGCTTTTTGTCTACTAACTCTTTTGTGATAGTTACTTTTTCATTTTTATAGCTATCTGCATCAAAACTTATATCTTCAAGAACCTTTTCAATGACCGTATGAAGTCTTCTGGCTCCTATATCTTCTACTTTTTGATTTGTATTTTGAGTAACCTTTGCTATCTCTTTTATGCTTTCATCGCTAAACTCGAGTTCTACTCCTTCAACTCCTAAGAGTGCTTTGTACTGAGATAGAAGTGAGTTTTTAGGTTTTGTTAGTATTTCATAAAGTGCTTTTTCGTCTAAGCTATCTAAATTTACACGTAGTGGAAATCTTCCTTGAAGTTCTGGTATAAGATCGCTTGGTTTACTTATATGAAATGCTCCTGCAGCTATAAATAAGATGTGATCTGTTTTCAAATTTCCAAATTTAGTACTTACGTTCGAACCTTCCACTATAGGTAAAAGATCTCTTTGAACACCTTCTTTGCTGGGATCTTGACGTCCTGAGTTTCCGCTAGAAACTGCTACTTTATCTATCTCGTCTATAAATATAATACCTTCATTCTCGGCTCTTTTTAAAGCTTCTGTTTTTATACTTTCCATGTCTAAAATTTTTTCGCTAGCTTCATTTTTTAGAGCTTCTCTAGCATCTTTTACTTTAAATTCTTTTTTCACTTTTTTATTTGCTATACCTATGACTTTGATAAAACTTTCTTGCATAGCAGCCATATCTGGAGGCAAATTTCCACCGGCTTCAAAAGTAGATTGGTCTATGTCTAATTCGATATTTAAATGATCTAGTTCGCCTTTTTGGAGTTTGTCTTTCATACGCAAATAGCTAGATTCGTAATCTCTTAATTTATCCTCACTAGCACCTTTTGGAAGAGGAGGAAGAAGTTTTTCAAGTATCTTTTTTTCTATATACTCGTTTATTCTATCTGAATTTTTTTCGCGTTGCTCTTTTTTTACTAAATTTAAACTAGCCATAGCCAAATCTCGCACCATAGATTCAACATCTCTACCCACAAAGCCAACTTCGGTATATTTGCTAGCTTCTACTTTGATAAATGGCAAACCAAACATCTTTGAGAGCCGCCTTGCGATCTCGGTTTTACCGACTCCCGTAGAGCCTATCATCAAGATATTCTTTGGTATAATATCTTCTTGAATACTTTTATCAAGTTTCATTCTTCTATAACGGTTTCTAAGAGCTACTGCGATAACTCTTTTTGCGTCATCTTGTCCTATAACATAATCATCTAAAAATTTTACGATCTCTTTTGGTGTAAGATTCATTTTTCATCCCATAAAGCATAAGTTTTTATATTTGTATTTGTGTATATGCAAATTTCGCCTGCTATTTTAAGACTCTCTTTTACGAGTTCTTCTTCATTTATATCAGCAAATTTATCAAGAGCTCTTGCTGCGGCTAAAGCGTAATTTCCACCGCTTCCTATTGCTGCTATTTTTCCGTCTTCTGGCTCGACTACATCTCCCGTACCGCTTAGTAAAAATATATGTTCTCTATCAAGAACTAGCATCATAGCTTCAAGTTTACGCAGTACTTTATCTTTTCTCCACTCTTTACTAAATTCGATAACGGCTTTTAAAAGATCACCTTTAGTGCTTTCAAGTATACGCTCAAACATATCAAATAGATTAAACGCATCGGCGGTACTTCCCGCAAAACCCGCTAAAATTTTACCCCCTAAAAGCTTTCGGATTTTTACTGCGTTTCCTTTTAAAACGGTATTTCCAAAACTTACTTGGCCGTCTCCACCTATAATAGAGCCTTTGTTGCCCTTATAAGCTAAAATAGTTGTAGCATGAAACATTATTCACCCGCTACTTCAACTTTAAATTTAGCCGAAATTCCATGTTTTAGTTTCAACGCTACGTCATAAATTCCGGTTGCTTTTATATGATCACACTCAAGCGCTTTCTTATCTACTTCATACCCTTTTTGCTCTTTTAGAGCGTTTGCTATCTCGTCTTTTGTTATACTGCCAAATAGAGCTCCGTTTGCACCTAGCTTTGTTTTTATAATTATTTTTATATTTTCAAGTTCGGCTTTGAGCTTTTCGTTTTGGTTGATTTCATAGTTTATCTCTTCTTGTGCTCTTTTTTTGGCTGCTTCGTATTGTTTTAAAACAGCGTCGGTAGCAGACTTTGCAAGACCTTTTCCTATCAAAAAATTATTACCATAACCATCTTTTACGTCTTTTACTTCCCCGGCTTTTCCAAGTCCTTTTACATCTTTTATCAGCAATACTTTCATAACATAATCCTTATTTTAAATTTAAAGTACATTCTAACATAAAACATTTAACATAACCATAAAGTAGTATTTTGGAAGCTAAATTTAAACTTTTTTACACAATATTAATATTAATTTAGTATTTCAAATATCAATGTATAATTTTACAAAATTTTTTAAAAAAGGTATGGAAATATGGCTTTTGATAGGGTTTTGCAAGCTATTGATGATATAAAAAATGGCAAAATGATTGTTATGGTAGATGATGAGGATCGTGAAAATGAAGGGGATATAGTTTACGCTGCTTGTTTTAGCGATATAGAAAAAGTAAATTTTATGATAACTCATGCAAAAGGTGTTTTATGCACTCCTGTTACTAGAGAATTAGCAGATAAATTTGAACTTTCTCCAATGGTAAGTTCAAATACTAGTTGTCATGAAACAGCCTTTACAGTAAGCATCGATGCTAAAGAGGCGGCTACTGGAGTAAGTGCTTATGAACGTGATATGACTATAAAAATGCTAGTTGATTATAATACTAAAGCCGATGATTTTGTGCGTCCGGGGCATATTTTTCCTCTTATTGCTAAAAAAGGCGGTGTTTTGGAGAGAACCGGACATACCGAAGGAAGTATAGATCTGTGTAAATTAGCCGGAGTTGCTCCGGTTTCTGTTATATGCGAAGTTGTAAATGATGATGGAACTATGGCTAGAAGAGTAGACTTGGAGAAGTTTTGTTCTAAATTCGGATTAAATATGGTGAGTGTTTCGGATATAATCGAATACCGTTTGCATCATGAAAAACTCATAAATATAGAAGATGCGAAACGGAGCTCTATAGCTGGTTTTGAAGCTTTAAGATACGATGTTAGTGATCATTTAGGAAATAAACATATTGCATTTGTGTTTGGAGATATTAAAGATAAAACAAACGTTAAATTTCATAAGATTAGAACAGATATAGAGCTTCTTAGCTCTCCAAAATATAAGGAATTTATATCTCACCTTAATATTTTAGATAAAGAAGGCGGAATTTTGATATTTCTTGATGGCGAGGATTGTAATTCAAATTTATTTAAAAATTACGGTGTCGGTGCTCAGATCGTAGCATATTTTGGTGTTAAAGATATAGAAATTTTAAGTTCAAGCGAGTATAAAGAATTTGTTGCTATAAAAGGTTTTGGATTAAATATACTTGGATATAGAAGTTGATATTTTCATAGTTTTGTCGTGGTATAGAAATGGCAAAACTATAAAGTTATTTTTATAAACTAAATTCTATAAATAAGATTTTTCTAAATTTAGTAAAATTTTCTTTGTTTCAATCCCATTTCCACCGCTATATCCGCCTAAATTTGATACTCCTACAACTCTATGGCATGGAATTATAATAGGAATTTTGTTTTTAGAATTCGCATTTCCTACGGCTCGAGCTGCTTTTGGAGAGTCGATTTTGTCGGCTATATATTTATAAGTTACAGTGTTTCCATATGGAATTTCAAGTAGTGCTTTATATACTTTTTGTTCAAATTCGCTTCCTGCTATATTAATTTTAGTTGTAAAATTTATTAATTTTCCTTGAAAATACAGCTCTAATTCGTGTATGCAAAGGCTTAAGTTTTTGTCATTTACTTCTAAATCTAGAAATTCATCACAGAAATCTATATTTGTAATTTTTCCATCATGACAGCTTATTTTTAAATTTCCAACCGGAGTTTTCATATATGCTATTTTCAAAATTTAATCCTTTTTTATACTAAATTTAAATTTTAAATTTACTTTTTCTTTAAAGTATCATAAAATATCAAATTTAAGTTTAATTTTTCTTTTTTCATTTTGTTAATTATGATAGAATTATATTAAAAATTTTATTAAAGGAAAAATTATGGGCTTTTTTGATGATTATAGTGTAGCTAAAGAAGAGCGTTCAAAACTCGGTATCCCACCGCTTCCACTTACGAAGGAGCAGACTAAAGAGGTTTGTGAATTGTTAAAAACCTGTCCGACTAAAGAACTTGTTGATTTGCTTGCAAATCGTGTAAATCCCGGGGTAGATGACGCTGCAAAAGTAAAAGCCGAGTTTTTAAACGAGATTATAAACCATGATTTAAAATGTGATTTGATCGATAAATTTACAGCTATAAAAATGCTTGAGCCTATGCTTGGCGGATATAGCGTGATAGTTCTTGTAGCTAGCCTTCATAATAGTGACGAGAGCATTCAAAAAGCATCGGCTGAAGTATTAAAAAACACTATTTTCGTACATGATTATTTTAATGATATTGCAAAACTTGCAAAAGATGGTAATAAATACGCTAAATCAGTTCTTGAGAGCTGGGCAAACGCCCAATGGTTCAAAGCTAGAGCAGATATACCAGAAAAAATCGAAGCTGTCGTTTTTAAAGTAGCAGGAGAGACAAACACCGATGATTTAAGTCCTGCAAGTGAAGCATTTAGCCGCTCAGACATACCGCTTCATGCAAATGCTATGTTAGTTAAGCGTCAACCAGGCAGTTTAGAAAAAATCGCCGAGCTTAAAAAGAGCGGCTTAGAAGTTATATATGTAGGCGACGTAGTTGGAACCGGAAGTTCAAGAAAAAGCGGTATAAACTCTATCCAGTGGCATTTGGGTCATGAGATAGATGGCATACCAAATAAAAAAACAGGCGGCATTATACTTGGATCTATCATAGCTCCTATTTTCTTCAATACTGCAGAAGATAGCGGCGCTTTACCTATCGTAGTAAATGTAGATGGCTTAGAAATGGGCGATAAGATCGAAATTTATCCATATAAAGGTGAGATAGTAAAAGACTCTAAAGTAGTAAAAACATTTAAACTTGAGCCAAATACCTTAAAAGACGAAGTAAAAGCGGGCGGCAGAATCCCACTTATAATCGCTAGAAGCCTTTGTTCTAAAGCTAGAGCCGAGCTTGGTTTGGGAAATGAAGATATATTTATAAAACCGTCTCAACCGGCAAATAACGACAACTCAGGTTATACTTTAGCTCAAAAAATGGTAGGTCGTGCGTGTGGAGTGCAGGGCGTGAGAGCTGGAATGTACGTAGAGCCTATGACTTTAACAGTTGGCTCTCAAGATACGACCGGACCGATGACGAGAGATGAGATAAAAGAGCTCGCTAGTCTCGGATTTTCTGCTGATTTCGTTTTGCAAAGTTTTTGCCATACTGCAGCCTACCCAAAACCTACAGATGCTTTGATGCACAAAACTTTACCTGATTTTATGATGAGTCGTGGCGGTGTCAGCTTGAAACCTGGTGATGGTGTTATCCACTCATGGCTAAATAGAATGGTTTTACCTGACACCGTAGGAACAGGTGGCGACTCTCATACTCGCTTTCCTATCGGTATAAGCTTTCCCGCCGGTAGCGGTTTGGTTGCGTTTGCGGCTGTTCTTGGCTCAATGCCTCTAAACATGCCAGAATCCGTTTTAGTAAGATTTAAAGGTAAAATGCAACCTGGTATCACTTTAAGAGACCTTGTAAATGCGATCCCGTACTACGCTATCAAAAAAGGTCTTTTAACAGTCGAGAAAAAAGGTAAAATCAACGTATTTGCCGGTAAAATTTTAGAAATAGAAGGCTTGCCTGATCTAAAAGTAGAGCAAGCATTCGAGCTAAGCGACGCAAGTGCCGAAAGAAGTGCCGCAGCTTGCGCTGTAGCGCTAAACAAAGAGCCAGTCATCGAATACTTAAATTCAAACGTAGCTTTGATAGACGCAATGATAGAAGCCGGATACGGTGATGAGCAAACACTAGCTAGAAGAAGAGATAAGATGAAAAAATGGCTTGAAAATCCTACTCTTTTAGAGGCTGATAAAGATGCGAAATATCATACCGTTATCGAGATAGATATGAATGATATCACAGAGCCGATCCTTGCTTGCCCGAATGATCCAGATGACGTAGCTACATTAAGCGAGATTTTAGCCGATCCAAAACGCCCTAAAAATATAGATGAAGTTTTCGTAGGTAGTTGTATGACAAACATCGGTCACTACAGAGCCTTAGCAGAAGTTCTAAAAGGCGAAGGACAAGTTCCTGCTCGTCTTTGGATAGCACCGCCTACAAAGATGGATGAAAAACAGTTAAGAGTAGAGGGCAAATACTCGCTATTTGGCGCGGCAGGCGCTAGAACCGAAGTTCCTGGATGCTCACTATGTATGGGTAATCAAGCTAGAGTAGCTGATAATGCGATAGTATTTTCAACTTCTACTAGAAATTTTGATAATCGTATGGGTATGGGAGCTCAAGTTTATCTGGGTTCTGCCGAACTTGCGGCGGTTTGCGCAATGTTAGGTAGACTTCCAAGTGTAGAAGAATATATGAAGATAGTTCCGGCAAAACTTGCTGGAAAAGAAAATGAAATTTATAAATATTTAAATTTCAATCTAGTACCGAACTTCAAGCTAGAATGTTATTAATAAAAAGGGCATTTTTGCCCTTTTTATAGATTTTTGAATTTATAACCTAGTTAAACTTCTTCCTTTTAACTTCACTAACCACTTCATTATCTATAGTTTCTGAACTCTATGTATTGCTAGCTTCTCTACCGTGATCTCCGGCTAATGCTAGTAAGTTTGTTTGATCTGTTATATCGCGTATATTAGTTATCTCATTACCTAAAAGATTAGTAACCTTTTCAACCTCTCCTTTGGCATTAGGTATATTAGAGGTAAAATCAAGATTTTTAAAATCATCAAATGTTTTTTTAATAACATTTATATCAGATCCTATCTTGCCTTGAAGAGTATTTAGGATTATCATTTTTATGGTTTTAAGAAGTCAAAGAAGTTTTTGAGACGATATACTATCTTATTTAACGGTTTGAAATTTAGTTTTATAACAAACCAAACTATCAGTGATGAAATAATAATAGATATGATATTAAAGGCCGATGCTTTTTTATAATTGAGTTTGTCTGATCTGTAAAAATTTAGCGTCTAAGTCATTGTTTATAAATAATTCACTAGACTCTTAAATGCTACATTATCCATATCTGCACCAAGTACGCCTATAAATTTACCTTTTATATAGATAGGTTTTACCGCACTTATAGATACAAGATTATTATATGCGTTTGTGTAAGGCTCGGTTATTATGAGTTTGTTTGCATTTTTTGCACTTGTATACCGTTTTCTTTCTCTTGCGTCAAAAGTAGAAGCCAGAAGTCCTTTTATACCTCCTGTGCTATACATCATTCCGTTAATTATCTAATACCATATATATAAGTGTCAAATTTGAAGTTTTATCTATCGTAGATAATAAAAATTCTGTATTTTCATTCATATAGTCTTGATTATCTGATTCTATAATATTAGATAGATGCTCTATACTTGAAATCAATCTATTTCTCTTGTTTTTCGGTATTAGCTTACTTCCTTCTACCGATCTTTTTTCTTTCGTTTTCGACTAGATGTATTATTTTAATTTACGAATCTTTGTAATTTATATAGGATAGAACAGTTAAAATAATTATAAATATACCAGCTACGCTAAGTGTTATTTTATTTGCTATACTGCTGCTTATAAAAGAGGATTTTTTAAAATTACCATAATTGTCGTTTATTTAATTGATTTGACGTCGTCATTCACTTTTATTATTATGATTAAATAGTTATTATTTTATCATAAGTATTTTTAAATCTAAATTTAGACAAAGAGTAGTAATATATAAAATTTAGTAAAATTTTAAAAAGTAAATATATTTATATAATGTTTAGGATACTGCTGATAAATCAACTCCAAAGGTTAGAGTAGGATTTGCCATAATTTTCCTTTTTTTATGTTATAATAATTTAAAAATAAAAGGTAGCCAAATGACAACCAAAAAAAGCCATACCCCAAAAAAATGTTTTGTATCTTTTGGGATTTTTTAATACTCTTTGGATTTAAGGCTGCGATTAAATATCTTTTTACAAGAGAATATTAACTCTCATTTATCCTTTTAGCTATCTCAAAATAATCAATAAACTCATTTAAGCTCATTGATAAAATTTCATTAAAACCAAAATGCAGGGTATAACCGATTAAGGCTATACCATCACTTAGTTTTTTGTTTCAACGCCAACTAATTTACTTATTTTTTCGCTTAATGCGGCGATTTCGCTCATAGGTAGGGCGTTTATAAAATATGTATTTGAAAGGATTTTTCAAGGTATAAAAATAAGCCGAGATGATGCTTATTTGCTCAAAATAGTTATTACACAAAATCACCTGATAAAGTCGTCTATTTATAATATGATTTGGAATGGTGTATTTGTTTTTTAAGAGTATTTCCGCTTTGGATTTTTAGTGGATTTTACATTTTATTTTATTAAGTAAATCGCAGAATACAAAAATTTACTCTTGATATAAAACAACTTTTATCTGTTTCAAATTTGTTATAATCGTTCAAATTTAAAAGGATAAAAATGAAAAATAACACGATAAATGAGCAAAACATTGAGACTCTTATGGATAGCTTTTATGACAAGATCAGAGTAGATAAAGATTTGGGTGACATATTTAATGCGGTTATCGGTACGAGCGATGAGGATTGGGAAGTTCATAAACAAAAAATAAGCGACTTTTGGAAAGGAATACTTTTTGGCTCGGGCGTTTATAACGGCAATTCTTTGCAAAAGCATTTCGAGCTGCTGCCTTTTCCAAAGGTGTTTTTTACCATCTGGCTAGGGCTTTTTGAAGATAGTTTAGATGAGATTTATGATGAAGAAAACAAAATTATCATTTTACAAAAAGCTCAAATGATAGCAAATAGATTTATGCATATGCTTTATAATGACTAATTAAATTTAAACCTATATAATAAAAACTTAAGTGTTATTTATAGTATTATTTTGCTTTTATGCATCTTTTTACTCCAAAAACAGCGCATGAAATAATGATTTTATATTCTTATTACTAAGCGTACTTAGTCCTTTATAAATTTTTGATGATAAACTAGAGTTTTTATATGTAAGCTCACGGTAGTTTTGAAACACTTCCCCAACAGCCTTTCCGCCAGATTCAAAATCAAGAAAGTTATTTAGGATTTTGCTCACTGCCCCGCCTGGTAAATCAACTCCTTTTTTGACTGTATTTTTGACTAACTCCTCTAATTTGTCAAATCCTCTATCTACTAGTCTCTCATAGCTATCCCACGCCTTAGTATATGTGCTATCACCTTTTGGCTTAGCAAACTCACCAGCTTTGATACTTGTATCTGTTATTTTAGAGTTTGCTTCTGCCACCGGCTTTATGCTTTTTTGCTCTTTTAAATTTATACCGTGATAGTCATCTTTAGCCAAATTTTGGCTAGCTTTTATAACATCTTCAGGGCTTACACCTTTTTCGTTTGGCACTATGTAGCTGTTTGTATCAAGAGTTTTAAGCAGTGGATTTTTAGCTTTTGCATTTTCCCAGCCGTTGCTTAGAGTTTTTGCTAGCTCATCTTTAAAGGCTTGTTTGAATTGTGGATTATCAGCTAGAAATTTATTTGCTCTTTTTATACCAGCCACTCCACCAGCACCAGCTAAAAATCCCAGTGCAAACTTAGCAGGATCAAAGCTGATATTTCCATTCTCATCAGTTTCTACGCCATTAAGCGTACCACCTACTAAGCCACCACCGATATGCTCATTAGCAAAGACTTTATTTGAAGTTGGATTTACTTCTTTAGTGTTTTGTGGTATAATGTTGTTATGTTGAGTTGTAAAAGAATAATTCTCTTTACTTGGCGTAATGCTACTAGCAGAGTTGATTCCCTTGCTGGTCTCAACTTTTTTAGTATATGAGCTTATTATCCAAGGGGCGGTTTCATTACCTAACCAGTTTTCCCTAAGCCCTACTATATCATCATTATATTTTATATTTAACCTACCTTTTTCATCTTTGTAAAATTCGCCTTTAGATATTATATTATCAAGCTTATCTACAGCCTCAGGGTGGTATTTTGCTATCTTAGCAAGTCCATACCCATCACTATGGCTAGTCCCTTCAATTCCCAAAACTAAAGTTATATCTTTGCCATCTTTATTAAACGCTCCAGCTACTTGTCCTTGTTTTTCTACTAATAGCTTTTTGATAGCATTAGATCCGTCGTGGTAAAACTCTGCGTAATTAGTGCCAAACTCTTTAATAGGGTTGATATTTAATATTTTTTCTAAGCCTCGCCTATTTTCTTGAAGCATATTTTTAAAGCCATTTTCATCTATGCCGTGAGTTTTAGCTATGCTATATTTATAAGCACCTTTATCAGAATAATCTTTAGCAAACATCTTTTTAAGCGCTATTAATCCATCACTTAATTTTTCATTATTGCGAAGTACTTCGGGGATAGAGTATAAATTTAGCTCATTTTCTCTTTTTTGTTTTATCTCTAAATCTTTGTTAGCTTGTGCATTGGCTTTGTTTAATTCGGCTTGTTTTGCTTTTAACGCTTTTAATTGATTTAAGTCTTCAAGGATATTATCTGTTATTTTTTTAGCATTAGAATTAGATATTATTGCGTTAAACTGGTCACCTCTTATACGAAGTTTCATTAATTTTTCTAAATCTTTTATACTCTCTATACGTTTAATATTTTTAAATTTGTAGTTGCCATTATGGTCGACGTATTCTACTCTCATTGTATCAATTCCAAAATCTCTATTTATAGACCTATTAATAGATATTTTCTCATCTATGTATTCGTTTAAATATTTAGAAACTTGTTTAAAATCATCATTTATTTTATTACTCAAACCCACAATATTATCTGCTAAACTTAGCTCATTGCTTTTTGCTGCTTTTTGGGATATAATGTTGGTATTAGAGTTTAAAGGCAGAGTCTCGCCTTTAGTAAAGCCTTTAGAGTTGATAATCTTATGGGCTTCTCTGATATCATCATACGCAGTAACTATCCATTTGTTTTCTGTCGGATTACCTTGCCAATTTTGCTTTAATCCTATTTTATAAACTTTATCATTTTTATTATAAACGATTGTTGCTCTGCCGTTGTTGTCTATTTTTATCTCACCTTTATCTATTATTTCGCTTATACCATTTATCATCTTTTCAGTAGGATTTGCTCCGTTAAAATTTGCAAAATCATTTAAATGTTTAGCTTCTATTTTAGCAAGACCATAGCCGTTTAGTTTTTTATCTACTTCTCCCCAAACCAAATCAATATCGCCTAGCTCTTTTCTTTGAAACGCTCCAGCTACTTGTCCTTGTTTTTCTACTAATAGCTTTTTGATAGCATTAGATCCGTCGTGGTAAAACTCTGCGTAATTAGTGCCAAACTCTTTTATAGGGGATATGTTGTAAGCTTTTTCTATTCTATTTCTAAATGAGCTATCCAAAAGATATTTTCTTGTTTCTGGAGTATTAGCCATAGGGTCATTAAAAAGGCTAACAATCCCGCCTTTGGTTTTAACTATTTGCTCATCGCTTATAATGCCATCTTGATATACTTCTTTAAAGCCACTCAGCATTGATTTGCCCATATTAATGCGTTCTTGTTGCGCTTTAATCGTCTGCGATGTTGCTTTATCGTTTGCTTCTTTTTTGCGTAATAAAGCTAAAAATGGGGCTAACTCTTTGTTGTCTTTTTCGATTTGTTTTATTATTTTATCTCTTGCAATAATTAATTCGTCTTTGCTAAATCCGTGCGTGAAGAGAATTTGCCTTTCTTTGTTTTTAAGCGTTAAGCCTTGTAAGAAGCTATCAATATCTTTTAAATATTGTTGTTGATTTTGAAGGGCTTTTTCTTGCTTTTGGACTTCTGCGTAAAATTTATTTGTGGATATATCTTTTAGCCCATCTAAAAACTCTACATTATCACTTCTTAGGATTTGTTCTGCTTTAGCTGCCTTTGTAGTTTGTGGTATAATGTCATCATTGGACAAGGTAGCATTTGGGTCAGGTTGTTGCTTGATATTTGCTACCTTGTCTTTACCTATAAAGTTTCTATCGCTATAATAATCAAATATCTTTTTACCGTCGTTAAATTCATCAACTACTACGCTATATTTTACGCCGTTATTTTCTACGCTATAAGCATATCTAAGGCTATTTTTTCTCATCTCAAAGCTATCTTTATTTATTTTGCCTTTTAATAATACTTCTTCTATGCTTACAAGCTCATCCCCACTAAGCCCACCAGTTTTATCTTTTCCTGCGTGTTTGATGATTATCTTTCTAGCGCCAGCATTGCGACTTCCTTGCTCTAGTGTAGCTAAATCGTCGATATCATTTACTTTTAATGTAGTTTGGCTTTTATTTCCAGCAAATACATCATAAATATTTTTTTGAGTTGTATTCAAGCTTTCATAATTTACTTTTTCAAGCTCTTCTATCCCAACAGTAAATTTATTATCTTTTTTAGCCTGATTTACTTTAGAGTGCAAAAACTCTTGACTTTTACATTCTCATTTGTTATACTTTCACAATTAATGTATTATTATAACAATAATACATTAATTATAAGGATAATTTTTATGGAATTAAAGCTAAATGATACGGCAGATATAAAAACCGGATTAGTTCTCAATAGAAAAAAAGCCAGTATGAGTGAAATATCGAAGTTTTATTATGATGTTGTTTCCTTAAAATCATTTAATGAAAATGGTATATATGAACATATTTTTGCAGATAAATTTATCTCAAATGAACAAATCAAAGAGGATTATTTAGTGAAACAAGGAGATATTCTCTTAAGGCTTAGAGAGCCAAATTTTGCAATATATATAGATAAAGAATACAAAAATCTTATATATTCTTCTTTAGTTGTTCGCATAAAACTTTATGATAACAGACTCGATGCAAATTTTTTAACTTATTATTTAAATAGTAATATAGTTAAAAAAGCACTTCATTGTGAAGTATCGGGTACAACTATACCGATGATAAAAGTTTCTGATATAAATGATATAAGGATACCTATTATAAATTTAGACAAACAAAAAAATATAGCAAAATATCTGAAACTTGCTTACCAGGGAAACGAGCTTTTACGAAATCTTATAGATCAAAAACAAAAATACTCAAAAGAAATTTTTGAAACATTAGTACTACAAGGAGAATGATCAAAATGCAAAATGCAGTCACTTTAGAAAAAACAACCAAAAAAACGATAGAAAACATCATCTGGAAAGCTTGTGATACTTTTCGCGGTACGATGGACGGAAGCAATTATAAAGATTATATCCTTACTATGCTTTTTGTCAAGTATCTATCTGACTTTTACAAAGAAAAACTAGAACTTCTAAAAGCCGAGTATGGCGATAAACTTGAACGTATAGAAGCCAAGCTTAAAAAAGAGAAATTTAGACTTGATGAGTCTTGCACGTTTGATTATTTTATAGCCAACAAAGAAGCATCAAACCTTGGAGAAATCATAAATAAAGCTCTTGAAAAGATAGAAGAAGACAACAGACAAAAGTTAAATGGGATATTTCGCAATATAGATTTTAATAGTACCGCTATCCTTGGCGACACAAAACAAAGAAATATCATACTTAAAAATCTCATAGAAGATTTTAGCGATGATAGACTTGATCTGCGTCCATCTATGCTAGAAAACAACGACATCATAGGCGATGTTTATGAGTATCTTATAGCGCACTTTGCTAGCAATGCAGGCAAAAAGGGCGGTGAGTTTTACACTCCTAGCGAGGTTTCAACTCTCCTAGCTAAGCTTGTAAATCCGCAAGAAGGAGATATGATATACGATCCTACTTGTGGTAGCGGCTCACTGCTTATCAAGGTTTCAAAAGAGATACATAGTAAAAATTTCCGTCTTTACGGACAAGAAAAAAACGGACAAACTCATGCGCTTTGCAAGATGAATATGTTTTTGCACGAGATAAATGATGCGGTTATCGAGTGGGGCGATACGATACGAAATCCCTTGCACTTGCAAAATAATCTTCTTAAAACATTTGATATAGTTGTGGCAAATCCACCATTTAGCCTAGATAAATGGGGTGAAGAGATAGCGAGTGGCGATAGTTTTGGAAGATTTAAATTTGGTATCCCGCCAAAGAGCAAGGGGGACTATGCTTTTGTACTTCATATGCTAAGCTCACTAAACTCACATGGTACGATGGGTGTTATCTTGCCTCACGGTGTACTTTTTAGAGGTTCTAGCGAGGGTAAGATCCGCCAAAAACTCATAGAACAAAATTTGCTAGATGCCATCATAGGACTGCCTGCAAATTTATTTTATGGTACTGGGATACCTGCTTGTATCATGATATTTAAGAAAAACCGCACAAATAATGATGTGCTTTTCATAGATGCGAGTAGTGAATTTTACAAAGATAAAAACCAAAACAGGCTAAATGACGCCCTTATCGCTAAAATTGCAAAAACATATAACGACAGAATAAGCGTAGATAAATACGCCTATCTAGCCACTATTGAACAGATCGAGCAAAATGATTACAACCTAAATATACCAAGGTATGTAGATACGTACGAAGAAGAAAAGCCTATCGACATACAAGCTACAAAAGACGAGATAAAACGCATCGAAAACGAGCTAAATTTAGTTCAAAACAAGATGACCGCATATCTAAAGGAGCTTGGGTTATAAATAAAGTATCAAGGATAAAATTATGAATCTTTCCAAAAAAGATATAGCCGCAAGTACGATGTATAGCGAAGTCATAGACGCGGCGATCCCAGGTCTTGAAGACAGAATTTCTCAAATCATAAAATTTACAAAAGATTTGCTTGAAGAAATTTTACGCGATTTGGTTTATAAATTTGAGCTAAGCCAAACGACGAAAATAAAATTATATATATCGATAGGTGGATACGATGAGCAATAGCTACAAACAAACAGCCATAGGAGTAATTCCAAAAGAGTGGGAAGTTGTTAGGTTGGGGGATATTGGGGAAGTTGTTAATGGATTAACATATAGTCCTGAAAATATTTCAGACTATGGATTACTTGTGCTACGTTCTTCTAATATTCAAAATAATATTATTGTTTCTAATAATAGTGATGATATATATTTAAGCGGTATAAATCAATTTAATAAAACTATTGAAAATGATATTTTGATTTGCGTAAGGAATGGAAGTAAAAATTTAATCGGGAAAAACGCTTTAATTACAAAAAAGTATTCAGATGTGGCTTTTGGAGCTTTTATGACAATATATAGGAGTAATTTTAACTTGTTTTTATCTCATATTTTTAAAACTAATATATTTTTTAAACAAGTAAGTTCGAATTTGGGTGCTACAATTAATTCTATAAATAATAGTGATTTATAAAATTTAAAATCCCGCTTCCGCCGTTAAAGGAGCAGGAGAAGATAGCGGATATTTTATCTACTTGGGACAGGGCGATATCAAATTTAGATGAACTAATCATCCAAAAACAAAAGCTCAAAACTGCCCTAATGCAAAATCTACTCTCCGCCAAAATCCGCTTCAAAGAATTCACCGACCCTTGGCAAGAAGTTAAATTGGGCGATATAGGAGAAACTTATAATGGTTTAAACGGTAAAACAGCAGAAGACTTTGAAAATGGAAATTCTAAATATATCACCTATAAAAATATTTTTGATAATTTTTCCATAAATATAAATATTTCAGAAAAGGTAAATATAAAGGAAAATGAAATTCAAAATTTAGTTAAATTTGGAGATATATTTTTTACAACCTCATCTGAAACACCGGAAGAAGTTGGAATTTCATCTGTTTTACTGAAAAATTTAGAAAATGTTTATTTAAATAGTTTTTGTTTTGGATATAGATTGTATAGCTTTGAAATCCTTAGTCTATATTTCGCAAAATTCTATTTTAGAAGTCAAATTTTTAGAGAAAAAATTATTCATTTAGCACAAGGAAGTACAAGATTTAACATTTCTAAAAACCAAATGATGAAATTGAAGATTAAACTTCCAAATTTAGCCAAACAACAAAAAATCGCAGAAGTGTTATCGGCGTGTGATGATGAGATAAATTTACTCAAAGATAAGTTATTGAATTTAAAACTCCAAAAACAAGGCTTAATGCAAAATCTACTAACAGGAAAGGTCAGGGTAAGGGTGTGATAAAGTTTTTATTGAATTTAGCATCATTTGTATGGATTGTTATGCTTTTTTTGATAGTTAATGATATAAAATTTAATATAAAAATATTTGAGTATGAAATAGTTTTTTCATTGGCATGGTTATTTTTGTCTTTTTTATAAATTTTTTATTGTATATTTTTATAAGATATTTGTCAAAAAAATCAACGCGAGATAACTTGAAATTCATAAAAATATACCCAGTGTATAGCGAGTATGTGGCAAGTTATTTTGCTGTTTGTGTTGTAACTTTTTCTATGTCATTTTTGACACATACAAATTCAATTGTAGAAACAAGTCTAATCGGAAAGATAATTATTGTCTTATTTCTTTTTTATATTTTCCATATTAATAATATTGGGTATTTGAATCCATTTTTATATCTTATTGGAAAACGAGTTTATAAAGTTGAATCTGAAAATTCAAATTTCATAATAATTGCAGATAAAATTAATGAACTCAAAAATACAATGAAAATAGATAGCTTGATTAAAATAGATGAAAATACATTTTATAAAATAAAGGAAAATTAATGAATTCAAAATTGATGTCTAGGGTTGGAAATAATTTTTTTAGTGTATTTAGTGAGCAATCTCAAGAGAATGAGATTATTGAAAACAATGAATTGTTTTTCTCAAGCACCACGGTATCCAATGAACATAGTTATATCAGTAATCCGCAAAGAGGAAATCTTGAGCAAGATGAATGGTTTTATATGGATTTTAGCAGTATAATCTTTGGCAAAGATTTGTTAAATATGTTTGATATTTTTGATAATACGGGCAGATATTCAAATTTAAATTCAAATAATATAAAAGATGTAAATTTGTTGTTTTATGCAAAAGAGATTGATGATGATAAATATATAAATTTACAAGTTATTAGAGAAAAAAATTATATAAAACCTGGTCGAATAATTCAATATATCAATGATAATATAAAGTATCAGAAAAATGATAAATCATTAATTTTTAGAAATGAGATAGATATTTTTATACAAAAAAATTTAAATAGAATTTATTTTAAAAAATTTAATGATTTGAAATATTTTGATAAAAGATTTATCGATATTTATAGGGAAGCTACCAAAGAAGAAGTGGAAAGTTTTAAAGAATTAGTGAAAAAAATAGATAGTTTTTCTATATCAATTATAGACGATATAGTAGGACAAAGGAATAGAAAAAAGATTAAATATATTATAGATAATAATATATTAGATAAATTTATTGGAAAAGGAAATTTAATACAAAATTATATAAAAAAATACAATATTCAAAGTAAATTAGATTTTCAAGATGATAAATTTATTATAAATACAAATTTACATCTTACATGTTTTATGGATATAATCTTTGAGGCTCATTATACCGGAGAAATAACATCTACACGTCTTTTGGCAAGTTCTAACGAAGAAGTTGCTTTGGAAAATGAATATAATATAAAGGAGCCTAAATGACGCCAAACGTATCTGAGAACCAAATCCAGCAAAACTGTATAAATTTGCTCCGAAATATGGGCTATGAGTTTATCGCTAGAGAGCAAAACATATCTTTTAGAGACGGTAAGACGTCCGGCGTACTGCTCAAAGAGATGTTGGCTAAAAAGCTTTATGAGATAAACAGCTATGAGTACAAAGGACAAAAGTATAAATTTAGCCAAAACAACATCGCTAAAGCCATAGAAGATATAGACGTGTCACTAAACGAAGGCTTGATGGTGGCAAACGAAAAGATCACGAATCGCCTGCTTTTAGGCACTAGCTATGAAGAGAGCTTGACAGATGGGAGTAAAAAGAGCTTTTCTTTTAAGTACATAGACTTTGACGATATAGAAAATAACCATTTTTTGATCACGGAAGAATTTGCCCTAGAACGCATAAATCAAAACGAAACGATAAAGACGCGTCGCCCTGATCTGGTGATATTTATAAACGGGATACCGCTTGTCGTGATAGAACTCAAAAAATCAAGCGTAAGCTATGAAAACGGCGTAAGACAGCTTGCCATGGAGCAAAAAAATGATGAAATCCCGCAGCTTTTTAAATTTATCCAACTCACGGTAGCCGGAAATAGCAACGAAGCAAGATACGGCACCACCGGCACTCCGGCTAAATTTTATGGTATATGGAAAGAAGATGAGCTAAGAGAGTCAAATTTGGCAATGATAGTGCATGATAGGCAGATCACGAGTCTTGATAGGACGCTTTTTGCGCTAGTTAGCCGAGATAGACTCTTAAGACTAATAAAACACTATATTTTGTTTGATAAAAAAGCAAAAAAAGTCTGCAGATATCAGCAGTTTTTTTGGTATAGAAAAAACATTGCAAAGAGTAGAGCGGACGGATAACGGCATGAGAGCCGGCGGGCTTATCTGGCATACTCAAGGAAGCGGTAAGTCTCTCACGATGGTGATGCTCACAAAACTACTCAAGCTAACTTATACAAAAGCAAAGATCATAGTAGTGACTGATCGCATAGACTTAGATGAGCAGATACATAGGACTTTTGAAAATACAGAGATAAAAGCGAGTAGGGCGAGTAGTGGAAGCGACTTGATAGACAAGCTACAAAGCGGCGTAAGCGTGATAACTACTCTTGTGCATAAATTTGAAAAAGTGTCAAATTCGAAAGTTTGTATAAATGACAATAGCATATTTGTCCTAGTAGATGAATCCCACCGCACGCAAAGTGGGGATTTGCATAATGCTATGAAAAAAGCCTTGCCGTTTGCTTGCTATCTTGGATTTACCGGGACACCACTGCTCAAAAGAGAAAAAAGCAGCTTTAATAAATTTGGCGGTGAGATACATAGATATACGATAGGTGACGCGGTAAAAGACGGCGCTGTTTTGCCTCTGTTATATGAAGGTAGGCTAGTAGATCAAGAGGTTCTTAGCCCTGAAGGGCTGGTACGTAAATTTGATATGATATCAAGAGATCTAAGCGACGAGGCCAAAAGAGACTTGCAGCGTAAATGGGCTAGATTTCAGCGTGTGGCATCTAGCGAGCCAAGACTTGAATTTATAGCGATGGATATAAATGAGCATTTTAAAAAGACTTTAAAGATGCAAAACGGCGGATTTAAAGCGATGCTTGCGACAAGTAGCAAGTATGAAGCTATCAAGTATCATGAGATATTTGAAGAGTATGGAGATATCAAGACAGCATATATCATCTCTAGCAACGAACATGAAGAGCTTGAAGGCGGACATAAAGAGTATGTGGCGAAGTCTTGGCAAGAGACTATAAAAGACTTTGGTAGCGAAGAAGAATATGTAAAATATGTAAAAGATGAGTTCATCCATGGCGATGAGATAGATCTGCTAATAGTAGTCGATAAACTCCTAACTGGTTTTGATGCGCCAAGAGCTAGCACGTTATACGTAGATAAACAGCTCAAAGAGCATAATCTTTTGCAAGCTATCGCTAGAGTAAATAGGCTTTATGATGGAAAAGATTATGGATATATAGTCGATTATCGTGGGCTTTTGGGTGAACTGGATCAGGCTTTGAGCGATTATGCTTCTCTTAGTGAATTTGACATAGATGATATAAATGGTGCGGTTATAGACGTTAGAAACGAGATAGCAAAAGCAAAGACTTATTATGCAAATTTAGATAGCCTGTTTTGTGAAGTCAAATTTAAAGATGATCTTGAAAGCTATGTAGAAGTATTGTCTGATATCCAAAAAAGAGATGATTTTAAAGAGTGGCTATCTTACCTTGCTAGAGCCTTTAAGCTGGCACTTTGTAGCGAAAAGGTGAGTGATATACTAAGTCAAGATGAGATAAAAACTTATAAAAGCAAGATCAAATTTTATAATGAACTAAGACAAGTGGCACAGCTAAGATATCATGAGACTTGCGATTTTGGTAAATATGAAGCGCAAATGCAAAAACTACTAGATACCTTTGTCAATGCAAATGGCATAAATGAGCTAACAAAGCTTGTAAATATCTTTGAGACAGAATTCGATGAAGAAGTACAGAGGGTCGAGGGTAAAAACGCCAAAGCCGATACGATCTTAAGTGCTATAAGTGCCGTGATACAAGAAAGGATGGAGTCAAATCCTGCATTTTACAAATCTATCTCAGACCAGATCGAAGATGTGATCAGCAAATACAAAGAAAAAAGACTTAGCGAAGAAGAAAAACTAGCCAAGGCAAAACAGCTAAAAGGTCTCATAACCGGCGCGATAAAGCCAAACATAGATAAATATCCAAAGGAATTTGAAAATAAAAAATCTATATTTGCGATCTATGATAATCTAGTTGATATCTTAGGCGATATAGAAGTCCCAGACTCAAAGCTCATAATCAAAAATTTGACTATCAAATTTGATGAAATCTATGAAAAAGCATCAAAAAAGCCAGAATGGATCAAAAATAAAGATGTCGAAAATGACATTACTAGCGCTATGGAAGACATGCTATGGGATATAGAAGATGAGTACGGAATCTCTATCGAGAATAAAGAAATGATTTATCAAACAATCAGAGGTATCGGGATCGGCTTTTATGCTTGAAAATATTTTAATCGTTAAAAAAGATGTAAAAAACATCACATTAAAGGTAAAGCCTACAGGCGAAGTTGTTTTGACTACTCCAAAAGCTGTAAGTGATGAGTATACGGAGTATATCATCAAAAAAAGAGCTAAATGGATAGAGCAAAAAAAAGAATTTTTCGCGTCGTTTCAAACCAATCAAAAAGAGTATGTAAGTGGTGAGGAGTTTAGATATTTAGGTAAGAGTTATAGGCTAAAAGTCATTAGCTCAAAAGACGAAAATGTCAAACTCCAACGCGGCTATCTAGAAATTCGCACCAAAAACAAAAATGACCTAAACAAGAAGCAAAATTTGTTATATGAGTGGTACTATGAAAAGGCTTTGCTTCATTTTTTTAGCATTTTGCAAGAGTGGAACAAGATAGTAAAGCGTGATATAAAAGATATCAAGATAAGGCAAATGAAGACAAGATGGGGGAGCTGCAATCCATATAAATCATATATAAATCTCAATATCGAGCTTATCAAAAAGCCTAAAATTTGCATCGAGTATGTTATATTTCATGAATTAACTCATCTGATATATCCTGATCATTCAAGCAAATTTTATGAGTATTTATCGCTTTATATGAGCGACTGGGAAAAACGAAAAGAGATTTTAGAGCAATCGAATTTATAATTTAATTCATAATCGGTTGCTATTTATTTTTAAATTTAATATTTGTCAAGTAACGGATTTGAGTTTTAAACTTATCATATTTTTATCCAAATTTAGTTACACTTTGCGTATCAAATTTACGGAAGAAAAATATGCAAAGATACCCTACAAAACAAATTTTAGTCGGAAATGTCAAGATAGGCGGCGATGCTCCTATCAGTGTTCAGTCTATGACATTTGCAAAAACTAGAGATGTGAAAGAGTGCTTAGAGCAGATAAATAGGCTTTATTTTGCAGGTTGTGATATAGTTCGTTGCGCAGTGTTTAACAAAGAAGATATTGTTGGTCTTGAACAGGTAAAAAAAGAGAGTCCGTTGCCTATAGTAGCTGATATACACTTTAATTATAGCTATGCTGTGGCTGTTTCTAAATTTGTAGATGCTATTAGGATAAATCCTGGGAATATCGGTGGAAAAGATAGGATAAAAGCTGTCGTGGAAGCATGTAAAGAGCGAAATATTCCTATTAGAATAGGCGTAAACTCAGGTAGTCTTGAAGAGCAGTTTGAAAATAAATACGGACGCAGCGTAAAAGGTATGGTGCAAAGCGCTTTATATAACATAGGATTACTTGAAGAGCTTGAATTTACCGATATCGCAGTGAGTTTAAAGTCTAGTGACGTGTATAATACCATGCAAGCTTATAGAGAGCTTCGTCCACTTACTTCATATCCGTTTCATCTCGGAGTTACTGAAGCAGGGACTACTTTTCATGCAACTATAAAATCAGCTATCGCTCTAGGAGGTTTGCTGCTCGAGGGTATCGGCGATACGATGAGAGTTAGTATAACAGGTGAGCTTGAAGAGGAGATAAAAGTTGCTCGCGCCATACTTCAAGATACCGGACTTCAAAAATCAGGATTAAATATCATATCTTGTCCTACTTGTGGAAGACTACAAAGTGATCTTGTGAGTGCTATAAAAATAGTTGAAGAAAAAACTAAGCATATAAAAGAACCTTTAAATGTAAGCGTGATGGGATGTGTGGTAAATGCGATAGGAGAAGCAAAAGGAGCTGATGTTGCTATAGCTTTTGGTAAAGGAAATGGACTGGTGATGAGGCACGGTGAAGTCGTAGCAAGACTAAAAGAGCATGAGCTAGTAGATAGATTTTTAAGTGAAATAGATGATGAGATCAAGCAAAGGGCTAGTAATAATGGCTGAGATAATAGGACAAAATTTATACGATCTTGATATGGAAAGATCGATTTTAAGTGCGATTTTATTTAGTGAGGATAATCTTGGCGAGATTTATGATCTTATAAATCCTAGTGATTTTTATTTAAAAGGTCACGCTGATGTTTACGGCGCTATGATAGAATGTTTAAATCATGATGAACCGGTTGATATGGCATTTGTTAAAAAACGACTTGCAAATAATTTTGATGATACTGTTTTTACCGAGATTATTACAACAAATTCTATATTGGATATAAAAAAATATGCTACGGAGCTAAAAGAGAAGTCTATAAAGAGATCTTTGATTAATGTAGCCCATAAAATTCCTAATAAAGTAAATGAAGATAAAGCAAGTCGCGATATGGTAGATGATATAAGCGGTGAAATTTACTCGCTTGTGGATAATTCAAATAACGGAATTATTAAAGAAAGTAAAGAGATTATTACCGATGTTATCAAAGAGTTGGAAAAACAAAAAAATCTAATTGATCGTGATATAGTCGGAATTGATACCGGATTTAAGGTATTAAATGAGAAAACAAAAGGCTTTAAAGACGGTGATTTGGTTATTATAGCTGCACGTCCTGGAATGGGAAAGACTACTTTTGTATTAAATCTTGTGCAAAAAGTGTTAAATCAAGATTTGGGCGTTGTATTTTTCTCTTTAGAAATGCCGGCAACTCAGCTTATGTTAAGGCTTCTTAGTGCTAAAACTTCAATTCCGCTTCAAAATTTAATGACTGCGGATATGGATAATGATGAAATCTCTAGGCTAAGCGATGCTTGCGACGAGATGTCTAGAAAAAAACTGTTTGTTTATGATAGCGGAAATGTGACCATTCATCAAGTAAGAACTCAGATGAGAAAACTAAAAGCGTCTCATCCCGAAATCAAACTTTGCGTGATTGATTATATCGGTTTGATGACAAATTCTTCGGCTTACACTGATAGACATCTACAAATAGCCGAGATTTCTAGAGGCTTAAAGCTTTTAGCTCGTGAGTTAAATCTTCCGGTAATTGCTTTATCTCAGCTAAACAGAAGTTTAGAAGCAAGAGCAAATAAAAGACCGATGTTAAGTGATTTAAGAGAATCAGGAGCCATAGAGCAAGACGCCGATACTATTTTATTTGTTTATAGAAATGATGTTTATATGGAGCAAGAAGAGAAAGAAAGGGAGCAAAAAGCAAAGCTTGATGGGAAAGAGTATGTGAGAAAATTTGTTCCAAATAAGATAGAAGAAAATGCTGAGATTATCATTGGGAAAAATAGAAACGGACCAACCGGTACCGTTGATGTGATATTTCAAAAAGAATTTACTCGTTTTGTCGATAAGAGTTTTTCAGCTCCTAGTATGAGCGTAGAGTTTAATGGATAGTAAAAAACAATAAAACCGCTTTTGGTTCTTTTAGCGGTTTTAAATTTATCTCGTTTTATTTAAATTTTGTGATTTTTTTGAGTTTGTATTATATAAAAAATCGCCGTTATAATTATAAATATAATAGATAAAAGAACTATTGTAGTACCGTATTTACCACTTAAAAACATATCCCCGGTGTTCATTCCGAAAAACCCTGTTATTAAATTTAACGGTAGAAAAAATGCCGAGATAACTGTTAAAATATATAAATTTTTATTATGTTTTTTATCTTTTAATGAATTATAATAACTAAAAGTTATAGCCAATCTTGAAGCGGTATCATCTATGATCTTGTCTATCCTTTTTAACGATTGTATATCGTTTTTAAACTCTTTTTTATAATTTATAAATTCATCTACAAATTCGTTTAAAGCTATCATAAAATATTGATGCAATATCGTAAAAATAGAAAAATTATGCTTTAATTTAAAGTATTTTTCTAAAAAATTGCTATCAAATTTATTTTTATATATTAGATTTTCAGTACTTAAAACTTCTTCTTCATACTTATCAAGATTCGTTCTAAAATAGTTTATAGCACTTTTTACCGCTGTTTCAAATTTAGCAAAATCAACTTTTATAAACTCTTTGCCGTTTTTTTCAAATATCTCATCTCCTAAAAATACAAATCCCGCATTTTGACTATGAAAATCCGTGCTTATGATAAGCAGTTTGTAGCCTTCCCCACTGAAATATCCGCTTCTACTAGATGCTTTTTCTAGCTTTTTTCTATGTTCGTCATTTATCATATCATGCCTCTTTTTGCGTAGAATTCTCTTTTAAATTCTTTAAATTTACCTTGCATTATCGCTTCTCTCATCTGTTTTACTAAATTTAGATAATAATGCAGATTATGAAGACTTGCAAGCCTAAAAAACGTAAGTTCTCTAGTTTTATAAAGGTGATTTAAGTATCCGCGGCTAAAGTTAGAGCAAGTATAGCAGTCGCATTCAGGATCGATCTTGTTATCGTCTTTGATAAACGCTGCAGATTTTATGTTTATCTTCCCGAAACTAGTAAAAAGCGTACCGTTACGCGCGTTTCTAGTGGGCATAACGCAATCAAACATATCTACGCCTCGCTCCACGTTTTGTACTAAATCCTCAGGAGTTCCCACGCCCATTAAGTAGCGCGGGCGATTTTTGTCTATGAATGGCATAAGGGCTTCAACCGTGTCATACATCTCTTCATTGCTCTCTCCGACGCTTAGTCCGCCTATAGCAAGTCCGTCAAACTCCATCTCGCAAAGTGCCTCGGCGCAGAGTTTGCGCGCATTATAGTCGGTTCCGCCTTGAATGATCCCAAAGATATTTTGATCTATCCCCACGCCTTTTTGTTTGTTTGATTTGTGATATTCACACGCTATTTTCGCCCAGTTTATCGTCCTTTTTATGCTTAGATCAATTCTTTCTTTAGTAGCAGGGAGCGCTACAAGATCATCAAGTATCATCATGATATCGCTACTCAAATCATACTGAGTATCAAGTACACTTTTAGGTGTAAAATAGTGCATACTGCCATCTATATGGCTTTTAAATTTGATTCCGTTTTCATCCGGTTTTGAAATTTTTGATAGTGAAAATGCTTGAAATCCACCGCTGTCTGTTAAAAAACTTCTATCAAATTTACTAAAACCGTGCAATCCGCCAAACTCCCTTACAACCTTACTTGTTGGCCGTAAATATAAATGATAGGTGTTTGCTAGTATTATTTTTGCATCTAAAATTTCTTTTAAATCTATGGCATCCAAGCTTTTAACCGCTCCAAGTGTTCCGACAGGCATAAAAATAGGAGTTTGGATCGTCGAATGAGCTGTTTGCAAAGTGCAAGCTCTGGCGTTGCCGTCTGTTTTATCTATTTTAAAATTCATTTATGATACAATTCCTTTTTTAAATTTTGGAGATTTTATGAAAAATATCTTGATAATTGCGGATGGTATTTTAGCAAAACATTTCTTAGAAAGGCTTTTTAACACTAAATTTAATAGCCTTCACAACTATACGATTATAACTTATAATGAAGAAACTTTGCCAAAAACAGACGTAAATTTTGAAAATTTTAATTTTTATAGCTTTGATCCGACTAGTTTTTCAAAGCTTAAGTTGCATATGAAAGATAGTTATGAAAAAGCTATGGTAATTATGCAAAGTGAGTTTGACAGTAAATCCGTTTATGAAAATTTGAAAAAAATAAATTCCAAAATCGAGATAGACATAATGGATTTATGGGGATTTGATGAGGAGTTCAAGAGCGATCATAGGCTAAAACTTATAGATGCTAGGAAAATTTTAAGCTCGAGATTTATGGATTTTTTACCGGATGTTCCTGTCATTGCCGATAATATCGGTCTTGGTATCGGCGAGATAATGGAGGTAAAAGTACCTATAGGAAGCAGTTATGTATATCGTCACGTAGGAAATATCCGTAAAAAAAAGTGGAAAATAGCAATGATTTATCGGCATCAAAACTACATTATAGCTGCTCCGGATACAATAATTTTGCCAAATGACGTACTTCTTATAGTCGGAGAACCGCGCGTTTTGCAAAGCGTATTTAGAGCGGTAAAAAAAGAGCCCGGACAGTTTCCAAATCCGTTTGGAAACAATATATATCTAATTTTAGATATGAAAAATATGAGCGATGACGAGATGGATAGTCTCATAAAAGACTCTTTGCTGATTCATTCTAAGCTAAATAGCAAAAAATTATTTATAAAAGTTATAAATCCAACACTTTCTAATATGTTTAATAAGATCAAAAATCTTGCTACAAATAGCGTTTACGTTATAATTGATTATTTTAGTTTCGGGATAAATATAACCAAATCCAATATGGGCGAGTTCGATATCGGACTTATTATCACGGATACAAAGACGTTTAAAAGAAAAAAAGAGCTATTTTACTCCGTAAAGTTGCCCCTGCTAAAAATAGGCAATGCGGGATTTTGTACCATAAAAAACGGAGTTATAGTGGGAAATGAAGAGGATGCAGAAAGACAGTCTAGTGTCATAATGGACTGTTGTAAGCAACTAGATTTTAATATCGATTTTTATCATTTTAATTCTAAATTTAGTGGAGATGACAGTGGTTTAATTGAACATTTCGAGAGTCTTTCAAAACTATTTAATAAAAATGTTAATATAATAAAAGATATCGGAAATCCTCTTTTAAAACTTAGAAAAAGAAGTGATGTTTTGCAATTTTTATCTTTTAGTCAAAAAATTTTAGACGATGGGTTTTTGTCTATTTTTTCAAAAGATACAGATAGATTGCATTATATTCTTGATAAGAATTATCAGATGTTTATACCGCAAAATGATAAAATTAGGGAGTAAATATGAGATTTTTATTTTTTATAATTTTTTCTACTTGTTTATTTGCAAATGAAAATGATATAGTAAAAGATATATATAAATTAAGTCTTGAAGTAAGAGGAAATACTCATATATGCGGTTCTAGCGGCGATGAGTATTTTGTAAATTTAAACGAGATAATAACTCTCGGTCTTAATGATCCTATAAAATATGAAAAACAACTTCCAAATAAGCAAGATTATGAAGAGGCTACGTCAAAAGATAGGGAGTATTTTCGTTTTTGGGCTGTTAGAAGTATAAGCAATTTCATCCTTTTTAATGATTTTAATGACGCATATACAAAGTTAATTCCTAAATTAACGGATTATTATATAACTAAATTTGGATTTAGCAAGCAAAGAGCTATATTTTTTGCTATTCGTTTAGCAAATGAATTTTTATATATGTCCGTGGGAAATTATGAAAAGGCGTACAAGCTAAGTACTTTAGAGAGAATGGCTACGAATCCAAATTTAAATAAAGAGGAATTTATATCTCTTATTTATACTAATAAACCTACTAGAAATGAGATAACAAATTTATTAAATATTGCTTTGCTATATAATCAAAATGAAGATATATTGCAAACTCTTATAGATTTTGGTGCTAGCATAAATGGAGGTGATGAATCAGCTCTGTTTTTTGCTCTAAAAAATATGAAAAATGTTGAATTTTTGATAAAACATGGAGCAAATATAAATTATGAAAATTCATTCGGAAAAACTGCGCTATTTTATGCGATTGATTTTGGAGATATCGATTTAATCAAATTTTTGGTAGAAAATGGAGCTAATACAAATCATAAATATATAAACAAATCAGGAAAAGACGCTATAGCATCTGGATTTAGAAATATCCCGTTTTATCAAAATCTTTGTGCTTTAGAACATACTTCAAGAACCGTTTTTATGCATGCTGCATTTCATAGCGTTCCTGAAGTGCTAGATCTGCTTATAAAAAATGGAGCTAATATAGATGATATAGACGATATGGGATATAATGCCCTTGATTACGCTATTTGGAGCAAAAATAAAGAAAATATAATGTTTTTAGAAAGTTTGCAATTAAAATCAAATTTAGAAGGTGAAATATGAAAAATACAGCTTTTATAACCGGAGCAACGTCCGGTTTTGGAGAGGCAGTCGCTAGAGTTTTGGCAAGCGAGGGATATAAACTCATACTTCTAGCAAGAAGACTTGATAGACTAGAAAATCTCAAAAAAGAGCTGAAAAACGTACATATAATCAATGCCGATATAAGAGATAAAAATGCTATTTTTAAAGCTATAGATGAACTTCCTGAGCAATTTAGAGATATAGAAATATTGGTTAATAATGCAGGTCTTGCTCTTGGTCAAGAAAGAGTTTTAGAAGCAAATTTGGACGATTTTGAAACTATGATAGACACAAATATAAAAGGCTTATTATACGCTATAAAAGCCGTTTTACCTATAATGAATAGGAGAAAAAGCGGATATATCTTTAATCTTGGTTCGGTAGCTGGAGCATGGCCGTATCCGGGCGCTAATGTTTATGGAGCCACAAAAGCATTCGTAAAACAGTTTAGTTTAAATCTTAGAAATGACGTAAAAGGCAGCAACATACGAGTTACAGAAATAGCTCCTGGTATCGCAAAAACTGAGTTTAGCGTTGTTAGATTTAAAGGTGATGAAGATAAAAGCGACAGTGTTTATAACTCTACGCAGTATTTGAAAGCTGAAGATATCGCTAAAATAGTTCTTGATTGCATTAATTTACCAAAACATGTAAATATAAATACGCTTGAAGTAATGCCTACTACTCAGAGTTGGGCTGGATTTTTCTTTGAAAAAGAGTAAGTTTGCAAGAAAATAGCTGTGAGTACTTAAAACATTGCGGAAGTTGTACTTTGGATATGCCTTATAGTGAGCAGATTGATTTTAAAAAGAATTTTATAAAAGAGCATTTTAAAGATTTTCACAATGGCGAAATTATATTTTTCAGATCACCGATTTCTAAATTTAGAAGTAGGGCGGAGTTTGGCTTATATCACGATGATAATAGTCTTAGTTATACAATGAGAAGAGCCGATGGCGGCTATTTAAAGATAGATAAATGTTCTATAGTCGATGAGAAAATATCCGTCATCATGCCGGTTTTGTTGGATTTGTTAAAAGAAAATCAAAATTTAAAAGCAAAGATTTTTGGGGTTGAGTTCATAACTACAAGAGATGAAATTTTGATTATTTTACTTTATCACAAAGACGCATCTACTATAATTCAAGAGCTTACTTGGTTGCAAAGTAAGCTTAAAGTCGGTTTGATAGCAAGAAGCAAAGGTAAAAAACTTGTATTTGGAAGTTCAAGTTTAAATGAAAAATTATTTATAAACGGTAAAAGTTATCATTATGTTTTTGGAGACGCTGCTTTTATCCAGCCAAATAGAAATATAAATGAAAATATGATTTCATGGGTTTTAGACCATACTACGGATTGTAAAGATCTCCTTGAGCTTTACTGCGGACACGGAAATTTTACCATTCCTCTTAGTTTTAAATTTAACAAAGTTTTGGCTACGGAGATAAGCAAAGCTTCTATTAACAGTGCTTTAAAAAATTGCGAGTTGAACGGTGTAGATAATATCAAATTTACAAGATTAAGTGCCGAAGAACTTATGGAAGCTTTTCTCTTTAAAAGAGATTTTCGTAGATTACAAGATATAGATTTAAGAAGTTATGAATTTAGTCATATTTTAGTAGATCCGCCGCGAGCAGGATGCGATAAAAGCGTGTTAGATTTCATACGAAATTACGAAAATATAATTTATATATCTTGTAATCCGTTGACCCTAAAAGAGAATTTAAAACTACTTTGCAAAACGCATAGTGTAGATAAATTTGCTATTTTTGATCAGTTTGTTCATACAAATCACATCGAATGCGCAGTAGTTTTAAAAAAATATTAGAAGCCATTTAAACTGGCTTCCAGATTTATTTATCTATTTTACGTACTTTAGCAGCAATCATATTATTAAATATATTAAATAAATTTATTGATTGCTCTTCTGCGTATTTGAATTTTTCTATAACATCCATAGGATTTGCATGTTTGCTAGCTAGATCGATAGCTTTATTTACATATTCGTGGATTGTTTTATGCGGATCAAGTATTTGAGCGAACTCAACAGTATCTTCAAATATATCTTTGCCTCTTGATTCGTACCATTTTCCTAGACGACATGATGTGTGATCTGCTAGTTTTTCGTAATTTTTTGTTAGAACATTGCCATATCCGCCTACTTTAAATACAACGTGATCTAGTTTAACTAAAGATACGAAAATATCATATGATATGGCTTGAGCATTGTTTTCGATGTGTTTTGTTCTATCTACAAGGTCTTTAAATTTAGATATAAAACCTTCTACGTGTTTGTTTGACTCTATAGATATATTTTCAACTTCTTCGCTTTGAGCAAACATGTCGCTAGCATTTTGTTTTAGTAAGTTTATGTTCATCTCTACTTCAGCGGTTGCTTTTTGAGTACGCTCAGCTAGTTTTCTTACTTCATCTGCAACAACCGCAAATCCACGTCCGTGCTCACCGGCTCTTGCTGCTTCTATAGCTGCATTTAGAGCAAGAAGATTTGTTTGATCTGATATGTCTTTGATCAAATTTATCACGTTTGTGATCTCATCAACGCTTTTATGTAGATTTTCCGCTGTTGCGCGTGATCTATTTGATGAGTTTGTTATTTCGTTTAGGGATTCTATTAATCTATTGCTAGTTTGAGAAAGCTCTCCGATATTTTGTATATTTTCATCTATAGTTGTGATACAGTTATGCGATAATTCGAGATTTCTTTCTATTCCGCTTTGTATATTTTTAGCGCTATTTTTAATACCATCCACCATAACATGCGCCATAGAAGATATAGTATCGCAATCTTGCGATTTTTCTATTTTTTCTTTTAGTCCTTGAATCTCCGTTTTTAGATCTTCATTTTCTTTTGTCTTATTTTCCAGCTCTTTTTTAAGAGCATCTATTTTTAATTCGTACTGTTTGTTTACATTATTTGATGAACCAAACACTTTCTACCCCCTTTTTTCATACCTTACTTTTACTTAATATTCTATGCTAATAATTATTTATATAGAATAATTATCAAACTTTATGAATACAATAATATAAAAATTTTGATTAAATAATACTTAAACAAAATAAAAAGATAAGGGGTGAGTATAGAATTGAGTTTGAGTAACACTCAAACTCGTAGAAAAGTGTTTAGTTAGTTTGATTTAGATTTTTTATATTCCATTAAGATATTATAAGCTTCATCTTTTAATCTTAATTTTTCTTTTTTAAGAGTTTCTAATTCATAAGGATCGGCGTATTCTCTGCCTTCTTCTATATCTGATATTCTTTGGTCAAGTTCATTGTGTTTGTCAAAAACGCTATCAAATCTTGCATTTTTACCTTTTAGTTCCGTGATTAAATCTCTGTATTCGTGTAGCATATTCTCTCCTTTAAAAATAATAATATCTTAGCATTGTATCATTTGCTTACTTAAAACTCATTTATGAACGGTAATCCGCGTTTATTTTAACATACGTGTGTCCTAAATCACATCCGTAAGCCGTAAATTTAGCGTCTGCTATACCCAAAAAACAGCTTATTTTATAGCTGTTTTTTTTCATAACATTATGAGCTTTTATCTCTCTTTCTTGATCTAATTCGGGATTATTTTTGTCGAATACAAGCACATCGTCATAATATATAATTAACTTTTCTTCATCACATTCTACGCCGCTAGCTCCTATGGTTGAAGCTATTCTACCCCAGTTTGGATCTTCTCCAAAAATTGCTGTTTTTACTAAAAGAGAATTCGACAAAGCCTTTGCTGCCTTTTGCGCTTCATCATAGTTTTTTGCTCCATTTACTTCAAATGCTACTACTTTTGTACTTCCTTCCCCATCTTTTACTAAATTTAAAGCCATAGTTTTTGTGATAGTTTCAAGTGCAAATTTAAAAGCATCTTTGTCATAAACTCCGCTTTTTTGTGAGCTTAAAAGCATTAAAGTATCATTGGTGCTGGTGTCGCCATCTACGCTTATCGCATTGAAGCTCTCTTCTACGCAGCTTTTTAAAAGTTCATCCATATCTTTTTGCGGTATATTTGCATCTGTTAAGATAAAGCATAACATCGTCGCAAATGCTGGATTTATCATACCTGCACCTTTGCAGATACAAGCTATGTTAAAGCTTTTGCCATCTTTAAGTTCAACTCTAAAAGCTATCTCTTTTTTAAAGCTATCTGTTGTCATAATCGCTTGAGCTGTTGCGTCAGAATTGCGTGAGATAAGATCAAATTTGTTTGCGGCTTCTATTATTTTGTCTTTTTTAAGACGATATCCGATAACTCCGGTTGAACTCATGATAGGATTTATCAAATTTAGCTTCTTACCAAGTTCTTTAAATATATCATCTATATCATCTATACCGGCTTTTCCGGTCATTGCGTTTGCATTTTTTGAATTTAATAAAACAAAGTTTGTTTTGAAGTTTTTACCGTATTTTTTAAAATGCTTTATCGGAGCTGCTTGAAATTTGTTTGAAGTAAATATAGCTGAAACCATTACCGGCTCATCGCTTCTTATGAAGCCTAGATCATTATCTCCGTTTGTCTTAAATCCGGCATTTACTCCGCCGAAATAAAACCCTTCAACATTCTCAAGTCCATTTTTCAGGCTTATAAGATTAAACATATTTAAATTCCTCCGGTTTGTGTTTACTGAAAATGAGTTTTTTAGTAGCTCTTATACTCTCGGCAGTTCCTATAACTAGCAGTCTTGAGCCTGTTCCTATAAGAGTATCGCCTTTTGGCATAGGAGTAAATTTATTATTTTGATCTCTGATACCTACTACATCGGCGTTTGTGATATCTCGCAAATGAGTTTCTTTTAATCTTTTGAATCTTAGCCAAGATAGATCGGGAACTTTTATCTCCTCTATATCGATCGGCGAATCTTTTTTATATAAAAATTGCTCTAGCATATTTTCCATATCCGGTCGTACGCTCATAGCCGAAAGTCGTTGCGCTACTAATTTTGATGGAGATACTACCGAGTTTGCACCTAATTTTTTTAGTTTTTGCGTGTCATCGTCATTATCTGAATTTGTCATTATAAAGTATGGTTTTATTCTACCAAGCTCTTTTTCATACAGTCTAACGGTTGCTATAAGAGCTATATTGTCAGCGATATTTGAACTTAAAGTTATAAGTCCTTTTGCGCTTGAGAGGTGAGTTTTTAACATAGCGTTTTGCGTGTGCGGCTCATCTACTATGTAATACGGATATTTATATATTTCAGCTAGACTAGGAAGATCTTCTCTATTATCTACCACAACAAACGGTATATGATTTTCTCTAAATTGTCTTGTGAGTTCTATAGTATAGATATTGTGATAGCAAATCACAAAGTGGTTTTTGAGTCTGGCTATTTTATATATCATATTTCTCTCCTTTAAAACCTTCGTTAAAGCACCTTTTTTAAGTACTTCTATAAAAAGACCCATAGAAAATGTAAAAACTCCAAATCCCATGAGAATAAAAGTTATAGTAAAAAGTCTCCCTGATGGACTAATAGGCGCAACTTCGGTAAAACCAACAGTCGTAAAGGTCATACCGGCTTGATAAATACCGTCTATTAAAGTAAATCCATCGATAAAAACATATCCTAAAGCTCCAAATAGCATCATAAGAACAACGGATATCAAAGGAAGCCTAAATGATTTTAACTGCTGGTAAAGTTCTGTATTTAGATCGTATTCTGGTTTGGACTCATCAGTCCAATTGAGGAATTTTTTAATCTTTTGTAGTAAAGACATTAATTCCTCTTTTTATGTATTAGTGTGATTGTTTTTTCATTGTTCTTAAAGTAGAAGCTGCAACTCTGATTTTTCTTGTTGTACCATCTTCAAGCATAACACGAACCGTACGAAGGTTTGGCATAAATCTTCTTTTTGTTCTATTATTAGCGTGACTTACGTTGTTTCCAACCATAGGTCCTTTTCCTGTTATTGCACATCTTTTTGACATATTTTTTTCCTTACAAACAAAAATTTGGGCTGATTATATCTAAAATAATTGTAAATTTAGCTTAAATTTGGGCATCATAAGCCCAAATTTTAGAAATTAAAACGCAGGAACTACAGCGCCTTTATAATTATCAGATATAAATTTTTTAACTGAGTCTGTGTTGATAGCATTATCAAGTGCTTTTATTTTTTTGCTATTTTGATTTCCGTCTTTAACAACTACTATATTAACATACGGACTCTCTTTGCTTTCTATAAGAAGCGCATCTTTTGTAGGATTTAAATTTGCGTTCATAGCGAAATTCGTATTTATAACGGCTATATCAACATCATCTAAAGTTCTTGGAAGAGTGGCGGCTTCGATCTCTTTAAATTTAAGATTTTTAGGATTTTTAGTTATATCAAGCGGAGTTCTTAATTTAGCGCTCAAATCTACTTCTATAAGTTTAGCATTTACTAAAACATCAAGAGCGCGACTTTCGTTTGTAGGATCATTTGGTATACTTACTATAGCACCGTCTTTTAGATCTTTAAGAGATTTTAGTTTTTTACTATAAACTCCCATCGGCTCAAGATGTACGCCTACTGTTTTTACTAAATGAGTGCCTTTGTTTGCATTAAACTCATTTAAATACGGTATATGTTGAAAAAAGTTTGCATCCAAATCACCGTCTTCAACCGCTAGATTTGGAATTACATAATCATTGAATACTTTAATTTCAAGATCATATCCTGCTTTTTTTAGCTCAGGCTTTATAAACTCTAAGATCTCTGCGTGAGGAACTGGAGTAGCTCCGACTTTGATAACTTCTCCAAATGCTGCGCTTATAAGGCTAGAAGCAAGTAGCGCTGCGATAGTTAATTTTTTCATTTCGTCTCCCTTTTTTAAATTTGGCGGTATTATACTAAAAAATAGTTATGTAAATCAAGTGCTTTGATATAATTTTTTAAATTTTTACTAAATTTTATATTTAATTGCCTAAAAAAGGGAATATAAATTTATATATCTATTAAATATATTTATATATTTTCAGATAAAATTTAGTTGTAAAAACGATTTTAAATTTAGAAAATATTTATTAAATTATTTTATTTTCATAAAAATAGGATAATTTAACTCTAAGCTGATATAATAATATTAAAAAACAAGGAAATAAAGTGCAAAAAATTTTAACCATAGCAGGTTCTGATTGCAGTGGAGGAGCTGGCATACAAGCAGACATCAAAACTATAACTGCTCATAAAATGTATGCAATGAGCGTTATCACAGCTCTTACTGCACAAAATACAATGGGTGTTTATGGTGTTCATGAAGCTCCTAGTGAGTTTGTTAAAGCTCAAATAGACGCTTGTTTTAAAGATATCGTTCCAAATGCAGTTAAAATCGGTATGGTATCAAACTCATATATAATAAAAGCTATAGCAGCAAAATTAAAAGAGTATAACGCTAAAAATATAGTTATAGATCCGGTTATGGTAGCTACTAGCGGTGGTAAATTAATGCAAGATAGCGCCATAGAAGATGCTATAAGCGAGCTGTTTTGTCTAGCCGACATTATAACGCCAAATATAGCCGAAGCCGAGATTTTAAGCGATATAAAGATAATAGGCATACATCATATGAAAGAAGCTGCTTTAAAGATATCACAACTTACAGGCGGAGCGGTTTTAGTAAAAGGCGGGCATCTAAGAGATGATGCAAGCGATGTTTTGTATTACAACGGCAAATTTGAGGTGCTAAGCGAAGAAAGAGTTCATACAAACGATACTCACGGTACTGGTTGCACTCTTTCAAGTGCTATAGCATGTGCTTTAGGAGCAAATAAAGATATGTATTATGCAGTCAAAAGCGCCAAAAAATTCGTCACAACTGCTTTAAAAGGGGACTTAAAAATAGGCAACGGTAATGGCGCGATAGATCATTATTTCAGGATACCTGAGATTTTTTGATCTAGCTCGAAATGAGCTAGATATTATTTGAAAATATATTCAAAATTTTCGTATAAATTTATTTCTTAGTGATTTTATAGAGTAGGTTTCCTATCATCTGGATAACTTGAACTAAGACTATCAAGATGATTACCGTATACGCCATGATATCTGGACGAAATCTTTGAAAACCGTATCTCATCGCCACGTCCCCAAGTCCGCCTCCGCCAACGGCTCCGGCCATTGCGGTAAATCCAATCACTACTATAAGAGTTAGAGTTATAGCGTTTATAATACTAGGAAGTGCTTCTATAAACATAATTTTAAATAAGATTTGAGTTTTGTTTGCACCATAGCTAAGAGCAGCCTCTATGACGCCATAATCCACTTCATTCATAGCGTTTTCTATAAGACGCGCTATAAACGGAGCCGAGCCGATAGTAAGAGGAACGATAGCCGCACTTGTTCCTATGCTAGTGCCTACTATAAATTTAGTAAGAGGAAAAAGCACTATAATGAGTATTATAAACGGAAAACTTCTAAGCACATTTACTATTAAATCCAATGTGTTATAAATCCCTTTATTTGGTTTAAGACCGTTTGGTTTTGTCAAAACCAATATAATAGCAAGCCCCAAACCGATCATGAAAGCTAAAAACGTAGATATAAAAGTCATATAAAGTGTATCTATAGTCGCTTCTAAAAGAAGTTTTGGTATCATTTTTGCTCCTTTACTATCTCGTATAACACGCCTGATTTTTTTATAAATTCTTCTACTTTTATTTCATCTTTTGGATCTACGTTTATAACAAGACTTCCAAGCACGTTATTGCCCAATCTTTCTAGTTTTCCCCATACTATGTTGAAGTCTATATTAAGTTCTCTAGCCATTGATGTTATAACGCTGTTAAAAGCGACTTTAGGCGGAAAAAATAGTCTGATATTAACTCCGGTTGTAGGTAAAATTTCCTCTGCTCCTAAGAATTTTTTCATATTTTCATCCGGTTTCAAAAATAGGTCTATTATGTTACCTTGATTTGTTATGATACCTTGTTCAAGTAAAATAGCGCGGTTTGATATGCTCTTTACAACTTCCATTTCGTGAGTAACTAAAACTATAGTTATACCTAAGGTTTCATTTATTTGTCTTAAAAGAGTTAAAATTTGATTTGTAGTATTTGGATCAAGCGCACTTGTAGCCTCATCGCTAAGCAAAATTTTTGGTTTTAATGCTAGAGCTCTAGCTATCGCAACTCGTTGTTTTTGACCTCCGCTTAGCGAGTTTGGATAGCTGTTTGCTTTATCGCTTAGCCCTACAAGCTCTAAAAGTTCATGAACTCTTTTTTGGATATATTCTTTATCGTATTTCCAAAATTTAAGCGGAGTGGCTATATTTTCAAATACCGTTTTTCTGCTCATAAGAGCAAAATGTTGAAATATCATGCCTATATTCCGTCTTAACTCTCTAAGCTCATTTTCGTTTAAGTTTGAAACTTCTTTGTTATCTACTTTTAAACTTCCGCTTTGATAGCTCTCAAGTCCATTGATGCAGCGAAGCAGAGTGCTTTTTCCGGCGCCGCTGTGTCCAACTATAGCAAAAATTTCACCGGCTTTGATTTTGCATGAAACATCATTTATGATAAGATTTTTACCGTAGTATTTTTTTAAATTTGTTATTTGTATCATATTACGCCTAAGGTTTTAAGTTCGCTCATTACTTTTTCAAATTTATCTTTTGCCGTTGTTAATCCTTCGCGGTTGGCGCTTAAGACGGTCTCTGGAGCGTTGGCTACGAATTTTTCATTATTTAGCATACCTTCTAGTTTAGCTATCTCTTTTTCAAGCTTTGCTTTTTGCGAACTGAGTCTAGCGATGATAGGAGCGGTATCTACACCATCAAGTGGCACAAAGCTCTCAAGGTTTTCGCTTACGTCTCTGGCTGAGTTCGGTACTATCTCATCTGTTAGCTCTATCTCTTCGCATTTTGCAAGTAGTTTTATGTAGTTCGTAACTCCGTTTATATCTATTTTATTATTAAATTTAATATAAGCTTTTTTTACTTTTGCGTTGCCTTGATCTACAGTCACTTTTGCGCGCCTTAAACTTACTATAGCTTCTATGACTGCGCTCCAAGTTTCGACTATTTTTTGATCTGGAGTGCTGATTTTAGGGTATTTCATCACCATTATAGATCCGGAATTTTCTAAGTTCGTACCGCTTAATTCGTGATACAAATACTCGCTGATGAACGGCATAAATGGACTTAGTAGTTTCATGCTCTCTTTAAATATCATTCCTAGCTCGATCACGCTACTTTTATCTACTTTTGATAGCTCGATTCCCCAGTCGCAAAACTCGTCCCAAAGGAATTTATATATATCGTTTGCCGCGTCGTTAAACCTATATGCGTCTAAATTTGATCTTACTAAATTTACGCAGCTTTTAAATCGGCTTAGCATATATCTACCAAGATCTGTTTTTATACTATTTTCATCAAAATCAGGAAAATTGCCCGCGTTTAGAAGTAGGAATTTACTTGCGTTATAAAGCTTGTTCGTGAAGTTTCTTACTAATACCATTTTTTCTTCGCTAAGTCTGATATCACGACCTTGCACGCAAAGCAAAGTGAGCGTAAAACGCAAGATATCGGCTGAGTATTCGTCTATTTTGGTAAGCGGATCTATCACGTTTCCGCTACTTTTACTCATCTTTTTACCGTCTTTATCTTTGACAAGAGCGTGAAGATAGATATCTTTAAACGGAAGCTCGCCCACTGCATTCCCGCATTGAAACATCATTCTAGCGACCCAGAAAAATAGTATATCAAATCCTGTTATAAGCATAGTGTTTGGATAAAATTCACTCAAATCTCTCTCAAACCATTTCTCATTTTTCAGCTCGTCCGCGTTTCCCCATCCAAGTGTCGAGATAGGCCAAAGTCCTGAACTAAACCACGTATCAAGAACGTCTGGATCTTGAGTAAATTTATTTCCGCCGCATTTTGGGCATTTTATTGGTTTTTCGTTTTCGTCTGCCCACTCATGTCCGCATTCACAGTAAAATACGGGAATTTGATGCCCCCACCACAGTTGCCTTGAGATGCACCAGTCTTTTAGCTCTCTCATCCATGCATTAAAGCTATTTATCCAATGAGACGGGAAAAATTCCGCTCCGCCATCATTTACATTTTGTATCGCCTCGTTTGCGATATCTGATTTTACAAACCATTGTTTTGATATGTATGGTTCTACTACGTTTTTGCAGCGATAGCAGTATCCGACTTGATTTTCATAGTCTTCTATCTTTTCTATAAAGCCCAAAGACTCTAGTTTAGCTACTACTTTATCTCTTGCTTCAAGTCTTTCAAGTCCTTCAAACTCACCGCACTGCTCATTTAATATGCCTTTTTCATCAAATACAGTTATGAACTCCAAGCCGTGTCTGTTACCGACTTCATAGTCATTTGTATCGTGAGCTGGAGTGACTTTAACTATGCCTGTTCCAAAGTCCATATCTACGTGATCATCGGCTATGATTTTTATGCGGCGATCAATGATAGGAAGAGTGACGAATTTGCCTACAAGACCCTTATATCTCTCATCTTTTGGATTAACCATTATGGCGGTATCGCCAAAGTACGTTTCTGGTCTAGTCGTTGCGACTATTACAAATTTATTGCTATTAACTATAGGATATTTTATATGATAAAGTTTGCCCTTATTTGCTTTGTGTTCGACTTCTACGTCGCTAAGTGCGCCATCGTGAGTACACCAATTTACCATATAATTTCCGCGAACTATCAAGCCTTTATTATATAAATTTACGAAAGCTTTTCTTACGGCGTTTTTAAGTCCCGCGTCCATAGTAAAGCGCTCTCTGCTCCAAGCAGGAGTTATACCAAGACGACGCATTTGATGAACTATACTTCCGCCACTTTTTTCTTTCCATTCCCAGGTTTTTTTAAGGAATTCTTCGCGTCCAATCTGTTCTTTTGTAACTCCGTTTGCTAAAAGTTGTTTTTCTACGACGTTTTGAGTGGCGATACCTGCGTGGTCAAGTCCGGGTTGCCAAAGCGCTTTGTATCCGTCCATTCTTTTATATCTTGTCATTATATCTTGTAAAGTAAATGTAAGCGCGTGTCCTATATGAAGTACTCCAGTTACGTTTGGCGGTGGCATCATTATACAAAATTTCTTATCTTTTTCTAAGATAGCTTTGTTTCCGTCTATCTCGAAATACCCGCGATCTTCCCAAATTTTATAGAATTTTTCTTCAATTTCTTTTGGATTATAAAACTCAGCCATAAATTTACCTTTAAATTTAAAAAATGCTAGATTTTATCTAAATTTAACTAAAGTATCGTTTAATAGTATTTACTGTTTATAACTTTTGTATATATTATCTAGTAAATTTCAAGATATTTATAAATTTTAAATGATATAATACTTGAGAAAATCCAAAAATTGAAAGGAATAGTTATGGAGTATCGTATCGAAAAAGACACAATGGGTGAGATCAAAGTTCCAAACGACAAGTACTGGGGCGCTCAAACAGAAAGAAGTTTGGAGAACTTTAAAATCGGCAAAGGAACTATGCCAAGCGAGGTTATAGAAGGTTTTGCTTATCTTAAAAAAGCTTGCGCTATCGTAAATAATAAATTAGGTCGCTTAGACGACTCAAAAACAAAAGCTATCGGAGAAGCTTGCGACGAGATATTAAGCGGCAAACTAGATGGAAATTTTCCTCTTGTAGTATGGCAAACAGGAAGCGGAACTCAGTCAAATATGAATTTAAATGAAGTTATCGCTAATCGCTCTACCGAGCTTTTAGGCGAGGATTTTAGAACAAAAAAATTAGTTCATCCAAACGACGACGTAAATAAAGGTCAAAGTTCAAACGATACCTATCCGACAGCTATGAGAATCGCCTTTGTTTTAGAGCTGCAAAAACAACTTTTTCCGGCGATCGATAAACTTTTAGCTACACTTGAGGCAAAAAGTAGAGAGTTCAAAAATATCGTAAAGATCGGTAGAACTCACTTACAAGACGCTACTCCTTTAACTTTAGGTCAAGAGTTTAGTGGATATGCTCATATGTTAAAAGCTAGCAAAGCTCAAGTTTTAGCTACTCTTCCGTTTTTAGAAGAGCTTGCTATCGGCGGAACTGCTGTTGGTACGGGTCTAAATTCTCATCCTGATTTTAGTCCTATGGTGAGCAAAGTTTTGAACGATTTAACAAAAACAGAGTTTAAGTTTAAATCTCATCCAAACAAGTTCCACGGCTTAACAAGTCATGATGCAGAAGTTTTCTTAAGCGGTGCATTAAACGGACTTGCATCAAATTTAATGAAAATAGCAAATGACGTTCGTTGGTTAGCAAGCGGTCCAAGATGCGGTATCGGTGAGATAAATATCCCTGAAAACGAACCCGGAAGCTCTATCATGCCAGGTAAAGTAAATCCTACTCAATGCGAAGCCGTAACCATGGTAGCCGTCCAAGTAGCAGGAAATCACGTAAGCGTTGCGATGGCTGCGTCTCAAGGTAACTTTGAGCTAAACGTATTTAAACCTGTACTTACTCATAACTTGCTTGAGAGTATTCGTCTTTTAAGCGACGCTATGGTTAGCTTCAACGATCATTGCGCTTTAGGAATCACTGCAAATGAAGCCAAAATAGATAAACTTCTTCATGAAAGCCTTATGCTAGTAACTGCGCTAAATCCGCATATCGGATATGAAAATGCGGCAAAAATAGCAAAAACTGCTCATAAGCACGGTACGACTTTAAAAGAAGAAGCTATAAATTTAGGTCTTCTAACAGCTGCTCAGTTTGATGAGTGGGTAAAACCTGAAGATATGACTGCTCCTAAGAAGTAATATTATAAGTAACATTTATGTTAAGCTCAGAATTAATCGAGCTTAACGTCCTAATATCTTTTTTATCTATTTAGCTTTTTGCATAATTAGATCTGAAATAACCTGACTTGAGTTTCCAAGATTATATATTTCTTCATTTCTATATTTAAGTATTTTATCGTTCCACTCTTTTAAATTTAAATTTTCTATATGATTTACTAATTCATCAACACTCCTAGAAATAATATGCAAGTTTTCATCTGCAAAACTTAGCATTTTACCGTTTATATTCTCTTTTTCAAAATCATCTCCCATAATATCAGATGGGTAAAATAGCATGCAAGGCTTAAGTGTAGTAAGCGGAAAGATAAAAATCGTAGAAGAGTAGTCCCCTATAGAACAAATAGCTTTTTGCAGAGTTTCATTCGTAAGCTTTGGGGAGTCGTCATAGACAAATCCTTTTTTGCCTTGAAAAAACTTAGTTATTTCTACATTTTCTTTTTGGTTGTGAAAGTGAGGATTTGGTCTAAAAATTATTTCATATTTTAAATTTAGAAGTTTATCGATAGCTTCCATAACCTTTTTGTACGATTTAAAATGATGAAACATTACTAAGACAGATTTTTGCGGCTTTTTTGGAGTATAATTTTTAATCTGCTTATCGATATTTGGATAACCTAGCTTTAAGAGTTTAGCCTTGCTATTTAAAGCGTTAAAATAGATCTCATCGCTTTTCATAGCAGCTATATAGTAACACCCTATAGCCATTCCAAAAGTATCTATGCTCTCTTTTTTTGTTATATCGCAAAATTTATGTGCTATAAGATAGCTTCTTAACATGGTCATATGATGAGAAAATACCATGGCAAATGTATTTTGATGCGCAAAACACTCACCTTGATAGCTAATATTTACACTAGAAAGTAGAACATTGAAATTGTAATATTTTAAGCAATTCATAGGTATCAAGATATTTTTTAATCCCATAAAATTTCTATCTTTTTCATAATTTTCTATTGTTGTATTTACTATAAAAAGATTTTGATTGTTTTTTATAAGAATATCGAAAATATCGCCAAAATGTCTATTTCCATAGATACCGTAAGTGAGAATGGCAATGCTGTTTTTTAAATTTATATTCTCAAATTTAAGTAAATCTTCAGCTATAAATTCAAATCCGTCAGCCCAGATTAAATTTAGATTTTCTAGATTAGATATAAGTTTAGCTCTTATTTCTCTAGACTTATAAGTGCAAGTATCCGTGGCTAAAAGAACCGCCGTACCCCCCCCCTACTATTTTTTCTAAGTTTTCTTCTAGCTTAGCACCGGTTTTAAAATCGTCTAAAAACGAGCATGTATGACCTAGTAAGTTTAGATTATAAGCTAGTATATGCGAGTGTCCGCCATTTGGATAGACAAAGTAATGCATTTTTCTCCTTTATAAATTTAAATAAAAAAATCAAGGATATCATAATTTATTTAAATTTGATTAGTTGGGTGCTGTATTTTCTATCTCTTTGACTGAAATTTAAGAACTAGTTTGATACAATTGCTACTTTTGAAATTTAAGGAATAAAATGGCGCTTAGCAAACTAAACCGCGAACAATACACAGCCGCAACCGCTCCAACGGGGTATAATCTAGTAATAGCTAGCGCAGGCACCGGAAAAACTAGTACGATTGTGGCTCGCATAGCTCATCTTTTAAATTTAGGTATGAAACCAGAGCGGATACTGCTACTTACTTTTACAAATAAAGCCGCAAGTGAAATGATAGATAGATTATCAAATTATTTTAGTGCAAAAACGGTCGGTTCTATCATGGCAGGGACTTTTCATTCTGTTTCAAATTCGCTTTTAAAAAAGTTAAATAAAGGCGTTATCTTAAAACAACCAAGCGAGCTGAAAACTCTTTTAAAAAGCTTGATAGAAAGACGCGAATTTCATAGGATAGGTGAAGTAAAAGCTTACAGCGGCACATATCTTTATGATGTTTATTCTCTTTTTTGCAATTCATGTGTGAATGATGAAAGTTTTGCCCAGTGGTTTAGTGAAAATTACAGCGATCAAACTGTTTATGCTGAGGTTTATGAGGATATTTTAAGAGAATTTGAGGAGCAAAAATCACGTTTTAATTATGCGGATTTTAATGATTTGCTTATTAAAATGAGAAACGAGCTAAAAAAGGGCGCAAAGGTATTTTATGATGAAATTTTAGTAGATGAGTATCAAGATACAAACTCGCTTCAAGGCTCTCTTATAGATTCTTTTAATGCAAAAAGCTTATTTTGCGTGGGAGACTTTGATCAGAGTATTTATGCTTTTAATGGTGCAAATATTGATATAATAGGAAGTTTCACTCAGAGATATAAAGATTCGAAAGTTTATTCTTTAAATGTAAATTATAGAAGTAGCGCAAAGATATTATCTTTGGCAAATAAAGTAATAGCGCAAAATCCTAGACTATATCCAAAAGAGCTTACGGTTAGCAGAATCGGAAATTTCAAATCTCCAAGTTTGCTCATTTATGATGAGTTGTTTTTGCAGTATGAAAATATATCTGAGATTATTTTAAATTCTCATTATAAAAAAGACGATATCGCGATAATTTTTCGCAATAATTCGAGCGCGGACGGACTTGAAGTCGCTTTGAAAGAGCAAGGAATTAGTTGTAAAAGAAAAGGCGGCGTTAGCTTTTTTGAATCACGCGAGATAAAAGCACTTATAGATTTGATCGGAATTTATATAAATCCAAAAGATATTATGGCGTTTATCCATGTTTTTGAATATGCTAGGGGAGTCGGAAACGCCTCTGCAAAGGAGATATTTGATACTCTTTTGGCTTTGGGTGATAGGAGCATTGTAAAAGGTCTTTTAAATCCGGATAAATCAGTTAAGGTTTTTGAACGTTCAAAAAAGAATCATCAGCTAGGACTTTTTGATGATTTTAGTGAGTTTATGGATAGTGCTAGATTTACTAGTCTTGGTCTAAGTAAAGAATTTATGGAAAATCCGGTTTTGAATTACTCGAATTTAAATACCAACGGAGCGATTTTTTTATACGAACTTTATAAATTATTGATGCAGATACAAGGAAAAACAAATTCATACGAAGTGGTTAATTCGGTGATAAACTCAGGAGTGTATTCTATTATTGTTGATTTTTTAGCTACTAAAAGAGCTACTTTAAAAAACGGAAATGTCGATGCAAATTTAAAAGATGAAGCAAAGGATAGAATTTATGCAAAATCAAAAGTGCTTTTAGAGATGAGCAAACGTCATAATTACTGTGATGTATTTTATAATTTTTTAACTCTTGGAAGAACTGAAATGAGTGAAGGTGAGGGCGTAAGTTTATTAACAGTGCATGCTAGCAAAGGTCTTGAGTTTAGCTTGGTTTTTGTAGTAGATCTAGCTCAAAATCGTTTTCCAAATTTAAAACTTATGGGGATGGGCGGGAGTCTTGAAGAAGAAAGAAGACTTTTTTATGTTGCGGTTACTAGGGCCAAAGATGAGCTATATCTAAGCTATGCAAAGTACGACAAAATCAGAAAAATAGACTACAAGCCAAGCTGTTTTTTAGAAGAAGCCGGGATGGTGAAACGTTTTGGAATTTAATATTTAGTAACAAAAGTATAAAAAAATAGCTTTGCCAACAGAGTTTAGCCGGCAAAGTTTTTTGGATTTTAGCTGAAATATTTTTTCTTAGCAGAGTCCGAAATAGCATATAAAATTATGCTTTTTTGAGCGTCTGTGCTTATAATTACTTTGTCGTTTTGCTGAAACTTTGCTAAAACTTCATCTATAATTTTGCTATCTGGAATTAGCTCACATCTTTTTAGTATCGCATTTGAATAATTTATAGCTTGATCCATACTTAGCTTATTTTCCCATGAACTTTCAAAAGATGTAGTTTTAAACAAAATACCGTTTTTATCTAAAATATCTTTAAATTGAGCCGCTTTTATACAGCCGCGTACTGGTTTTTGCGGAGTTTGCTTATGCGAATCTATCAAAATATCAAGAAATTTACTTTTTTTATAATCTCCCCATCCTACGTAAATTCCTATATCTTTAGCTGCGCTAAATGCTTTTATAACATTTTCATCACTATGCAAAGCCGGAGTTAAAGAGGTCAAAACTATATCAAATTTATCTTTTATTTCGTAACTATCCCAGTCGCTTATAAAAGTTGTTATCAAAGAGTCTATACCTAGTGTTTTAGCGTCGTTTTCTAACACTTCAAGCATACCGGGCGACAGATCTATGCCGCATACTTTAGCGCCTTTGCTTGCAAGAGGAATTGCTACCGTTCCTGTTCCGCAACCTATATCTATGATACTTTTTCCTTCAAATCTTACACCTATTTCTTCACACCAGTTAAGTACAAAATTTACGTCTTTTTTCATTGCTGAGTCATTGTAGCGAGGGTAAGAATTTGACATATCGTCCCATGCGTTTGCGTTACTCATAAATCTCCTTTTTGTTGTATTGTATAATTTAAAATATATTAAACTATAGTTTTATATATTAAAATAATTTATGCATATAATTTTCTGTAAATTTATATACTATAAGAAGCACTAAAAATCATATTATATCACAATAAATTCTAAAAATTTAGATATATAAATTTATTTTTATCTACATAATATAATTTAGTATATTATGTATTGATTAATTTTTTAGTTAAATATATAAATAAAATAATAAATAAACTGAATTTATAAATAAAAACATTTCTTTCAAATTTATATTTTATAAAGCAATACTTGATATGCTTAGACTTTTTATTTAATATTATAGGAGTGTATGACGATGAAAAAGATTTTGCTGATTTTGACGGCTTTGAGCGTTTATCTGTTTGGAGAAGTTACTACTGTGGATTTTAACGAGGAGATTTTGAATGACAAAGATATTCAAATAGTAGATGTTAGAACTCCATCTGAATGGGCACAAACCGGAGTATTTAAAGGAGCTATTTTGGTTACTTATAAAAATAGCGATGGAAGTATCAATCCAAATTTCGTTAATGAGGTAAAAAGTAAGCTAAACACAGATAAAAAAGTAGCAGTTATATGTAGAAGCGGAAATAGAAGCCGCCCGGCTTCGGTTTTGCTAGATGAGGGCGGCGTAAAAAATGTTATAAACATAGACGGCGGCATGAATAAAGCAGTAGATAAAAACATACCTACAATCAAACCTTAAAAATCAAAATAAATTTGATAAAGTAGTAAAAGTGCCTATTTAGAGCGCTTTTACCATAATATTCGTAAGCTTTTTAGCAAATTCATTTGGGTTATCTACTGGCATTCCTTCGCTTATTTTAGCCATATTTAAAAGTAAATTTGACACATCATTTACCATTATCTCGTTTTTTTCAAGTTTAGTAAATAGCTCGTGATTAGGATTTATCTCAAGTATAGGTTTTACTTTTATGGCTTTTTCACCCATCTGTTTAAATATGCTTTGCATAGCGTAATCCGGATCATTTTTATCAAATATAAGACACGCTGCTGAGTCATTTAGTCTGCTTGAGAGTTTTACGTCTTTTACATCATCTTTTAAAGCTTCTTTTATCTTTACAAGAAGCTCGGCGTGTTTACTCTCATCTATATTCTTATCATTTTTAATTTCATCATCTATATCGGAGCTATTTACGGCTTTTACCTGCGTTTTATCATATTCGTATACCATCGGCATTACTATAGTATCTATCTCTTCATCACAAATCAGAACGTCTATTCCTTGCTTTTTAAAGCTTTCTAGTAAAGGCGAGTTTCTAAGCATAATTTCATTTTGACCGCTTATATAGTATATGGATTTTTGATCTTCTTTCATAGAAGCTTTATACTCTTTAAGAGATATTAAACCGTCTTTATTGCTTGATTTAAATAAGCATAAATTTAGAATTTCGTCTTTATTTGTACTAAATCCGTAGAGTCCTTCTTTTAATACTTTTCCAAATAATGTGTAAAATTTTATGTATTTTTCTCTATCGTTATTTAGCATTTTTTCAAGTTCGCTCAATATCTTCTTAATGCTTTGATCTTTTACCGTTGCTAAAATGCGGTTTTCTTGCAGAATTTCACGACTTACGTTTAGCGGAATATCTTCTACGTCCATCACTCCTCTAACAAATCTAAGATATGGAGGAAGCAGTTCTTTTGCGTCATCGGTTATAAAAACTCTTTTTACGTAGAGCTTTACGCCGCTTTGATAATCAACTCTAAATAGATCAAACGGTTCGGTACTTGGGATATAAAATAGGGTTGTGTACTCTATCTTTCCCTCGGCTTTTGTATGTATATGCATAAGCGGATCGCTGTTATCGTGACTTAGCTGTTTATAAAAATCGTTATAATCTTCGACTTTTAAACTAGATTTAGACATTCTCCAAAGAGCTGAAGCTTTGTTAATTTGAGAATTTTTGCTCTCGTAATGACCTTCTTTCTCATCTCCGCTTGGCGCTATCCATTCGTCTTTGTCCATAAAAATAGGGTACGCGATATGATTTGAGTATTTCTTAACTATGCTTTCTATGCGGAAACTATCATTGAATTCATCGTCGTTTAAATATAGTATGATGTCTGTTCCTTGGCTATCTTTTGTAGTGGGCTCAATACTATAATTTTTTGTATCGCTTATCCACTTATAGGCTTTATCATCTAGTGCTTTACGGCTTATGACTTCTATTTTATTAGCTACCATAAATGCCGAGTAAAATCCAACTCCGAATTGTCCTATTAAAGAACTATCTTTTTTTGAATCTCCGCTCATTGAGCTTAAAAATCCTTTTGTTCCGCTTCTAGCGATAGTTCCTAAGTTATTTATCAGATCATTTTCATCCATACCTATACCGCTATCGCTAATGATCAAAGTTTTAGCATCTTTGTCTAGTTTTATATCTATTTTTGGTGTATAAACTAGACTTTTATAATTATCATCGGTAAGACAAAGATAGTTTAACTTATCAAGCGCGTCACTTGCGTTTGATATAAGTTCTCGTAAAAATATCTCTTTGTTTGAGTATAATGAGTGAATCATTAAATTTAAAAGATCGCTGACTTCTGTTTGAAATTCATGTGTAGCCATTTTCATTTCTCCTAAAAATTTTTAGCAAATTATATCTAAGAGTGCTAATTTTGTCAAGATATAATCAGCAAAGTTGATAGTAATTATATCAAGTTTTCTAAATTTTAAAAATTAAAATTGAGTATTTTTATTAATACTTTATAATTTTTTTAATGAATTTATAATAATAAATATCAAATTATGCTATTATTATGTACAATTTAAATTTAAAATAAAAAAGGAATTGCAATGAAGCGATTTAAATTTAAAAATATAATATTTGCGATATTTATAGGATGTTCCAGCAGTGCCTATGAACAAACAAATAAATTTCCTAATACTATAAAGAATCCTCTAAACTCAGCCCCTACGACTGCTCATTATAAACCGGTTTTGTTAGCCGCGGCAAACGACCTTGTTCGAGGTCCAAATAAACCGGTAAATCCGTCTAATCCTTTTGACGATACTAAGGTTTTTTATAACACTCCATCAGTCTCGGATTATGTATCTATCATCGGACAAAATGACGCTCTTATAACTATCTGGGCACTTGCACCGCTTAATTGGGTGTGGGGTTATTCTCCTTTAAATAGCCGTTCTTTCGGAGATGCTAGAATTTGGAGGTTTATTATTTATCCTAAGAACTTTGTGCAAATTCAAAATAAAAAGACCGGTACTTGCATAAATGCATATCAAAACGGTATTGTTCATATACCTTGCGAGGATACAAATCAAGCACAATTTTGGGAATTAAAACCGTTTAGTAACGGTACTGTTTTGATAAAAAATTTTGCTTCTCAGACTTGTTTGCAGTCAAACTCTACAAAGGGTTATAGTTATTATGGTTTATATTTAGTTGATTGTGCAGAAAAAGCTATAAATTTAGATCAACAGTGGCAGATAATAGCTCCTGCTATGACTACATCACCCATACCATTACCATCTAGATAAGGATTTGCATGAAAAATATTTATTTAATATTATTTTGTTTTAGCTTGAGTTTTGGAGCTATTGAGAATTATAATCTAGCTACTTGGAATATGCAAGGATCATCAGCTTCTACTGAAAGCAAGTGGAACGTAAATGTAAGGCAGTTAATAGCTGGAAGTAACGCTGCTGATATTTTATTTATACAAGAGGCGGGCAGTTTGCCGCATAGTGCTGTTCAAAGCCAAAGAGTAGTTCAAAGAGGCGGTATACCAGTACATGAATATATATGGAATTTGGGTACTAATTCACGTCCAAATATGGTTTATATATATTATTCTCGTGTTGATGTTGGTGCAAATCGTGTTAATTTAGCTATCGTATCTCGACTGCAAGCCGAAGAAGTTATAGTGCTTACTCCTCCTACTACTCTTTCAAGACCGATTCTTGGTATTCGTATAGGAAATGACGCGTTTTTTTCTGCTCACGCTCTTGCTAATGGAGGTACCGATTCTGCGGCCATAGTAGAAAATGTATATAGAAATTTTATATCTAGTCCGAATGTAAACTGGGTTATCGGCGGGGATTTTAACCGTGAGCCGAGTTCTTTGGTAAATATTTTAGAAAGTAGTGTTCGGCAAAGAGTTAGCATTATCGCTCCAAACGCTCCGACTCAAAGCAGCGGCAGAACGCTTGATTATCTTGTTGCTGGAAACTCCGGAGCAAGTGCTTTTTCGGCTCCTGCTATAGCTGCTATACTTATGCTAGCAAATATGAGATCTCAGATTACCTCAGATCATATTCCCGTGAATTTTAGAAGATTTTAAGGAGTAAAAATGAAAATTTATAAATTTATGCTATCGATTTTATCTGTATGTTTTTTAAATATATCTTTGCAAGCCGATGACGATGAGACTAATTTTACGCCTTTGGTTAGTATAAGGAGTCTTTATTCTGGAGTTATTTTGAGTATGGAAGATAATCCGAGCAGCCTTATAAAAACAAATTGGAATTTAAGAGAGATAACTCTTCCTTATATCATCTCAAAAGACTATCCTTTTGGAACCGTGCAATTTGTATCTCCTGTAAATGATAATGTTTGCCTAGGACTAAGTTTAGCCGGAAAACTCACTACTATGTCTTGCGAGAGTACTGCGGTAGGAAACTATGGAAGCGTGTTTTCTATATTGCCTACAAATACTTCTGCTGTTCAGATAGAAGCTGTTGCCGGATTAAACGAGTGCCTTAGTATAGTAAATTCATACGCTAGTTCATCTATGGATAAGTTTGGAGTTAGAAAGTGTATTAAAGATCCTAATAAAAATATTTTACTTGAAAATTTGATTGTTATCGGCTCCGCATTTATGCCTGCAAAAGTCGTGCGATAACTTATATTAAAGCCGTGAAAAATATTTTTTCGGCTTATTTAATTAAAATTTCTAAATTTAAATATCCAAATTTAATATTTGTTTCTATTTATCGTTTTAAATTTGAATATAGTAAATAACATATTTATTTACTATATTAAAGTTATATTATTACTAAATAATAAGATTATATCTACTGTTATAAAAATATATTAAGCTAATTTATTTATTTTTATTATTTATAGTAAATTTAATAATTATTTAAGATTATATAAGATAGAATGACTCCATATTAAAAAGGACTAAAATGAACTTATTTAAAAAATCGCTCATTGTGGCGTATATTTCTATTCTTAGCTACTCTATTATGAGTGCTAATTCAAATGTCGATCCGGTGCATGGACCAAATAGAAGTGATGATCCGTATAATCCTGTTCCGGTATTTTACAACACTCCTTTTAACTCTGATCTTGTATCTATAATGGCTCAAAATGGAGTCGTTATAACCGTATGGGCTACCGCGCCTTTGAATTGGGTGTGGGGGTATAGTGCAAGAGATAGCGTACCTTTTGGTTATCTTAGAATTTGGAGATTAAAGCTTTATCCAAAAAATTATGTTCAAATCGTAAATGAATCCACTAAAACATGCCTAAGTGCTTATTTGAGTGGAGTTGTTCATACTACGTGCGACGTTAAATCCGCACCTCAATTTTGGGAAATGATACCATTTGATAATGGCGCCGTTCAATTTAAAAATTTTAGCGATGGAAGATGCTTGCAGACTGATTTTGAAAGAGGTTTTAAGTTTTATAACATAAATTTAACTCCTTGCGTAGAGAAAAATAGAACAAATATAGATCAGCAGTGGATGATAACGGCCCCAACCATAAAAACGCGCTCTGTAAAAGAGCCGCTTAATTTTTAAAGGATAAAAATGAAAAAATTTATAATATTAGCACTGCTTAGCGCAAGTCTAAGTTTTGCAGCTATAGAAGATTATAAAATTGCTACTTGGAATATGCAAGGATCATCGGCTTCTACTGAAAGCAAGTGGAACGTGAATGTACGACAGTTAATAACGGGAGACGCTGCAGCTGATATACTTATGTTGCAAGAATCGGGCAGCATACCGACTACAGCAGTAAATACTCAACGTGTTTTTCAAGGCGGCACCCCAGTAGATGAATATACGTGGAATTTAGGCACTAACTCACGTCCGAATATGGTTTATATCTATCACTCTAGGATAGATGTCGGTGCAAATAGGGTAAATTTGGCTATCGTTTCAACCAGAAGAGCCGATAACGTAAGTATAATATATCCTGAAATCGCTGCTGCTAGACCTGCCATAGGCATACATATAAGAAACGATGTATTTTTTACAGCTCATGCTTTGGCTAGCGGAGGACCAGACGCTCCATCTTTGATTCACCGCGTACACGACTCTTTTATAGGACAAGGAGGTATAAACTGGGTTATCGGCGGGGATTTTAACCGTGAGCCGAGCTCTTTACTAGGAGCTTTAGAAGGCGGACTTAGAAATAGAGTTAGCATTATCGCTCCAAATGCTCCGACTCAAAGCAGCGGCAGAACTCTTGATTATCTTGTTGCTGGAAACTCCGGAACAAGTGCTTTTTCGGCTCCTGCTATAGCTGCTATACTTATGCTAGCAAATATGAGAGCTCAAATCACATCTGACCATGTGCCAGTAAATTTTAGAAAATTTTAAGGAATAAAAATGAAATACATATATAAAAAAATCGCACTTGGTTTGGCTATTTTAATATCATCAATATCTTTATATGCTATAGACGAGCCTTCGGATTATACACCAATAGTAGCTATAAGAAGCTTGTTAACAGGAATTCCCATAACAAGAGATGATGGAGGAAAAGCTGCTTTAGGATCTAACTGGACAATAAGCGAAATACAACTTCCATCCAGAGTCGGGAAATTTCCGTTTGGAGTAGTTCAATTCGTATCTGTTATCAAGCCAGGAGATTGTTTAAGTATAGATATCAGGGATAAATTCAGCGTAACTCGATGCGAGAGTACAGCGGTCGGTCTATATGGAGTTGCATTTAGCATACTTCCTACTATTTCATCTGCAGTTCAGATTGAAAGTATAGTAAAACGAGGTTTTTGCCTTAGTGTGGTAAATCCTTACGCCGAACAGATGATAGATCAAATAGGACTTAAACCTTGCGTAGTAGATGAAAATCAAGATATACCTCTTGAAAATTTGTTTAATATCTCTCCTGCGTTTAATCAAGCTAGAATTACTCGTTAAAAACTGCTAGGAGATCTCTCTCTCTTAGCTATGCGTACATAACTTTAACTATCCAAAATCCAAAATAACAAAACAGCAAAGATAATAGTAAATTTGAAGCGATATTTAAAAATGCGTTCGTATAATTTCCTGATTGAAGTAAAAGCATATTTTCATAACTAAATGTAGAAAATGTCGTAAGTCCTCCTAAAAATCCTGTAACTAAAAATGTGTAAAGAGTTATTTAAAATCTAACTGATATAAAAATAGCTTAAAGATTGATTTTAGCGATATTTGAGGGTATTTTTAGCAAAATCAAACTAATGAATTTAGCTTTACACT
>NZ_JAWIZX010000019.1:0-880 GCF_032840035.1 Campylobacter sp. TJR-1 | reverse complement strand
ACAGATATGAGTGATAAAGCTCTTACTATAAATGGTAGTGAGTCAAATGACCAAGTTACTCTTAAACTACTTGCTGCTACTACTAAGGTTAAGGTAGATGGGGATTTGGGCAACCAAAGCGGAGATGAATTTACCTTAGACGTAACTAACGCAGTAGCATCAGTAACCCATATAGATTTAAGCGAACTTAGTACGACAAAAGGAATTATAGATATAAGCGCACTTACTTCTGTTCTTGCCGATGTGAAAGGTACAAAAGGAAACGATATCATAACCTTAGGCGATAAAGCTTCAACTGCAAAAGGAGAAGGCATATCTATAGACGGCGGCGATGGAAACGATACTTTTGTATTTAAAGATGCAGCAAAAGTAACAGCGGTAACTAATGATAACAGTGTCCAATCATCTGTTATAAATAATTTCGCAGTCGGAGATAAAATCAAATTTGATAGTTTTGTAGCAGAAAATAAACTTGTTGTAGTTACAAGCAATGTTGATGACGCTTCTACAACTGGATTAAAAACTAAATTTGTAGATGCTAAGATTACGGCAGTAGATGGACTAAGCACAGTTGCCGATGGAGATATATTTGCTTATGTAAACGGCACTGATACATACGTGGTTTATAACAAAGTAGGCGGCACGGCAGATGAACTAGATGCTGGCGACATCGTAGTTAAACTAGCCGGAGTTAAGGTCGGAACCGACTTTAATCTACAGCTTACAGACGGCGAACTTCACGCTGTTGCTATAGCTTAATCGCAAATTGTTTCAAACCAAACCTTAATAAATAGTAGATAGTTTTTTTGCTAAAAGAAGTCGGATTTTCCGACTTCTTGATATATTATTTAATTCTTTCAAATAAATCTTTTAAATTTAA
>NZ_JAWIZX010000018.1:0-1461 GCF_032840035.1 Campylobacter sp. TJR-1 | reverse complement strand
TACCTACTGTTGTAGTACCTAATACTTTAGAAAGATCTACATTTACGCTATCTGCAGCTATATTGCCTGCTTTTACCGAAGTACTTGCGTCTCCTGCGTTTAGGGTTATCGGTAATGTTTATCTTAGAGTATTGTTACTGGCTAAATATTATCTCAAAAATATATCTTTATATGGTGAGTTTTTGATATAGTTTATTAAATTTTGAGTGTGTATTTGCTTGGCTTTAGGAAGTATGTGATAGTAACTATTATCCATCTGAATGTATGGAAAAGCGTAAGGTGATCCCACAAATGCTAAACCATTTTCATCTATAAATTTTTTAAGAGCTCTGTTAAAAATAAGAAAATTATCTTTGAGTTTTCCATTGTAGCATTCGTTTCCCGCTACAGCAGGATATGTAAATACAAATTTTACTCCATTTCTATTTTCAATCTGTTTGATAAATTTTATATTTTTTTTAAATTTATTACTTAATCTATCTGGACTAATGCTCATTTCTGAACCAAATATATACTCTTCACAGCTCATATATTCTAGTTCTTTTACGGGTTTGCTTTTTTGTACAAATTCGTAGTCGCCTCTTTTGCCGTTTAAAAATTCATTTGTGAAGCGTATTGAATCATCAAATTTTTGACTTTTGGTAAAGATAGCTTTTAAAAGACTACTAGGAGGAGAGTTTAAAATAAATTGAATTTTATGAGCCAAATTTAGGCTATCAAAATAAAAATGCAAAGACCCAAATATATTATCAAAATATATTTTTGGGGGTGGATTTTCATCCATATAATAATAATACTCAAGCGGAAGCAAAACTATATCTCCTTTATGAGTAAATTTTTGAAGTCTGGCTAATTTGTCTTGCAAAGGATATCCTGCATTATCCGAGATGTTTATAGTCAATTTCCCAAAAGCTTTTTCAAACATAGTCGAATCTATAGCATGAACTGAATTTGAACCGCTATCTATGATAATACGATTATAGTTTGTGGTTGTTTCTAGTAAAAAATTTTTAAAAGAAAATACACCATTGGAACGTAAATCAAATATATATAAATACACAATCACGTAATTAGTAAATGTAAAAAATAAAATAAATAGAGATGCGAATATAAATAATTTATATTTCATATAATTTCGTGCCTTATATGCGATTTCGACTACTTAAATTATGGTATCAACTAATATCAAGATTATCTATAATAATTGTTCTATTTTGATATTATCTGCTTTGATTCATTTAAATTTACTTTAATATTATAATACATTTCTACTTAAATTTCTATACTGTTTAATCTTTTAATCATTCTCCCGCTTTAACCTAATACTCTTTGATACCTTGTAAGTATTTAGTATATAGATAACTATATATATGGTTGGTTGCTTTTGCTGGTGATTTTATTTTATTTTATTAAGGAGTCCTTAAATGTTAAACAAAACAGATGTTTCAATGCTTTATATCA
>NZ_JAWIZX010000017.1:0-1892 GCF_032840035.1 Campylobacter sp. TJR-1 | reverse complement strand
TTAGAATTAATAAGACTAGCCATAACTCCAAACTCATCATTTGATTTTAAGCTTATAGCTTTAGGATTATCATTTTTATGGTTTAAGAAGTCAAAGAAGTCTTTGAGACCAGATACTATCTTATCCATAGGTTTTAATAATTTCTTGGCTAACAGTAAAATGGTAAGCGATGCAAAGATCACAAATATAATAGAAAGTATTATCTGTTTATAAAATATAGTGTCTGTCTTTTTTTTGAAAAATTCTACGTCGATATTACTACAAATTATCCAGTCATTTATAGATGAATTTATACATTTACCGAGTTTTTGAGAACCATCGTGAGTATAACTTACTCTGCCGTATGCGTCAAAATCTTTATTTTGAATTTTTTGTATAATTTCTTTTGTGAAATTTAGTGTTTTACCTATGTATTCACTTGCTGGACTCATAATCACTTTTGCGTTTTTATCCATTAAAAGTATATATGCGCCTTCGGCATTTCCTATTTCTATAAACTCTTTGCTTAATACATCTATAGCCTTATCTGCACCCACAACGCCTATTAATTTGTTATTTGAATATATAGGGGCTGCAACTGTAACGCATAACTTTTGTACGGTTTTACTCATATAGGGATCTGAAACAATGGTCTTATTTTCTTTAATAGCTCTTTCATACCAAGCTCGTTTTCTAGGATCATATTCATTTGTAGGTAGGCTAGAATTACCGTTTGAACGTATTATCATGCCGTCATTTTGATAGCCGACGAATATTAAGTCAAAGCGAGAAGAGTTCTCTATAGCTTTTAGTATAGTTTCTACCTCTTGATTGCTATAGTTGTTTGCGCCAATTAGTTTGGCTAAATTTTCTATAGCGTCGATATCGTCCCCTAATTGTGTGTTCAATAATGATTGAGCTGATTGAGTAACCTTCGTCCTTTCGTTTACTAATAATTCGGTTGTATTGGCTTTTGAGTCCGAATAATTTATATAACTTAGAATAGCAAGCAACATTATAAAGAGTAATGATGCTCCAAGGGATACTTTTCTAGATACACTTTGTATTTTCATTAGGTATTTCTCCGATAAATAATATTTTTAGGTCAAAATTATATCAAATAAACTAATAATATAAATTTATTAAAAAACTAATATAAGGTAATTTTACTAAAAATAAATCTGTAAAATTATAAATTTAATTATGTTTGTGATAAGTTTGTCTTTAATTTCTTTGTGTTTGTCAAAAACTTCACGGATGATTTGAGGTATTTTATCTCTAATTTCATATTCTTAAACTCCTATTAATTCGCTAGATACACTATGGAAATTTAACACTACTCAAACAATATGTCTTTGCAAACGGCTTAATGTAATTTAAAGTTTTGGCTTTTTAATTGTAGTGCAATTATGGGATGATAAAATAAATCTTAAATTAGATAAATGTTTTTAACAAATATAATATAATTTTAAGATGAAAATAAATTTAAAAAATATGTCCATTTTGTGAAAAATGAACATATTCAAATGAACATTGTAAGTGTAGAAGTGGTAGCATATACCAAAAGCAGTATAATAAATTTAATCGTAATAATATGGATAAATTTTATCACTATAAAGTGTCCGTATCTATCTATGAGAGTCGTAGAATTTGCATCGTATGATTTTTACTTTTATCAAATATACTTCACACGGCAGCCGAGTCCTGCTTTTAGGCTAAGTTTTATAATAAATTTGAGCTTAATAAAAGCTCAAATTTAACCCGGTTAGAATTTCTTTTTATTGACTTCGTTAAATACTTCGTTTGCTATACTCTCCACCTCATTAGTTATCTTATTACTATTTTGAGCTATAGTGACATTTTGTTTAGTCTGCTCATCTACCGTAGCAACAGCTTCATTTATCTGGTTAATT
>NZ_JAWIZX010000016.1:0-2646 GCF_032840035.1 Campylobacter sp. TJR-1 | reverse complement strand
ATGCTACTTTGGGTAAGGATATTAGTGGATTAGATGAGGGTACTACTTCTAAGTTAATTAGCGAGATTAATAGTGCTAGTGATCTTGATAAGGTTAAGAGTGAGATTGATGCTTTGAAGAGTGAGCTACCTAATCCGGGTAGTACTTATGATCTTACAGAGGGTAATGATAATTTAAAGGGTACTGATTTAGACGATACTTTTAATGGGACTGTTTATTTGGGAACAGGTATTAATAAATCGACATTGACCGCGTTTGACACCGTAGACGGCGCAGCGGGCAACGACACTATAAATATATCATTTGGTCTAAATAGCAACTCGAACGTGGCCGATCTAAAAACTAGCGATTTAAACTCAGCTCTTCTTGGCGTAACTAATGTTGAGAAATTAAATATTATATCTGAGGTTAAAGCTGCAGACGGCGGCGGTCTTACTATAAACGGATATAAGAGTGTTTCGTTAAATATAGTCGGTGAGACTAAGATAGCAGATACTGACGCTACTAAGCTTGATATAAAAGCTAGCGGTAATGTAACCGTGACTAAAGCCGAGGCCGTGAAAGACCTAAGCATAAATGCAGCAAACAGTGAAGTAAGCATAGCGGCAAACGCAACTAAAGCCTTAGAAAACCTAACTATAAAAAATGCTAGTAAGCTAACGGCTACAAATGCATTCGATGGAGATACTTTAAAGAGCGTAAATTTAAGTAATGTAACTTTAGGCAATACTAACGCTGCTGCCGCATTTGATTTCAAAGGCGTATCTACTTTAAATTTTGATAATGTCGTATCGGCTCAAACTGTAGATAGTAAAATAGCTCACATTACATCTAGTGCTGAGACTTTAAATTTAAACTTAAGCGGAAAAACTGCTACTGTTGCTTTGGCAACTAATAGCGTAACTAAAGTAGCAAATATAAATGCAAACGCAGATGTTAACGCCTTCTTAATTACTAAAGGTGACGGTGATATGAATCCAGGTCATGCTGATTTACAAAACGATTCATTTACTACGTTTATCGTAAAAGGTAATGGTAAGGAGCTTACTTTAAATGCCGGAGATCTTGATTTGGTAAAAGATATAGATACTACAGGATTTAGCGGAAATGCCAAAGTGAGTTTCGGAGACACTGACTCAGTCGATGGATCACAACTTAGCGTTAAAACAGGCGCAGGAAATGATACTTTAAATTTAGAAGCTAAAAAGCTAAAAGCAGGATCGCTGATAGATGGCGGTGAAGGAAATGATACAATTATCATGAAAGCTAGCGCATTAGCCGACGCTGCTACTTTAGGTATGATTAAGAATATAGAAAACGTGACTGTCAGCGATACTTTAAGTGCAAATACAGACGTAAGCGCGAGCTCATTTGTGAATATTGGGTTATTGGCTGATAAGAAAGACGCGCCATTTGAGCTAACAGTAAATAAGAATCAAACAATAGATATTCAATCAAAAGAGATGGCAAAATTACAAATTCTTACTATTAAGATGAACGATATGTCTGGTAGTGATGATACTGTAAATATAGTTCTTAATGCTAAGGCTATTATAAATCAGGGAGACAAAAACGTAGCAGCCGGAGCTGGAAATAAAGGCTTAAAGATAGATAACAGTATAGAGTCTGTTAATATAACTTCAGTAGCTAAGGATAATACTACTGCAAATACTTTGTGGATTGATACAAGTAGCGACGGAACAAAAGGTGCTAATAAAATAGTTATAAGCGGCGATGGAGATATTACAGTTGCAGCCTCTACTGCGGCAACTGGGCTTAAAAGCATAAAAGATTTAGACGCTAGCGCATTGACAGGTAAGCTTACATTCGATGCAAGTGTAAATAAATTAGCTAGCGGAGCTACGATTAAAGGCGGTAGCGGAGATGATAGTATAACAGTAGGATATGATACTCAAGTTGTAACTTTAGGCGCAGGCGATGATACAGTTAAGCTTACTATAGGAGCGGCAAACAAAACACAATATACCACTATAACAGACTTCAGCAAAGGCGACAAGATAGACGCATCTCTTGTTAAAGCCGGTGGACAAAATGCGGCTAAAAATGATATTTCTAAAATAGCAGGATTAACATCAACATCTACATTCGATGATTACTTGAAAAAAGCATTAGAAGGAGATGGCTCAACAAATGCTAAGGCTAGTTATTTCCAATTTAACGGAGATACTTATGTTGTTATTGATACAGCTAACGCAGTTGTTGCCGATAGTCTACTTACAAAAGATACAGACGGGTTGATTAAGCTTGCTGGATTTACAGGAGATTTAACCATAGACGGTAGCAGTATGATTACAGTAGCCTAGTTCAGATAAAGAAGTCGTTGCAATTAAATTTAGCACAACTTAAATAGCTATATTTTTACAGCGATGGCATATTGACTTCTTTAGACCAAACCTTAATAAATAGTAGATAGTTTTTTTGCTAAAAGGAGCTTTGCATATAGCATGGCTCCTTAATTTTCTAACCGATACCTTTTTAAATTTAATAACTACGAATTACATAACTTTTATAATTTTTAGGTATAATGAACAAAAATCAAGGAGACAAAATGACCGTAAGACTAGAACTACAAAACGTAAAAGAAGAGATCTTAGAAGCCATAAAAAGCATAGTAAAACTCAGTCC
>NZ_JAWIZX010000015.1:0-4443 GCF_032840035.1 Campylobacter sp. TJR-1 | reverse complement strand
ATGCTACTTTGGGTAAGGATATTAGTGGATTAGATGAGGGTACTACTTCTAAGTTAATTAGCGAGATTAATAGTGCTAGTGATCTTGATAAGGTTAAGAGTGAGATTGATGCTTTGAAGAGTGAGCTACCTAATCCGGGTAGTACTTATGATCTTACAGAGGGTAATGATAATTTAAAGGGTACTGATTTAGACGATACTTTTAATGGGACAACATATGTAGGTAATGGTACTAATAAGAGTACTCTTAGTGCATTTGATAAGATAGATGGTGGTGCTGGGAGAGATACGTTGAATGCGCAAGTTTTAGCTAATAATAGTGCTAGTGATGCTAAGTTAAAAAGCGAGGATTTGGTTAAGGCTTTAGCCGGCGTAACTAACGTGGAGAGCGTAAATATAGTAACTGATTTGCCTAATGACACTGCTATTACTTTAAATAGCGGCTCGACTGGTATGGCTAATCTTGCCTTAGATGTTTTAGGAAGTAAGCTTGCTGGACTTACAACCGATATAAGCGGGAAATTAAATATTAAAGTAAATGGATCTGTAGATGCGCTAACCGCTGCTAATGCTAAGAGCGTTAATGTTGATGCGGTCGGAGCGGTAACTTTAACCGATACTAAAGCAGCTACTAACGTAAATGTTAAAGCAGCAGGAGAAGTCAAGCTTACTAAAGCAACTAATGTTGAAAACCTAAGCGTTAAAAATGCTACTAATTTAACTATAATTGCAGGTGGAGATAAGTTAAATACCGTTACTCTAGAGAATGTTACCTTAGGTGATTCTAGCAGTGTGGCTGCTGCGATTGACTTTAAAGGAGCTACTACGCTAAACTTTAATAATGTTAAAATGATTGATGGAAACGACAGCAAAATCGCTCATATCAAATCAAGTGCCGAAACATTAAATCTTAATTTCAGTGGCAAAGAGGCTACTTTTGCTTTAGTCACTAATCAAGTAACCAAAGTGGCCAATATCACGGCAAATGCAGATAGCAACAACTTTTTAATAACTAAGGAAGATGGTGATCATAGAGATCATGCTGCTTTGGCTAACGATTCATTCACCACGTTTGTTATCAAAGGAAACGGTAAAGAGCTAGTATTTGACGCCGGAGATCTTGATAAAGTAACTAGTATAGATGCTAGCGGATTTAACGGAAATGCTAAAATAGTATTTGGAGATTCAAACGGAGATGCAATAGCCGGTCTTAAAGTAAGTAGCGGTGCAGGAAATGACACTCTTGTTTTAGAATCTAACAAATTAAGTGCGGGTTCAGTCATAGATGGTGGCGCAGGTAGAGATACTATAGTTCTTAAATCATCTGCTTTAGCAGACTCTGCTACTTTAGGTATGATTAAGAATATAGAGGTGGTTCAAGTAAATAAGCTTACGGCTGATACAAATATTAGCACATCTGCGTTTGATACGATAATTGTGGCCGGAGATGAGACGGGTAGTGATACAAAGCTGACTATAAATAAAGATCAAAAAATAGACTTAGCTGCCACTACTTTAGCTGCTTCTAAGAAAATAACTGTGGATTTAAATGAAAAATCGGGGGATAACGATTCAATAAATTTAGTATTGAACGCCAAAACTGCAGGTAATAATGTTACTGTAGGTAACGGAGGAGTAGATAAACAACTTGTTATTGAAACTGGTATAGAATCAGTAAATATAACTTCGGTGGCCAAAGAGAGTACTACTGCTAACTCTATAGACGGTAAATTTACAGATGTAAAATCTATAATTATAAACGGAGATGCAGGAATCACACTAAAGGGATTTACATCTGCAGCTGATTATAAAAATGTTTCTATGATAGATGCAAGTGCTCTTAAAGCTGGTCTTACATTTGATGCAAGTGCTATAACTATAGCTAACGGCGCAACAATTAAAGGCGGTAGCGGAGCTGATAGTATAACTGTTAAAGGCGGAAATATCGTTGTAGATTTAGTTGCTGGCGGAGACGATACTATAACTCTTAAAAAAGGTGCTGAGAAAACAGATATTACAACCGTTAATAACTTTAATGCTGGCGATAAGATAGATATAGCTGATGCCAAAAATGGTGCTTTCACATTTAATAAAATTACAATGAATAGCGATGCTAATTTAGATGATTATATCACTAAAGCAGTAGCAGGAGACGGATCAGCAAACTCTGCTGTAAGCTACTTCCACCATAATGGATATACTTATGTAGTAGTTGATGGAACAGCTGGAGCTACTTTCACTAAAGCTACTGATACAATTATCAAACTTTCAGGTACGCTAGATCTTAAACTTAGCGGAGATAATGTTGTAGTTGATGATGGAAGCGTAATTTAAGCAATAGTAATTGCTTGATAAAAAAGCCTTAATTTTTAAGGCTTTTAATTTGTCTAAATTTATCTTAGCTTAGGCGTATTTATTTGAAATCTCGTCAGACGGATCGTCTTAAAATAAGGTTTTATAGAGACAAAGTATATTTTAGACCAAACCTTAATAAATAGTAGATAGTTTTTTGCTAAGAGGAGCTAGGAGAACTAGCTCCTTGAATATTTTTAAATTTATTTGAGTTGTATTTTAAATTCAACATATCTGTTTTTTGATGTTTTGATCGAAATTTGTCTATTGTATCCATCCTAAAAATTTCAGCTCTTCAACTCTTTTTGTGTGAAATTGTTCTAATAAGGTTGATAAATTTTCATATTTGTCACTTGGAACAAGAAAACTCTCGTCTCCGACTCTTTTCACCAATTTTTGTTTATAAAACTTTAAATTTAAAGGTTTTATAAGATCTATATATGAACTAAACTCATCTTTATAGCTATTAGCTATACTAAAAGCGATCTGCTTGAACTCTTTGAAATCAACGTTTAAAATTTTACAAAGCGGCTTAAAATCGTTTAGCCTAATGTTTTGACGCTTACCGTTTATAGGTAAATAGCTCTCAAATCCTTTTGCCGTACTATAAAATCCCGTGCTCATCACGTCATACATAGGCGCCATCAGCACTATATCTCCGCTTGTTATAAGAGAAAGATTTTTCGCATGCAGATCTTCGTATTTTATGATAACGCTATAAACATATATCTTCAAAAGCTCCTTCTTTTCAGTATCTGATAGTAGCTCTTTGCTTATGCGCTTAAAAAGCTTTTCGCTGGTTGTGTCATATTTATTTATACTAGTAAGTCCTAGATACGAGGCAAACTCGACGACGTTATAATGATGATTTTCTAGTTTATCAAATCTTTTAATTACGTAGTGATACTCGTCATCTCCTGCCACTACAGCACTCCACGGAACTCTGATTTTCAACGTATTTTTAGCAAAACTCAAATGAAGATGCTCATTTATCGCGATGTGCGGAAAATAACTTTGACTGGTTGGATTTGATCTGATTTTCGAATATGGTTTTAAAATATAGTTTGAAGCAGCGTCTTGATGGATTATCTTTCGTTCAAAATCGATATTTACTAATTTTTTGTACTGAAATCCCGATATACCGTCATTTTGAGCTAGCTCTAATTTACTTAAATCATAATTTTCCGGAAATAATATCTCATTTGGAATATCTACATAAAAATCTTTTAAAATATTGATTTTTGGGTTATCTGATAAAATTTTTTCTAAATTTGATAAATAGCTTGGGTTTGATATCTGACTCTGAGCTGTTTTTGGCGAAAATGAAAAACTGATATCGCCGATAGGATCGCTCAAACTGGCTAATATGTGGAGAGCGTCTGATGAGTTTAGCTGGAATTTTAGGATTTCTAAATTTATGCCTTCCGGAATATTTTGATCAAAAAACGGCGGAATTGTATTAAATGAGAACGGCTGAATGCTAAGCGGCATGGTAGGAACGGCTTCTAAACCGCTAACTAAATAATCGTTTGTGTAGTAAAACAAAAATCCATCTGGTATCTCAAACAACATTCCTGCTAGAATCCGGTTTTTAAATACATATATGAAACGGCTATTTTGATGTGCTTTTTGAGGCGTAGAAGCGGCGTAAAGAGAATTTTGTCTGATACCGTCTTTAACCAATCTGTTTGTTTTCATAAGCGCAGTTATCTCATTCAAAATTTGTCGATCCGTGATATTAAATTTAGTTAAAGAAAGGGATATTTCTTTTAAGCTTAAGTATTGTTTTTTAGATAATAAAATATCTAAGATAGCTATAGTTACTGCTTTTAATGACATTTTTTTCCTTTAAGCTAATTTAGAAATCATTTAAATTTACTTTAATATTATAATACATTTCTACTTAAATTTCTATACTGTTTAATCTTTTAATCATTCTCCCGCTTTAACCTAATACTCTTTGATACCTTGTAAGTATTTAGTATATAGATAACTATATATATGGTTGGTTGCTTTTGCTGGTGATTTTATTTTATTTTATTAAGGAGTCCTTAAATGTTAAACAAAACAGATGTTTCAATGCTTTATATCA
>NZ_JAWIZX010000014.1:0-6075 GCF_032840035.1 Campylobacter sp. TJR-1 | reverse complement strand
TGGTCTCAAAGACTTCTTTGACTTCTTAAACCATAAAAATGATAATCCTAAAGCTATAAGCTTAAAATCAAATGATGAGTTTGGAGTTATGGCTAGTCTTATTAATTCTAATATAAGCTCTATAAAAGAGTCTTTAGATAAAGATGCTAAAGCAGTAGAAGAAGCATTAGTTAGAGCTAGTGAAGTTGAAAAAGGAAATCTAGGAGCTAGAATAATGCATGAACCGGACTCTCCTGGACTTAAAAAGTTAAAAGACGTATTAAATAGTATGCTAAATACTCTTCAAGGCAAGATAGGATCTGATATAAATGTTATTCAAAAAACATTTGATGATTTTAAAAATCTTGATTTTACCTCTAATATACCTAATGCCAAAGGAGAGGTTGAAAAGGTTACTAATCTTTTAGGTAATGAGATAACTAAGATGCTAAAAGATAATTTAAATCAAGCTAACAATCTTAAAGAAAAAGCAAATAGCTTAAAAGAGTACGTAACTACGTTAAACGATAGTGCAAGAAGCCAAGCTAACTCACTGCAAGAAAGCGCAGCAGCCGTTGAAGAGATGAGTAGTTCTATGAGTTCTATCAATGAAAGAGCGGGAGAAGTTATAAAACAGTCTGAGGATATTAAGAATATAATTACTATTATACGCGATATAGCAGATCAAACAAACTTACTAGCATTAAATGCTGCTATAGAAGCAGCCAGAGCTGGAGATCACGGTAGAGGATTTGCTGTTGTTGCAGATGAAGTAAGACAGCTAGCTGAGAGAACTCAAAAGTCTTTAGGAGAGATTGAAGCCAATGTTAATATACTAAGCCAAAGCATAAATGAAATGAGCCAAAGTATAAGCGAACAAACCGAAGCAATTAACCAGATAAATGAAGCTGTTGCTAACGTAGATGAACAGACTAAACAAAACCTTGCTATAGCTAGCAATACGGACAGAGTTACTATAGAAGTAGAAACTATAGCTAATGAAGTGGTTAGTGAGGTTAAGAGGAAGAAGTTTTAAGCAATAAGTGCCTTTTTGGCACTTATTTTATATTGTCGATTTTTTGTTAAACAATCCAAGATAAATGGCAAATATAAATCCAAGTCCGACCGCGTATGGTGCGTAAGCAGTTATTCCGGCTCCTGAGCTTGCAAGTAAAAAGTTATGAGCAAATCCGGCTCCGGCCATCATTCCTATGACAAATATAGCAGATCCTAAATTTCCAGTCCCCATTTGCACAAGATGTTTTCCTGGACAACCTTCGCTAAGACTAAAGCAAAGCCCCGCTAAAACCATGCCTAAAAAGTTCCATATAAAGTCATTGTGAGCTATGGGTTGAGCTTCAAAACCAAATTTATACTGACCCAAAGCTAAATTTGTTATGCTTGCAAAAACGATGATAGATATCACGCCCCAAAACATAGAAAAATCGCCTCTAAAAGCTTTTGAAAATGCGCCTACTGAGCAAAACTTACTTTTGTGCATAAATACACCAACTAAAACTCCAGCTATCAAAGAGACCGCTATAGCAGCATGCTCACTAGCAGGACCTTTTATAGACGTAAAAAGTGCACCGTTTCCGGCTTTTAGTCCAAAAACTAGAGCCAAAAGTAAAATAACGCTAAAAATTACAGGCAAAATACCTAAATTTTTACTAACGGCTACGCTTTTTTCTGTTTTGTAACCTTTGCTTTTAAAAAACATTCCGACCCCGACCCCGACTCCTAGTCCTAAAAATCCCGCTATCGCAGTCATATCTCCGCCACCAAGACGTAAAAATGCGCGCCAAGGACAACCCAAAAATACGAGCGCTCCTATCATCGCAAAAACGCCTAAAAAGAAATTTGAAAATGCCGCGGGACTGCTTTTTGGTGCAAATTCTTTCGTCCAAAATAAACTTGCTAAAAAGCCGCCTATGATAAGCCCCAAGATCTCCGGTCTTAGATATTGCAACGCTTCTACTTTATGAAATCCTAAAGCCCCCCGCGCTATCTCTAAGAAAGCAAGCTGCGCAAATTCCCATATTGCCCGGATTGCCGGCTTGCACTAAAAGTGCCGCTAAAACACCCAAAACTCCACCTGAAACGATAAACCATTTTGTATTCATAAGAATTCCTTGTATTTGTATAAGTCAAACTGACTTTGTAGATATTATAACAAATTTTTAATGTTTTTGTAATATTAATTTAAGAGTTTTCATAATAGCCGAAGTATCTATTTGAACTGGCTTTTATTTGAAATTAACTTAAAAGATATTAAGTTTTAACCATCTCTATCGCATCCATTCCGTCATCATAATATGCGCGGATGAGCTTTTTATTCTTAAATTCAAATTTTTCATAAAGCTTTATCGCACCTATATTATCTTTTCTAACTTCTAATCTTAGATTTTTAAATTTAGAACATATGTCTCCTAATAATGCAGCTCCAACGCCTTTTCCTCTTGCTTGCAAAGAGACTCCAAGAGAATAAATTCTAGGTATTTTAAAGCTTGTTAAAACTAAAATATAACCTAAAATTTCACCTTCATCGACGTATTTTAATATCAAATTTCTTTTTATATGATATCTAAAACTTGCTTTTGAAATAGGAAAATTCAGCTTATCAAAAATACTTGTTTCTAAATTTGCAAGCTCATTTATATCTTTATTGTTTGCTGGTTGAATAGTCATTGTTTTTGATATATAGAGTATTTGATTTCAAGGTGGTTTGGTCTGTAGCTCATCTTAACTTTCTTTAAATTTTCAAATCCCATATCGTCGCCGACATTTATAAAGTCGCAATTATATATGTTTTTTAGTACTTTGCTAAACTCTCTAAATATAAATTGCGCTGAACCAAGAGTAGCAAAATCTGTTTTTTCTATGATCACGCTAGCCACTCCATCATTTATTTTTTCACCGACGCTAAAACCTTTGATTTCATCGTCTATGAACAAAACTATACCGATTAATTCAAGTTTTTCATAGTGGTCCAACATTCTTTTTATAGCAGCTTTTTCTTGATAAATTCCTTCTAAAAAATCATCCATTTTTTCAGCCGGCATATATTTTATTCGCTCAGCCGCCCATTTGTTTGCTAAATCTATTATTATCTCTCTGTGGGCTTTTGGATCTAATGTTTCGATTTTGAAATTTGGATATGTGTTTTTAAATTTATTAATTTCTGTGCGTTTTGTATGGTATGAATTGCCTTTAAGTTCTATCAAATCATCGCTTTTGTAAATATAATCCACAAGTTGTTTTTCAAAAATGTACTCCTCAAAAGCATCAAATATACTAGCTCCGTTTTCTATTTGAGCGGCAAATTTTTCCAAAATAGATCCAGCAACATAATCTATTCTTGTGTAATGAGTTTTGGTATTATTTTCATTCATCGCATTAAAGCATTTTTCTATTGCTTTTTTCAGATTGCAAAGTTTACCAAGAGGCGGTAAAAGCATACTTAACTCGCTTCCTGCCATACTAAATAGACAAAATGAATCTTCTATGATCGCATAAAATCCGCTTGCATTTTCAAGCCATATGTAATTTGCGGCAAACGTGTAGTCGCTGATATCTACTTCAAGTTCATTTCCAAGCTCGCTCAAATAATGTTCCATAAGCGGTTTTGTAGTTATGGCAAACTTATGAAACTCTACGCCATCTATGATAAATTGCATTTATTATGCCTTTATTTAAATTTGGCTGGAATTATACTGCTAAAATCGTAAATGTAATCCAAATTTAAAAATTAAAGCATAATAATATACTCGACTACTTCACCTTTTTCTAGTTTGTCTCTCTCTAAAGGACAATTTAGCAATACGGCTTTGTTATTTAAGTTTGAAACAATTGCCGAAGAACCTGATTTTTTCGTTGAAGTTGATATTTTTATAATACCGTTTTCATTTTCTATGCTAGCAGCACTAAACTCTTCAAAATCCGATTTTTTAACGTATTGTTCATCTAAAATCGCTTTAAATCTATAGTTTTCTTGCAAACATAAAATTTTATTTATAAACTCTCTAAAATAAAGAGCGCACGTCACCATAGCAGAATACGGAAATCCAGGAAGAGCAAATATATATTTTTCACTTAGTTTTGCTACTTTTACGTGGCGTCCGGGCTTTATGGCAGCTTTATTTACCACGAGTTCAAAATCTCCCATAATATCTCTTATAAAATCAAAATCCCCAACGCTTACTCCGCCCGTAGTAATCAAAAAATCGCAGCTTTTAAGTGCACTTTTTATCGTTTGTTTTATTAAATTTAAATCATCTTTTATAACAGGTAAAGTTACTACTTCGCAGTTCATCAACCAAAGCATATTTGCTATAGCAATATGATTTGAACTATGAATTTGAGCTTTGTTTGTAGGAATTTCACCTATATCCACTATCTCGCTTCCGGTGCTTAAAACGGCTACTTTCGGACGAACAAAAACATTTACGTAGCTAATGCCGAGTTCGGCTAAAAGTCCTAATTCAGAGTAACTAAGTTTTGCCCCTTTTTTTATGAGAATATCACCCTTTTTGTAGCTTTCACCGATTTTTCTTACAGCAAACCCTTTTTTTACCTGTGTATTTATATCTATGTAGTCTTTGTTCGCAGTTACGTTTTCTATCGGAATTAACGTATCGGCGCCGTTGCATATAATAGCTCCCGTAAAGGTTTTGATGCATTCTCCGCTTTTTATGCTTATATCTTCACCTTTAACTCCGGCAGGCAAACAACCTATAATTTTTAATTTTTTTAGGTTCATATCGCTAAATTTAACGGCGTATCCGTCCATCGCCGAAGTCTCAAACTCAGGATAGTCGCTTTTAGCTGCTATATCATGACATACGACTCTTCCAAGAGATGCGCTAAGAGCTATTCTTTCTACTCTATCCCAAGTAGGAGCCGAGCTCAAAAGATCTTTTAAACTATCATTATAACTTTTCATTTATGAGCCTTGAATTTTCTAAATTTAAAATGATTGTAGCATAAATTTACAAATAAGCTATTTGGTTCGTTTTGTGTTTCGGATATAATGATAATATATTTATAAGTGCCTTTAAGGCACTTATAAAACGGGTGTTTAGAAGTTTTTCTTTTTAACTTCATCTACGATGATATTTGCTATACTCTCCACCTCATTAGTTATCTTATTACTATTTTGAGCTATAGTGACATTTTGTTTAGTCTGCTCATCTACCGTAGCAACAGCTTCATTTATCTGGTTAATTGCTTCAGTTTGCTCATTTATGCTTTGACTCATCTCATTGATTCCTTGAGATAATATGTTTACGTTTGCTTCAATTTCTGCTAGAGATTTTCCGGTTCTTTCAGCTAGTTGTCTTACTTCATCTGCAACAACAGCAAATCCTCTACCGTGCTCTCCGGCTCTGGCTGCTTCTATAGCTGCATTTAATGCTAGTAAGTTTGTTTGATCTGCTATATCGCGTATAATAGTAATTATATTCTTAATATCCTCAGACTGTTTTATAACTTCTCCCGCTCTTTCATTGATAGAACTCATAGAACTACTCATCTCTTCAACGGCTGCTGCACTTTCTTGAAGTGAGTTAGCTTGAGAGCTTGCGCTTTCATTTAGATTTTCTACGTATCCTTTTAGGCTATTTGCTTTTTCTTTAAGATTATTAGCTTGAGCTAGATTATCTTTTAACATCTTAGCTATCTCATCTCCTAAAAGATTTGTTACTCTTTCGACTTCACCTTTAGCGTTTGGAATTCTTGATGTAAAATCTAACTCTTTGAAACTATCAAATGTTTGTTGAATAACATTTATATCGCTTCCTATTTTTCTTTCTAACGTATCTAACATCTTATTTAATACTTGTCTTAACTTCTCAAGTCCAGGTGAAGATGGTATAGTATTTATCCTAGCTTTTAAATTTCCATTCTCAACTTCATTTGCTTTTTCTAAAGACTCTTTTACTGCTTTATTGTCTTGTTCCATAGAATCTTTTATATTAGATGTATTATCGTTTATAAGTTTAGCCATAACTCCAAACTCATCATTAGATTTTAAGCTTATAGCTTTAGGATTATCATTTTTATGGTTTAAGAAGTCAAAGAAGTCTTTGAGACCGTTTT
>NZ_JAWIZX010000013.1:0-6313 GCF_032840035.1 Campylobacter sp. TJR-1 | reverse complement strand
TATCAACCCGACAACAATTAGCCAAATTCATAAATATTTATATTGATTAAACTAATATCTGTCATTTGTCAATCATAAAACATTAGAAATAAGCTTTTAATTGATAAAACTTTTAATGAGAATAGTTTGATTAATAATAAGTAGTTGATTGATTTAAATAATAAGAATTAAGCATAAACACAAAGCCCGCAGCGACCTACTTTTCCACATCCCAGTAAGAGAGAGTATCATCGGCCATGAAAAGCTTAGCTTCTTGGTTCGAGATGGAGCAAGGCGTTTCCTATTCACGTATAGCCACGGGCAGTGTTAAATAAAAGAATAAAAAATAGTTTAGCTATTCTCTTATTTAACACTGTTTGTTAAATAATCGTTAAAAGTCTTTTCGGTTTTAACTAGAGTAAAACTATTTTCTTTGCAAGGATCGTTTTAAGTTCTAAGATTAATTGAACTTTTTGCTAACTGTTTTTTTCGCTAGGCAAGGCAGATAAGTAAAAACAAAGGAGCGAACATAAAGTTCGTGACCGAAGTTTGAAACGTAATCTAACGTCGCATAGTAGAAAAAAGACAAAGCAAATTTATCCTTAACAAGGAAGTGATGCTTATATAAAGATAAGCAAACGAGCTATTAGTACTGGTCAGCTAAAGGACTTTCATCCATTACACACCCAGCCTATCAAACTAGTAGTCTACTAGAGCTCTTAAAAGAAGATTCATCTTGGAGTTGGCTTCGAGCTTAGATGCTTTCAGCTCTTATCTCATCCTAGCTTAGCTACCCAGCGATGCTCTTGGCAGAACAACTGGTACACCAGTGGCTAGTTCGACCCGGTCCTCTCGTACTAGGGTCAACTCTCCTCAATCTTCTTACGCCCACGGCAGATAGGGACCGAACTGTCTCACGACGTTCTGAACCCAGCTCGCGTACCGCTTTAAATGGCGAACAGCCATACCCTTGGGACCTGCTCCAGCCCCAGGATGCGATGAGCCGACATCGAGGTGCCAAACCTCCCCGTCGATGTGAGCTCTTGGGGGAGATCAGCCTGTTATCCCCGGGGTACCTTTTATCCTTTGAGCGATGGCCCTTCCACACAGAACCACCGGATCACTAAGACCGACTTTCGTCTCTGCTTGACGTGTATGTCTTGCAGTTAAGCTGGCTTATGCCTTTATACTCTACGAACGATTTCCAACCGTTCTGAGCCAACCTTTGTAAGCCTCCGTTACATTTTGGGAGGCGACCGCCCCAGTCAAACTACCCACCAGACATTGTCCTACCTAAGGATAACTTAGGCTAGTTAGCTACTCGAATAAAGAAGAGTGGTATCTCAACAATGGCTCACCATAAACCAGGGTCTATGGATCAAAGCCTCCCACCTATCCTGCGCATCTTTATCCAAATAGCAGTGTCAAGCTGTAGTAAAGGTCCACGGGGTCTTTCCGTCTTGCCGCGGGTAGGAGGAATTTTCACCTCCACTACAATTTCACTGGATCCCTCTTTGAGACAGCTCCCATCTCGTTACGCCATTCATGCAGGTCGGTATTTAACCGACAAGGAATTTCGCTACCTTAGGACCGTTATAGTTACGGCCGCCGTTTACTCGGGCTTCGATCAAATGCTTCGCATAGCTAACATCATCAATTAACCTTCGAGCACCGGGCAGGCGTCACACCCTATACATCCACTTACGTGTTAGCAGAGTGCTGTGTTTATGGTAAACAGTCGGGAGGGACTCTTTGTTGTAACCTTCTTTGCTTTGGGAGTGAATCTTAATACAAAGTTAGGCACACCTTATACCGAAGATACGGTGCTATTTTGCAGAGTTCCTTAAAGAGAGTTCTTCCACGCGCCTTAGAATACTCATCCCACCCACCTGTGTCGGTTTACGGTACGGGCAATTATTACTAAACTTAGAAACTTTTCTTGGCTCGATAGTATCATGGATTCTCAATCTACTCCGAAGAGCGTCATGAGCCTTTTAGGTCTCGGATAAAGAGTTACGGATTTGCCTATAACTCAACCTACACCCTTAGACTAGCACTTCCATCCGCTAGCTCCACTAACTTTAAGCGTCCTTCCATCGCACATAATAATTGGTATTGGAATATTAACCAATTTTCCATCGCATACCCCTTTCGGACTTTGCTTAGGACTCGACTAACCCTACGATGACGAGCATCGCGTAGGAAACCTTGGGTTTTCGGCGTTGATGATTCTCACATCAATTATCGCTACTCATGCCTGCATGCTCACTTCTATCCGCTCCAGCACTCCTTACCGGTATACCTTCAACGCTGAATAGAACGCTCTCCTACCACTTGCACTTAATTCTAATTACTTCTAATTATTTTAGCTAAACTATTTTCTCATAATTTAATTTATATGAGTGCAATTAAATTATGAGAAATATAACTTAAAAGCTCATAGCCAAATTTATAATTAGAATTAAGTGCAAGTCTAAAGCTTCGGTACTCATTTTAGCCCCGTTATATTTTCCGCGCAGAATCACTAGACCAGTGAGCTATTACGCTTTCTTTAAAGGATGGCTGCTTCTAAGCCAACCTCCTGGTTGTTTCAGTAACTCCACATCGTTTTCCACTTAAATGAGATTTAGGGACCTTAGCTGTTAGTCTGGGTTGTTCCCCTCTTGACGACGGATTTTATCACTCGCCGCCTGACTGCTGTGATTACATTATAAGTATTCGGAGTTTGATAGGGTTTGGTACATTGGTATATGCCCTAGCCCATTCAGTGCTCTACCCCTTATAATTACGACACAACGCTATACCTAAATATATTTCGGAGAGAACCAGCTATCACGATGTTTGATTGGCCTTTCACCCCTATCCACAAGTCATCAGGAGCCTTTTCAACGGCCGTCTGTTCGGTCCTCCGCTGGCTCTTACACCAGTTTCAACCTGCTCATGGATAGATCACATCGTTTCGGGTCTGCAGCATCTGACTATACGCCCTATTAAGACTCGCTTTCGCTACGGCTCCGGGTTTCCTTAACCTCGCCAGACACCACAACTCGCAGGCTCATTATGCAAAAGGCAGTCCATCACACGTCATAAAGAATCGTGCTCTGAATGATTGTAAGCAAATGGTTTCAGGTTCTATTTCACTCTGATCACCTCAGTTCTTTTCACCTTTCCCTCACGGTACTTGTGCACTATCGGTCTAGTAGTAGTATTTAGGGTTGGAGAGTGGTCTCCCCAGCTTCAGACAGGATTTCACGTGTCCCGCCCTACTCAGGATACTGCTAAGTATAAACGCACTTTCATATACGGGACTATCACCCTCTATGGTCAACCTTTCCAGGTTATTCTATTAGTTTGTTTAAGTCTATGTTGCAGTCCTACAACCCCGTTAGTAAACTAACGGTTTGCCCTCTTACGCGTTCGCTCGCCGCTACTAGCGTAATCTCTTTTGATTTCTTTTCCTGTTGGTACTAAGATGTTTCAATTCCCAACGTTAGCTCCGCATTGCGGTAGTATATATCACTATATACTGGGTTGCCCCATTCAGAAATTCCCGGATCAAAGCCCCTTGACGGCTCCCCGAGACTTATCGCAGCCTGGCACGTCTTTCATCGCCTCTACTAGCCAAGGCATCCACCATTTGCTCTTAGTAGCTTACCTTTTTTAGTCTTCTCGCAAGAGCAAAGCTCTTGTTCCGATGGGAAGTGCAAGCACTCCCCCAACCGCCTAAAATACAACACAATAAAATATTGTGTTCATTTGCCTTAAAGACAAACTTAAATAATAAATTTGGTATTTCGGAATTGAGAAGTTTTTATATTTTTGTTTAGATTATTATTCTAATTTGCATCACTTCCTTGTTAAAGATAAAACAGATATATAAGATAATAAATTATTAAATTTAAAAGCTTAAATATTATGTTTGTTTTACAATATTTAAATATAGATTTATAAGACGGAAAGCATTAACTACTATTAAGTAAGTTTTAAAAGCCCAATAGCTTGTGATGTTAAATTTAATAATTAATCTATTGTAGTTATTGGGATAACAGATTTGGTGATTAATTACTTGCTAAAATTAGTCTATATTTAAAGCTTCAACAAGTCCTGTAAAATTGTTTTATTTTATTAAAACTTGATTGTGACTTTTAACAATGATATTTTAAATAACGTTTAGACTAAAGTCTAATGAGAAAGTTTAAATATAAAAATCAAGCTTTCTAATTAAACTTTTATAATATTAAACTATGGTGGAGAATAGCGGGATCGAACCGCTGACCTCCTGCGTGCAAAGCAGGCGCTCTCCCAGCTGAGCTAATTCCCCATGTCAATCCCTCAAACCTAAACAAGTGTGATTGAGCTATCGTATCTTTCTTTTACTAGTAGCTGTGAGACTTACTAGTATTGTACTCTAGAAAGGAGGTGATCCAACCGCAGGTTCTCCTACGGTTACCTTGTTACGACTTCACCCCAGTCGCTGATTCCACTGTGGGCGGTAGCTAGTTTAGCATTCCGACTTCGAGTGAAATCAACTCCCATGGTGTGACGGGCGGTGAGTACAAGACCCGGGAACGTATTCACCGTAGCATGGCTGATCTACGATTACTAGCGATTCCGGCTTCATGGAGTCGAGTTGCAGACTCCAATCCGAACTGGGACATATTTTATAGATTTGCTCCATCTCGCGATATTGCATCTCATTGTATATGCCATTGTAGCACGTGTGTCGCCCTGGGCATAAGGGCCATGATGACTTGACGTCGTCCACACCTTCCTCCTCCTTGCGAAGGCAGTCTATTTAGAGTGCTCAGCCGAACTGTTAGCAACTAAATACGTGGGTTGCGCTCGTTGCGGGACTTAACCCAACATCTCACGACACGAGCTGACGACAGCCGTGCAGCACCTGTCTCAACTTTCTAGCAAGCTAGCACTCTCTTATCTCTAAGAGATTAGTTGGATATCAAGCCCAGGTAAGGTTCTTCGCGTATCTTCGAATTAAACCACATGCTCCACCGCTTGTGCGGGTCCCCGTCTATTCCTTTGAGTTTTAATCTTGCGACCGTACTCCCCAGGCGGTATACTTAATCCGTTAGGTGCATTACTGCCGTGACTAGCACAGCAACAACTAGTATACATCGTTTAGGGCGTGGACTACCAGGGTATCTAATCCTGTTTGCTCCCCACGCTTTCACGCATTAGCGTCAGTTGAGTTCCAGCAGATCGCCTTCGCAATGGGTATTCCTGGTGATCTCTACGGATTTTACCCCTACACCACCAATTCCATCTGCCTCTCCCTCACTCTAGATTATCAGTTTCTCAAGCAGTTTAACAGTTAAGCTGTTAGATTTCACAAAAGACTTGACAATCCGCCTACGCGTCCTTTACGCCCAGTGATTCCGAGTAACGCTTGCACCCTCCGTATTACCGCGGCTGCTGGCACGGAGTTAGCCGGTGCTTATTCGTTAGGTACCGTCATGGTTCTTCCCTAACAAAAGGAGTTTACGCTCCGAAAAGTGTCATCCTCCACGCGGCGTTGCTGCTTCAGGGTTTCCCCCATTGAGCAATATTCCCTACTGCTGCCTCCCGTAGGAGTCTGGACCGTGTCTCAGTTCCAGTGTGACTGATCATCCTCTCAGACCAGTTATGCGTCAAAGCCTTGGTAAGCCATTACCTTACCAACTAGCTGATACAATATAGTCTCATCCTACACCGAAAAACTTTCCCGACTTAACTTATGTTAAGAAGGAGTATGGAGTATTAGCAGTCATTTCTAACTGTTGTCCTCCAGTGTAGGGCAGATTAACTATACATTACTCACCCGTGCGCCACTAAGTATTAAAAGAGCAAGCTCTCTTAATACTCCGTTCGACTTGCATGTATTAGGCACGCCGCCAGCGTTCACTCTGAGCCAGGATCAAACTCTCCATAAAAAAATCTTCTCTAGCAGTTTAGCAAGCTAAACTTAAGAAGTAATACTAAAGACAAAGATTGCAAAAGCAATCTAAATTTAATGTTTTAGCTTAGAGCTAAAACAGATCTTTAGATAATTAATGATTATGAAGTTTTTAATCTAAAAAACTTTTTAATGTTTTTATATATTAATAAGTATAAAGATAATATAATTACTCTATACTAATATAGAACTAACTTTAAAATTAGTTCTGGCTCAATCGATCACTTGTTTAGATTTCAAAGATTGACTATAAAAATAGTTTAACATTTATAAATTTAAAAAACATCGAAAATAAAAAGGATTTCTAACTAGAAGAGTTAAAAGGTCTTTCCCGTTTCGTGAGTTGGAATTATACAAGAGTAGTGCTTAAAGGAGGCTTAAAAT
>NZ_JAWIZX010000012.1:0-6355 GCF_032840035.1 Campylobacter sp. TJR-1 | reverse complement strand
TGATATAAAGCATTGAAACATCTGTTTTGTTTAACATTTAAGGACTCCTTAATAAAATAAAATAAAATCACCAGCAAAAGCAACCAACCATATATATAGTTATCTATATACGGATTGCTTACCTTACTATCGATAGTATTTTTGCAAATACTGCGCGAATTATAACATAATTTTTTATAAAATTCAAATTTAATTCATTTAAATTATGCAAATTTCGCTTTTTAAAATTATTAGAAAATCAATTTCTATATGTTATTTTTTGAAAAAAAATTAAATTTTTGCATTTAGTCTGGCACTTTTTTAGTTATACTTAAGTATATATGCAGTAAAATGCATTTTTTGGCAAGAAAAATAGTTTTTTGTGGTAAATTGTAATATGATTTTAGTAAATTGTTACTTTTTGCTTACGAAGTATAACTTTGATTGCTTTTTATAATTATATAGATATATAGAAATTATATAAAAGTGATCATAGATGATAAAATCATTAAACATAAGAAGTAAATTAATCTCGGAGTAAGGGTTTTGGGCAGAAAACTAAGACTGATAGATTCTGGAAAAGTTGCTGTGAGACAAAAAGGTGATTTTTTCCAAAATTTTGATGAAAAGTCGTTATATGAAGATGTATTGCATATGGTAGCACATAAATATAGCGTGCAACTGTACGGATATATACTAAATAATAACGAAGTTTTTATATTTTTAGAATGCGAGAAATTATCTAAATTTATGCAGATAGTTAATAGCTCTTTTATAAGAAAGCGTAATAACTATAATGTAAAAAATAGCAATAAAAAGCCAGATTTAGAAAATTACTCTCAAAATAACAGTCAAAATAGTAGAGAGATAAGGAGATATGAGGTAACTCAAGTTTTTGCTGATGATATAGATCCTATTTTGGCTTATATAGCTAAAAATAGCGGCGTTGTCTTTAAAAAGACGGTTAATAAAGAGCTAAGTCTTGATAAAAAGATAGAAATTGAAAAATTTAGAAAGAGGAATATAATGAAAATAGAAGCAATAGATACGAAAAAGCATAGTGAGTTAATGTATCACAAAGATGCCGTACCAAACAGTCCATTTAGTGAGATAGTAGCAGGTGAAGCAGGACAATGCGAGCATAACTTTAGTATAGTTTTTACAAATGATGTCGTGCCAAAACTCATAGTTATGCTAGGCAAGAACGAAAATCTTATAATTAATGAAAATTATAACGGATATATACCTGCAAATGTGCAAAATTATCCGTTTTTTCTTGTGGATATAGAGGGAAAAGGAGTATTGTGTATAGATACGCAAGCAGAGCAATTACAAGGAGAGGGAATAAAGTTATTTGAGAATGAAAAGCCGACTGAATTTATGGAAAATCTCATAAAAGCTATGCAAAATTATAACATCGAACAGCAAAAAACAAAAATAGCTATGCAAGAGATAAAAAAGTCCGGAATTCTTGTAAATAAAGAGCTAAGCGTCAATATAAACGGTAAAAAACATACTCTTATAAAAGGATTTTCCGTAGTAAGTAAGAAAAAGCTAAATGAGCTTGATGACGCAACTTTGGCGGATTTCGTAAGACGCGGATATATGGAGCTTATATATACTCATTTAAGAAGTCTTTCAAATTTAGAAAATCTAGCAAGTAGGATAGTGCAAAATGAGAGCAAATGAGCCAAAAATAAGTGAATTAAAAGAGACTATAAAAAAGTCTAAAAACTGTATCGTTTATGCTGCGATTTTTAGCTTTTTTGTAAATTTACTTATGCTTACACCTCCTTTATATATGCTTCAATTGTATGATAGAGTAGTAACTAGCAGGAGCGAAAGCACACTGTTTTTTTTAACGCTTATAGTACTGTTTTTGTTTATTACAATGGCGATATTTGAAATACTTAGATCTAGAATACTAATAGTATTTGGAAATCAAATAGATTTAAATTTAACAGATAGAATATACGATGCTATATTTAAATTAGCAAGTAGAGTTCCTGGTAGAGTAACTTCTCAGGCTATGGGCGATCTAAATGCTATAAAGCAGTATATGAGCACAAACGGAATATTTGCGTTTTTGGATGCTCCTTGGCTGCCTGTGTATATAGCTATTTTATTTGTATTTCACCCGTGGTACGGATGGTTTGCTATAGCTGCCGCCATAATACTTTTTGGAGTAGCTTTACTAAATGAAAAAGCCACAAAAGACGGACTTAAAAAGTCAAACGACACATATAAAAACGAGATGCGCCTTATAGATATGAATTTAAGAAACTCAGAAGTTATAAACGCTATGGGTATGAATAATAATCTTAAAAAAATATGGAAAAACAAGCATCATACTTTTTTAAATTCGCATTCAGATGCAAGTATAAAAGCAGGAGTATATACAAATATATCAAAAGCCACTAGAGTAACATCTCAATCTATGATGCTAGGACTTGGTGCGTATTTGGTATTAAAAATGGAAGTAAGTCCAGGAATGATGATAGCTGGATCAATACTATTAGGCAGGGCTTTAGCACCGCTTGATATACTTATAGCTAGTTGGAAAAGCTATAAAAATACAAAAGAGAGCTATGAGAGACTGGATAAATTTTTACATGATTTTCCTGTTGAAAAAGATAAGCTAAGTTTACCTGATCCAAGAGGAGATATAGCTTGTGAAGCCATTAGTTTGATTCCGCCAAGCGCAAAACAACCGAGCCTTATCGGCGTAAGTTTTGCACTAGATGCCGGAGATATGTGTGCTATAATAGGACCTAGTGCAGCAGGTAAAAGCTCATTAGCTAGAGCTATACTCGGAATTTGGCCGGTGGCTCATGGAGTAGTAAGAGTGGATTGCGCAGATATAAATCAGTACTATAGCGATGCTTTAGGAGGATTTGTGGGTTATTTACCGCAAGACGTAGAGTTATTCGAAGGAACTATAGCTGAGAATATAGCAAGATTTGGCGAGCTTGATAGTGTTGCCGTAGTAGAAGCGGCTAAGAGCGCAAACGTACATGATATGATACTAAGACTTCCGGACGGTTATGAGACTAAAATAGGATTAGGCGGTATGAGTTTGAGCGGTGGTCAAAGACAAAGAGTAGCTTTGGCTAGAGCATTGTATAAAAATCCAAAAATTATAGTTCTAGATGAACCAAACGCAAGTCTGGACGAAGAGGGAGAAAGAGCGCTGTATGCAGCACTTCTTGCTATGAAAGGTAAGGCTACTATAATCTTAATAACACATAAGCTAAACGTGCTGCAAGCCGTAGATAAAATAGCCGTGCTAAATGCCGGTCAGCTGGTGTATTTCGGCGAGAGAGATGCAGTATTAGCCAAACTCTCAGGTAACACCGCTCCTGCTACTAAACAGGTAAAAACAGCTGCTGCTAGTATAAGCTTGGATGATGCAAAGGAAGATGAATAATGGTACTAAAAAGCGAAAGCGGAACGGTAAAGCTAGGTCTGTTTATGATATTGTTGCTGGTGGGTATTTTTGGAGTGTGGATGGGAACCGCACCGTTAAATAGCGCCGCCGTAGCACCGGGTCAAGTCGGTGTTTTAAGCAATAAAAAGGTTGTTCAGCATTTAGAGGGCGGCGTAGTAGATAAAATATATGTAAAAGACGGGGACGTAGTAAAAAAAGGACAAGTACTAATAGAGATAAAAAACGTTAGACTAAATAGCGAATTAGATATAGTCAAAAGCGAATATCTCCAAACTAGTGTTCTAGTAAGCCGCTTAGAGGCACAAAGAGACGATAAAGACCAAATAGAATTTAGTAATGATGTGAAGAGTTATCCGGATTTTGAGTCTGCATCAAAAGGACAAATAAGCATATTTAATGAACAAAATAAGCTTTTAAAAGATGAGATAACTATACTAAATCAAAGAATAGACCAGCTAAGAAAACAGATAGAAGGCATAAATGCTATAGTAGATGCAAAAAAACAGAGAGTCGAGTCTTTGAATGAAGAAACAAAAGAGTGGGAAAGACTATTTAAAGAGCAACTAACAGATAAAATCAGATTAAGAGATATACAAAGAGAAAGAACTGCAGCAGGCGGTGAGATTGCATCTGGAATTTCAGATATAGCGAAATTAAATGTTCAAATCACCGAAACAAAGCAACAAATTTTGTTTCGCGAACGAACATTTAAAGAAGATGTGCTGAAAAAATACGAAGAGGCTAAATTAAAATTAACCGATCTTAGTGCTAGATTAAGAGCGCTTGACGATCAACAAGAAAGAGCATTAGTAAAAGCTCCCGTTGATGGTATAGTAGTAGAGTTGGCTACTCATACTATAGGAGGCGTTGTACGTCCGGGTGAATCTATAATGAGTATAGTTCCGGACGATAGCGACTATATAATGGAAGCAAAAATGCATATTACAGATATAGACAAAGTTCATGTAGGTTTGCCTGCAGATATAAGATTTAGTGCATTTAACAGCAAAACCGCCCATGTTATAGAAGGTGAAGTTACATACGTATCAGCAGATACGCTAAAAGATTCTCATGGAAATCCGTACTATGAAATAAAAGCTAAATTGACCAAAAAAGGTATCGAAGAAGTTAAGAAAAATGGATTTTTTCTAGTTCCCGGAATGCCTGCCGAAATCATAGTAAAAACAGGTGAAAGAACAGTATTAAGCTATATCATAAAACCATTTACAGATATGTTCCAAAGGGCATTTAATGAAGACTAAAATAGTTATAACAGCGCTGCTTCCTATATGTATATTTGCTAATGATATAAGTCTTTCAACAGCATATGAATTAGCTCTTAGTAACGATGAAGAAGTCAAAGCTAGTATGTATGAAAATTTAGCATCTAGCGAGAGAAGAAAACAAGCCACTTCCGCAATGTTACCTAGCATAGATGCTCAGATACTATATAATGGCGAAAGATATGACAAAAGTAGCGGCAGATCAGGAAAACAGAGGATGGATGAAACTTTTACGAAATATGGTGTAAATCTCACTCAACCTCTGTTTCGCCCTGAACTTTGGTATCAAAGAAAACAAGAGGTTTTAAGGGAGAGCGGTTACTCTATAATGTATGACGGTTCTAAGCAAGGCTTGGCAAGAAAAGTCGCAGAAGCATACTTTAAGCTAGCTTATGCAAATGAGAGTCTAAAATTGGCTAAGAGTTATGAAAGTGCAAATAAAGCCAAATACGATCAAATGCAAAAGTCGCTTGATATGGGACTTGCAAATAAAATGGATACTCTTGAGGCTAAAGTGCGCTATGATGAAGCGATACTAGACGTAAATAAAGCTTTGAGACAAATAGAAGTAGCAAAACTAAGCCTTGCAAAGTATGTAGGCGAAGAAGTTGGAGTAAAAAATAGTTTTGAAAATATGGATCTTAGCTTTTTTAGTAATTTAAATTTAAGCCCATATGAAAATATTTTTGCAAATTTGGATTATAAACAAAGTGAAATTTCTACTCAAATAGCTACTGAAGAGAAAAATAAAAGAATGACCGGAGTTCTTCCGACCGTAGATTTTAGTGTAGGATTTTCAAACTCGGATTACAAAGATGATGCGAGGTTTGGCGATGAAGATAATAAAGTCGAGACTATGATTCGCTTTACTATGCCTTTGTTTAAAAGCGGTCTGACTATAGAAAGAATACAAGAAGGCGAACTTTTAAAGATGTCTAGCATGTCAAAACAGCTAGATATGCAAAAAAAAGTAGCGATAGAACAAAAGCAAGCTATAAGCGACTTTAGGAACTACTTGCAAGAAGCAAATATAGTAAGAAATTCTCTCGAACATGCTAGAGTTTATGAGCAAGCTATCGAACGCGGATATGAAGAAGGACTTAAAAATATAGTCGATCTTTTAGATGCTAGAGCTAGAGTTTATAAAACTAAAGCAGACGCTTTAAACGCCGGATATCAGTTGATTTTAGGATATTTAAATTTAGAATATCTAATAGGAAATATATCCATAGATACTATTAGAAATTTAGAAAGAGCGTTTAACTATTAGCTTATTTCTAAATTTATATAAGGCTAGGTCTAAATAACTTAGCCTAAATATTTTTCTTATTCTTTTAATATTTTATCTCTTTCACCTTTTAATATTTTAAATTTCCATTGTTTTTAATAGTTTATTCATCTTTGTTCTATTTATTTATTTTATTAATCTTTTAATCATCTAATTATATTAATACTCCTCTTTTTCATTCCACCATTATAATTTAAAATAATACCTTATTTAACCTAATACTCTTTGATACCTTGTAAGTATTTAGTATATAGATAACTATATATATGGTTGGTTGCTTTTGCTGGTGATTTTATTTTATTTTATTAAGGAGTCCTTAAATGTTAAACAAAACAGATGTTTCAATGCTTTATATCA
>NZ_JAWIZX010000011.1:0-14498 GCF_032840035.1 Campylobacter sp. TJR-1 | reverse complement strand
TGATATAAAGCATTGAAACATCTGTTTTGTTTAACATTTAAGGACTCCTTAATAAAATAAAATAAAATCACCAGCAAAAGCAACCAACCATATATATAGTTATCTATATACTAAATACTTACAAGGTATCAAAGAGTATTAGATTTGAGAAAAGGAAGGTATGACACTTTTTACACAGATTTATTTAAAATTTAAAAGATAATTATAAAAATATTTGAATTTTATGTTAAATTTAGCTATGATGGCTGTAGATTTTTAATCTAGTAAATCTTAAAAAGGCATACAAATGAAAATTCAGATTCCAATCACAACCATTGTCGGTGCAAAGATTACCTTATCAACACTGTTGTTATGCATACCTATTTCTTCCGTAGCCGAGCTTAATGTAAATAATAATGGGAATGCGATATCCAAAGGACAAGGTAATACATATAAACCAACAGATCAATCCAATAATAATGTCACGATTTCAGGAAATGAGCAACAAGGAGCAGAAATATATGGTGGGTATAGTGATAGTGAGGAAACTAAATCAAATACTATTAATGTAGATCCCGGTACTTTTATAGGCAATCGTTATCCGAACAGTCAAAAAAACGGTGGAAAAGTTATAGGCGGTAAAGGCACCTTCTCATCAAATAACAAAGTTGAGATAAAAAGTAGTAATACTAATTCCGTTACTACAATTGCTGGTGGAATGAAAAATGCAGAGCTTATAGGAGGATATGCTACGACAAGCGAGTCTAAGAACAATACGGTATTAATAGATAATAAAACCGTATTTTATGGAGGATATGAACAAGGGTATATAGCCCAGCATTTAAAAAGCAATATTTATGGAGGACAGTCTAAAAGTACTGCTACTAGTAATAAGGTAGAGATAAAAAAAGATATAGAATTAACTGCTACAAGTGATAATCAGCATCAATTTAAAATAGCAGGAGGATTTGTTGAAGCACCAAATAAAAACAATGGAAAAGCAATATCATCAAACAATAGCGTAATTATAACGGATGCTAAATTAACTGCCGGGCTTCGATTTGGTAATAAATTGCAACATCACACCCATATCATAGGAGGCGAGGCAAGCGTATTTTGGAACTTTGATTATGGTAGCGCTGAAGCGATCGGCAATATGGTAAATTTAACAAACGTTACTATAGCAACACATTCTAGTCTTAAGAATCCGATCATTGATATCTTTGGAGGTTTAAGCAAAGATGCCACAACAGATAATGTCGTCACTATAAAAGGCAACACAAAGATAAATTGGGATGGAAGCGGTTCGGCATCAAGTACAAAAATATATATCAAAGGGGGCAACGGTTATCATCAGTCTAATAGAAACAAAGTATATATACAAGACAATAGCAAAATAAAAGCTGTAGAAATCATAGGTGGCGGAAGCTCTCAAGTCGCTTCTGAAAATTTAGTTATTATATCTGGAGGCACTATCAACGTTCCTACTATAGGCGGCGGAAGTGCTACTAATGCAACAAATAACCAAGTTACAATATCTGGTGGAAAGGTTACTTCTAGCACAATCTATGGTGGTAATGCAAATAAATCTGCTAACGAGAATAAAGTAACTATCACAGAAGGTACGGCCAATATTGCAGATATCTATGGAGGAAAATCTATAAGCAATAATAGTATAGCTAATAAAAACTCGATCACAATCTCTGGTGGAACATTGCAAGTTACTAATATCTACGGAGGTCATTCAGCTAAAGACGCTAATGAAAATTCAATTCAAATCTCTAACGGGGGCAATATAAACAATATTGTAGGCGGTCATGCTCAAGACCATACCAACTTAAATACGATTAATATTACCGGCGGTACTATCCAAAGCGTTACTGGTTGAAACTCTGGTGTTGTTGCATCTCAAAACTACGTAAATGTATCTGGCGGAGTAGTTGAAAATTATATTATCGGAGGTAAGTCATATAGCGGTTCTGCAACCAAGAATTCCGTAATAGTATCTACAGATACTTCTGCTATCATTATAGGCGGACAAGGCACAAATGCAAATGCTATTGAAAACTCAGTTACAATATCTGGTGGAAAGGTTACTAATAGTATATACGGCGGTAAATCCACAAACGGCAATGCCAATAAAAACTCGGTTACTATATCTGGAGATAACACTTCAATTACCGATAAAATCTATGGCGGTGAAGGTATAAGTGCATCTGAAAATAGAATAGAAATCTCTAACGGAAAAATATCGGGAGAAATTTACGGTGGATATGGAACAACGGTATCTAAAAACTCAGTTACGATATCTGGCGGAACAGTTACTAGTAATATATACGGCGGTAAATCACTAAACGGTAATTCTACTGAAAACTCGGTTAATATATCTAATGGAACAATCACGGGAAATATTTATGGAGGATATAGCAGTGGCGGCGGTAGTTCTACTGGAAATAAAATCATCATCTCAGGTAGTCCGGATCTATCAAATGCTACTTTATACGGCGCCGATGGGAAGATAGCTGCACCCCCCCCCCATAGAGCAAAATTTAGCACCCAAAAGAGTTAGGAGGGCACTTGCAGATCCGGCAGATATCCAACCTTTAAATGATCCTCCTTCTGATTATAAATCAGGAAACACTCTAGCTACTCAAGATTCATTAAATTTAAAAATAAAATCTATAAAAAACTTTTCAAATTTAAATCTGAATATTCCAAGAGATATGACTACAAATGATTATATATTAATTTTAGGTGAAGATATGGATTTAAGCGACTTAATAATCACACCTCAATTTAACGCAAATAATCTAAATTTAAATGAAGGAGATACAATAACTCTTATAGGAGGGTTTGATGATGCAAAGATAACAGGTGGAGATGATGCAAACTCTATTATTCCTATTCCTATTCCAGCCCCTCAGCCTGCTCCGGTAGTTCCCGCTCCCATTCCAGTAATTCCTGCTCCGGTAGTTCTTGTTAGCGAACCTAAAAAGACTCTATTTGGAGTTTCTCAAATCATTACTTATACTTCAGTCGGTAATAGTAAGTTTGTATTAGGAAAAAAAGAGCCAAATCCAGGAATGAAATCTTTCTTAGAATCAGGCGTTGCATCTATAGTATCTACAAATCAAGCAGGTGATCTAGCATCAAATGAAGGTATAAAAAATATGGTTAGTCAAGCTAGCAGTTCAAACTCATTTGCCGCACTTAGCAATGGTCGCTTTCGTTATAAAACGGGATCTCATATAGATATAAATGGTTTCTCGCTTATAGTTGGTGTTTCTAAAGAGATAGAGTCTTTTACGTACGGTATATTTATGGAAGCAGGAAATGCAAATTATAATAGCTATAACGACTTTGCTCCTAATAGTATTCCAAATACCAATAGCATAAAAGGAAGCGGTGATACTAATTACTTTGGTATCGGAGTTTTACTAAATACTAAATTAGCAAATAACTTCTATTTAGATGGATCGCTTAGAGGAGGTAAAGTAAAAAGTAATTATGTTAGTAACGACTTTAATGGGGTAGCGTCATTTGATATGGGTAGAAACTACTTTGGAGGACATATAGGGCTTGGCAGGATTTTTAATATAAATGATATAAATATTATTGATTTATACTCAAAGATTCTTTATTCCGAGCAAGGAAGCAAAGCAGTGTATATAAGAGATGAAGGGTTTGAGTTTGATACTGCTAAGTCTATAAGACTAAGTTTAGGCGCTAGATATAACTATGAGTTAAACGACAGTACTAATCTATATGGCGGAGCTGCTTATGAGAGAGAATTTGACGGCAAACAAAAAACATATAGCATAGTAGCAAATGCAAATATAGATGCTCCCGGAGCTTCCGGAGATAGTGCTATGCTTGAGATCGGAGCTAGTATAACTCCTACAAACTATAAAGCGTTCAATGCAAATTTTAATTTACAGCTATTTACCGGAGTAAAAAGCGGTATCTCGGGCGGCTTAAAAGCTCGATATAAATTTTAATTTAATGTTGTAATTTATAAATTTAGTGATAGCAGATTGATGATGTATCGGTCTGCTTTAAATGTATGATGTTTATTAAATTTAATAAAATAAGTTAATAATTTAATGGTGGAGGTGTGCAGGATCGAACTGCAGTCCAAAAATAATAGATTCATAGCCTCTACATGCTTAGCAGAAGTGAGAGTTTCACTTAGCTTCGCTCACTTCCCAAAGCGTTTAGCTAAGCTAAGACTAAATTTCAATTATAGATTCGTCAATTCTTTAATCTAAGCTATCAAAAATTACCCGCTAAAGCTTCTAGATAGCATTGAAGTTTCGCAGGGCTCAACTGGACTTACGCAGCTTTAGCGTAAGCAGGAGCGAATTTAACGTTGTTTGCGTTTAATTTTATTTTGGGCTTTTTAAGCTTTGCCCAAAGCTGCATGCCGCCGTGACTCCACTACTCCTGTCGAAGCCAAGTCACCCCCATAAGTTGGCGATTATACATAAAATTTAATTTATTGTCAAGCAAATAAATTTGTAGGAATATTAATTATACTAGGACGTAAAATGTGAAAATAAATCTCATCATTTTCCAAATCTTGCCTATATAATTCAAGCTGACTAGAAACTTCTAAAAGCCAGTCTATAGCTTCATTTGACGCTATAGTTCCGGTATTTTTATGACTTTTTAGTTCAGATACTATGTCTTCTGCTATTGAAGTTAGTTTTATGATCGCGTCTAGCTTTAAGTACTCACATGCGGATTTAATATTGTGAAATATCCTTCCAAGTTCATTCGCGCTTGCATCAAATTTATCTTTGTTGCCTAAATTTATAATCAACCCGTCAAGCAGACCGTTCATTATGCCAAAATGAGTTAAGAACTCATCTATGATATCAAGTTCGTATTCGATTTCTAGCTGTTTTAGTAATCCCATTTTTATATTTCCTACTTATATTCAGACAAATTGTAGCAAATTTTAGATAAAATCAGACAAAAAAATGAGAAAAATAAGGAAAAATATTGAAAAAAGTAACCATAAACGATCTGTTTATGATGAAAAACAGAGAAAAGATTGTTATGATAACTGCTTATGATGCTCTGTTTGCAAGGCTTTTTGATGATTATGTGGATATGATTTTGGTCGGCGATAGTTTAAATATGAGTTTTGGTGGTAAAAATGAAACTATAGGACTAAGCGTTGATGATATGATCTATCATACGAAAGCTGTGCAAAATGGTGCTAAAAAAGCATTTTTAGTTGTAGATATGCCCTTTGGCTCGGCTTGCACGCCGCAAATAGCACTAAAAAATGCTATAAAAATCTATAAAAAAACAGGCTGTGACGCTGTAAAAATAGAAGGCACGAAAGAGATGGCGGACACCATCAAACTTCTTAGCCAAAATGGCATAATTGTTATGTCTCACATCGGTTTAAAACCTCAAATGTCACGTTTTGAAGGTGGATACAAGATAAAAGGCAAAGACGAGCTAAGCGCAAAAAGCATATTAGAAGACGCTATCGTTTTGGAGTCTGCGGGAGCTAGCTTGTTTTTGCTAGAAGGAATCGTAAGTAGTGTTGCGAGCGAAATTTCTCAAAAATTAAAAGTGCCGACTATAGGAATAGGAAGCGGTGCTTCTTGTGATGGACAAGTTTTGGTATGGAGCGATGCGTTTGGCTTTTTTGATGAATTTAAACCAAAATTTGTAAAAAGGTATTTAGAAGGTGCGACTCTTATAAAAAATGCTCTAAAAGAGTATGCGGACGAAGTAAAAAATAGCAAATTCCCAAGTAGTCAGTATGAATATACCAAATGAAAATATAGTAGATATAAGACTTCCTAGTGAATGGATGGAGTACGGAATTTTAGAGGGTTCAAAACTCATTACTTATGAAAATGCAAGCGGAAAGATAAATCCTATGTTTGTACGCTTGGTGGAGCAGCATTTTAAAAAAGACGATGAGTTTTATCTTATGTGTGCGACCGCCAAAAGATCAAAAGCTGCTTTAAAACTACTGCAAAACAATGGTTTTAAAAATGTTAAAGAGATAAAAGGCGGCGCTTATTACTACGAAAAAATGGGTGCTAAATTTGAAAAGTTTGCACTTTAAGGATAAGAATTGGATAGGATAGTCGAGATAGAAAAAGTCAGCTTTGAAAGCGAATATGAAGTAACTTTAAGACCATTGACTTTTGAAGAGTATATAGGTCAAGAAAAAATCAAATCAAATTTAAAAGTATTCATAAAAGCCGCTAAAAAGCGCCTTGAAAGCTTAGATCACGTACTATTTTATGGGCCTCCTGGACTTGGAAAGACTACTCTTGCTCATATTATAGCAAACGAAATGGGAGCAAATATCAAGATCAGCTCCGCTCCGATGATAGAAAAAAGCGGAGATTTGGCTGCTATCCTCACGAATTTAGAAGAAGGCGATGTGCTATTTATCGATGAAATTCACCGCTTAAGTCCTGCCATAGAAGAGGTGTTATACTCTGCCATGGAAGATTTCAGACTTGATATCATTATAGGTTCTGGACCTGCAGCTCAAACTATAAAAATTGATATTCCTAAATTTACTCTTATAGGAGCCACTACAAGAGCAGGCATGATCTCGGCTCCTCTTAGAGATAGATTTGGTATGCAGTTTAGGCTGCAATTTTACACCGATAACGAATTAGCTCGTATTATCTCTATAGCTGCTTCTAAACTAGGTAAAAATAGCACTAAAGAAGCTAGCTTAGAGATAGCAAAACGCAGCCGTGGAACCCCTCGTATAGCTTTAAGACTACTTAAACGTATTAGGGATTTTGCTGAAGTCAGTGATGAAAACAGTATCAGCAAAGATAGGGCTAAAAGTTCTCTTGATAGTCTTGGAGTAAATGATCTTGGTTTTGATGAGATGGATTTAAAGTATTTAGATATATTAGTGGGGTCTAAAAGAGCTCTTGGCCTTTCAACTATAGCTGCTGCTTTGAGCGAGGATGAGGGCACCGTAGAAGATGTTATAGAGCCTTATTTGTTATCAAACGGATATATAGAAAGAACCGCAAAAGGTCGTATACTAAGCTTTAAAAGCTATAGCGTTTTTGGTATAAATCCGCCTATGCATATAACCGAAGAAAAACAAAATAAAGGTCTGTTCAATGAATGATTTAAATTTTAAAAACAACCTAAATTCTCAAAGTCGGCATTCTACAAATCGTCTATTTTTTGGTTTTTTCATACTTTTTTTGCTTTGTTGGGTACTATTTTTATTTCAATCATATCTTCTTACTATTAGTATCGGAGTGCTTTTAGCAGTTGCTACTTCAAACATACAAAACGCATTTTTACGTTTTACAAACGGCAAAGCCGCACTTTCAGCCGCCATTACTACGCTATTTTTATGTACAGTATTTTTCTTGCCGCTCATATACGCCGTTATAGAGATAGTAAAAAACGCTGCGAATTTCGACATTAAAAGCATATCTCACACCATTGATTATATAAAAAATTTTGATTTGAAATTGCCTCAAGCTCTCTCATTTTTAGAGCCTAAAATAAAAGAATTGATAGCCGGTATCGATCTGCCCACGTTGATTAGAAAAGTTCTTAGCTATGCAAAAGGAAGTTTGGAAAAAAGTGCTAATTTTCTTATAGATATCAGCTTTATCATGCTTTTTCTATTTTTTTCACACTTTTACGCAAACTTTTTTAAAAGTTATATCAAAAAAGTTTCTCCTATAGCAAAATACGAGTTAGAAGCCATATTTTTAGAAGTTGCAAATACCATGAGCGTTGTGTTTTACTCTACTATAGCAAATATGATTTTGCAAGGCTTTTTATTTGCTATTATAGCTAGTTTTTACGGTTTTGACGGACTGCTTTTTGGCGTACTGTTTGCATTTAGTTCGCTTATTCCCGTAGTAGGAGGCGCTTTAGTTTATATTCCTCTTAGCGTGTTTGAGTTTTCTCTTGGAGACACTAAAGCGGCTATAATAATTTTAGTATATTCCATTGTTGTTATATCCACTTTAGCAGATAACTTCGTAAAGCCGCTCGTTATTAAATTTATAAATGAAAAGCTTCTTAAAACACCGGCCAAAATGAATGAATTATTAATATTTTTCTCTATGTTGGCAGGTCTTTCGAGTTTTGGATTTTGGGGAATTGTTCTTGGACCGGCTATAGTTACTCTTTTATCGGCAACGCTTAGAGTTTATGCTATGTTAAAAAGCAGCGACTTAGACTCAAAGGCAAAAGAGTGAAAAAGTACAACTTTACTTTAGATAATGCGGTTTTAAAACTAGATGGGGAATTTGATTATACTATGGATAAAAAGAGCTTAAAAGAGCTTAGAAGTCTCAAAGTAGACACTCTAGATCTGAAAAATCTAATCCGCATAGACTATAGCGCTGCTACTTTTTTTGCTAAACACTACAACTGTCCAAAACTCATTAACTCAAACGATAAATTCGATAAAATATTCGCTCTAGTAAGCGACAAATATATTTTAAATCTACAAATTATTAAATTTAAAAAATCAAATTTAATCGAGCAAATAGGCAAAAACATCATAAATTTAAAAAACGAACTAGTCTCTTTTTGCATATTTCTAGGTGAGTTTTTATTTAATCTTACAAAATCATTATTAAACCCGTTTACCGTAAGATTTAAAGAGCTTTCAAACCACTTTTATAGTGCAGGGATAAGTGCTGTTTTCATAGTCTGTCTTACTAGCTTTCTTATTGGTATCGTGCTTGCTTATCAAGGCGCAACAATGCTTGAAAACTTCGACGCTAGTATATACGTGGTTGATATAATGGGTATTATGACGCTTCGTGAAGTAGGACCTCTTATAGCAGCTATCGTAGTAGCTGGACGATCAGCTTCTAGTTACACGGCTCAGATCGGAGTTATGAAAATAACAGATGAGTTAGAAGCCATGAAAACTATGGGTTTTGAGCCGTTTAGATTTATCGTTATGCCGCGTGTTTTGGCTCTTATTTTGGCTATGCCTTTTATAGTATTTTTAGCAAACGCGGTAAGTATTTTTGGACAAATGATGGTTTGTAATTGGTATCTTGATCTTAGTTTTTCAGACTATTTAGAAAGATTTAGATCTAGTATCGCTCTTAGGCATTTTTGGGTGGGATTATTTAAAGCTCCGTTTTTTGGAGCGGTTATAGCTCTGATAGGATGCAAAAGAGGATTCGAGGTTAGCGGAAGCACAAACAGCGTAGGTGAGCTTACTACAAGAAGCGTGGTAAATGCGATATTTTGGATTATTGCTTTAGATGCTATTTTTTCTATTATATATACGGAGCTAAAAATTTGATAAAAGCTATAGATTTATGCACTGCTTATGGAGAAAGAATTATGCACGATCATGTTAGCTTTCAGATAAATGATGGCGAAATTTACGGACTTTTAGGCGGTAGCGGTAGCGGTAAAACAACGCTTTTAAAAACTCTTATCTATCTGAAAGAACCTACTAGCGGGGATATTTTTTGGGATAATCAAAACCTTTGGCAAGCAAATTTACAAACCAGAGATGAGCTTAGACTGAAAATGGGCGTTATGTTTCAGTTCGGCGCACTTTACAGCGGTATGAACGTACTTGATAACATCGGTATATTGCTAAAAGAATATAGCGATTATGACGAGCAAGATATCAATGAAATAGCCAAAATGTGGCTCATAAAAGTAGGTCTTTCAAAAGAAGCTATGAGCTTGTACCCAAGCGAGCTTAGTGGTGGAATGAAAAAGCGCGTAGCCTTAGCTCGTTCCCTTGCTCTAAGCCCAAAAGTACTATTTTTAGATGAGCCGAACTCTGGTCTTGATCCTATGAGCGCAAGAGCGCTTGATAAGCTTATATGCACCATTAGAGATAGTTTAGGGATTACTGTCGTAATGGTTACTCACGATATAGATTCTATATTTGGCATTTTAGATAGATTTCTTATAATAGACAATCACAAAATCGCTTATGAGGGCGATTTAAAAGGTGCTTTAGAATACAAAGAAAATCCACTTAGGGAATTATTTACTATGAGGAGTTTAAATGGAAAATAAAAACTCATATTTTATAGCCGGACTATTTTTTTGTATAGTTTTGGCTATGCTTACATTTTTCGTATTATATATGAATATCAAAGGCAATGAAGGAGAAACTCGTTACTATTACATAGAAACAAAAGAGCTTCCAAACGGTATAAAAAATGACTCTCAAGTACGTTTTATAGGTGTGCCTGCCGGTATCGTCAAAGATATATATTTCAGCGATCCAAAATCAGCCACCATAGAGATAAAAATGAGTCTCAAAAAAGATCTTCCTATCAAACGAGATAGCGTTGCAGTAGTAGAAGTCCAAGGAATCAGCGGTATAGCTTATATAAATATAAGTAAAGGTAGCGATAGCGCGGAAGTATTTTCGCCAAACGATAAACCTAGTATCAAAATGGGACAAGGCCTACTAGCCAAAATAGGCGATAGCGCCATAAATTTAGGAAGTCGTATAGACGCTAGTTTATCAAAGATTGATCGTGCACTTTCTGATGAAAATTTAAATAACTTAAGCAACTCCATCGCTTCTTTAAACACTATTTTATCAAACCTAGCAAAAGTCTCTAATGAGCAAAACTCAAACAATATAAACAAGCTTTTAGAAAACTCTGTTGCTATCTCAAATAGAGTATCGGCTATTAAATTTGAAGAATTAAACAAAAATGCAGCCGATTTTTTAAACATAGCTAAAAAAAGCGCAAAGAGTTTTGAAGATACTCAAACTCTACTAATGAGCAAGTTATCAAGCGGTGAATACGATTTTAAGTCTTTTTTAACTCCGACGCTCAGCGCTACAAACGATACTCTTTTGCAGCTAGACTCCCTTATTATGGAGCTTAAAAACACGCTTTTTAGACTAGAAGACAACCCTTATGAATTTTTCTTTAAAGATACTTCAGGAGATAAGAAATGAAATACGTTTTTGCAATTTTTATATCGATTTTATTGAGCGGCTGTTTAGCGAAACAAAGCCCTCAAACAACATATTATGAGTTAAGCACTCCAAAAAAAGAACTCAACAGGTGCGACAGAAGAAGCGACGTATTTATTCACGTCCAAAAGATAAAATCCTTAAGCCCTTATCAAACCAGAAACATCATTTATAAAGACGGTCTTGAGCTGAGTTACTTACAAAATGTTAAATTCATAGCATATCCGAGCGATATGATTTACAAAGCACTTATTTTGTATTTAGATCAAAATTGCCATATTAAAGAGCGTAGCGATGCTCAAGTAAGCTTAGAAATCACTCTTCTTGATATCGGTGTTACGCAAAACACTGCTTATATAGAAATTCTAGCCAAACTCACAGATAAAGATAAAATCATTTTAAACAAAATCCTAAGCGCAAAAACTACTACGACAAGTAGCGTAGCAGAAGCTTTAAACGCCTCTTTAGAGACTGTTTTTGGGGATTTGCACTCTATTTTAAATGAAATGCTATAAGCTAGCAGCCGTTTCTTACGATGAGGCTCTTTGGTAAGCCCATATGCTCCATTATACTTATCTCTTTGCGCCTCATTTCTCCATCGTCGTTTTCATGATCGAATCCTAGTATATGAAGTAGTCCGTGAGTAAAAAGAAGTGCTATTTCATCATCTGTGCTGTGACCTAACTCAAGAGCCTTGCTAGAAGCTAGATCTGTATTTATAACTATAGAACCTATAGGGAAATGAGGTACGTAAGTAAGCGGGAAGCTAAGAACATCTGTAGTTTTGTCCATACCTCTTTTATCTCTATTTATCTCTCTCATCTCTTCATTGCTTACAAATACAAGCTCGACTTCGGCTTTTGTGAGCATATCGGCTATCTTATCTAAAACAGAAGGATAGCTATCATTGCAAATTATCATTTTCGCCTTTCAAATTTAAAATAATAAATAATCCCAAAATCTGTGTTAAAAAAAGCTTAATTTTTTATCTTTAATCTGCAATTTTTGAATTTTAGAAATTAAAATGAGAGATTTGGAATTTAAATTGAAATATATGATTATTAAATTTTAAAAATATAAAGCTATTAAATTTAATCAATTAAAAGTAGTTAAATTTAAAATCACATTTAAAAGAATTTAAAGTAGCTAAATAAGCTAGTTAAATTTAAAAAGATAAATTTATGAGTTAAAGTAGTCAAATTTAAAAAAGCTAAAATAGATAAATTTAAAAACAAACTATAGAGTAGTTAAATTTAAAACAATTCAAGGAGCCTATTTAAAGGCTCCTCTAGCAAAAAACTATCTACTATTTTTATTAAGGTTTTAATCAAAAAGTCGTTAAGCTACTGTGATTGTATTAGCATCAACAGTGTCATTAAATGTAACGATACCTGTTAATTTAATCATAAGATCGGTGTCATTTGTTGTTAAATTAACTCCAGCAGGATCAATTACATATGTATCTCCTTTATAGGTGAATACTTCAGCAGTATCAGCAACTACAGTTCCATCTTTGCCTTCGCCTAATTTTCCTAATGCAGCTTTTAATGTAGCTTCATTAGATAAATCTCCTCTATCTTTTATGCTAGTAGCACCTTTTAGTACTATTTGATCTCCGGATAAAGCGTTAGTTATGCTTACTAAATCTTCTGCTATTTTTTTATCAGTTGTTACATCTGCTATTTTAACTGCACTTACATCTACCTTATCTATCGCAGTATCTTTTCCTAGATCTATAGTTACTGCTTTATTTTCATCTTTAACAGTTATAGTATCGGCACCTAAGCTACCCTTAACAGAAGTAATAGCCGTATTTCCAGCATCAAGAGTAATCGTACTAGCAAGAGTTCCGCCAGTAGCACTTAATCCGCTTAGATCTATAGTCTTTAATGTAGCAGCTGCAGCTGTTGTAGTAACGGTTATAGTGTTAGCTCCTGCTCCTAGATCGCCAGATATTTTTATATCTGTAAGACTCGCAGCTGAAGTATATGTTATTTGTTCAGCAGCGTCGCTACCTTGTACGCTTACATCTGTTTTATTACCTTGTACTGCTTTACCTAGTTCGATTGCAACATTACCTGTTATACCCTTAACCCCGCTTATATCCAAACTACTTAGTTTAGTAGCATCCGTTAAAGTAAGAGTTAAAGTTCCACCACTTAAATCTCCGCTAGCGGTTATAGTTTGAGTATCTGCTATACCTTTTATTGTTAATGCATCATCTGCAGCGGCTCCACCTATTACTTGAGCATTTAAATCAGTACCGCCGGCTGCGGCAGTTATCTCTACTACGTTTTTACTAATCTCTGAACCTACATAAGTAACTTCGTTTGAAGTAATTTTTACTTTATTACCAGAAGCGCTATTTATAGTCCCTAAAACACCACCTAGATCTACGCTTACTATATCACCTTTAAGAGCTCCTAAAGTAACGTTTCCAGTAGCTGAAGAGATGATCACACTAGCATTTCCTGTTGATGAAGTTATATCTGCTAAAGTTAATGCTCCAACATTTTCTATATTAAAGTCTACATCGCCTTTTGCAGTAGTCGTTCCTAGTTTAAACTCTCCGCTTACATTTATATTTGCTTCTAAAGATGCTAAAGTAGCAGTTCCTACGTTAACACTGTTTAAATCAGCAGAAACTCCGTTTAAGCTTAAGTTATTTAAGTTTTTCAAGCTTGTAGCAGTAGCTATGCTAAATGCTCCTTCGGTATTTACGCTAAGATTTTTTACCGAATCAAGATCTGTAACATTTGCGCCTGTTAATGCAAAATCACCTTTATTATTTACGGTTAAATCAGTTAATTTAGCTACACCGCCAAGAGTTAAACCAACAGTATCTTTAGCTGCGTTTATATCTATTTTTGTAGCATTTGCAGCTTGAACTACGGCATCAGCAGCAGCTGTTACTTTATTTGAGTTAATTGTAAGCTCGGTTGCTTTATCGGCTACTATTTTACCTTTTGCTGCTACGCTAGCTCCCTTATCATCAACATCTGAAAAGTTAATTGTTTTTAAACTCTCGTCATTGATAGTTACTGCTTTATCAGTAGCATTATTTGCCAAGATATTAACTGTCTCTACGTTTCCGTTTGACTCAGTAACAGTTTTAGCTATATTTTTAAAGCTTAACTCTGTTACGCTCTGAGCTTTTTTCAATGATAGAGTTAAATCTTTAGTATTACCGTCTACAGTAACTTTTTCTATATTTGTTAAAGTCGGTTGAAGTGTGTCAGCAGTGCTTCCTTTGATAACTAGCTCGTCATTTCCAGCGCCACCATCAATTGCTACGTTTACTGCAACATCTTTTATAGTTATCTTATCATTACCATTTCCACCTTTAATACTAGTAACACTAGCTGATGTGCTTAAATCTGCATCCAAAGCTCCACCGAAGCTAGAAGCATCTAAAGTAGTAGTTTTTGCTCCTGTTGCTAAAGATAGATTTGCGTTTCCTTTTACAGATACGTCTTTTGAAGTAATATCTTTTAAGAAACTATCTTTTCCTGTAGCGTTTAAACTTAAATTTTCTATCTTATCGGCAGTTATTGCTACG
>NZ_JAWIZX010000010.1:0-16022 GCF_032840035.1 Campylobacter sp. TJR-1 | reverse complement strand
TGATATAAAGCATTGAAACATCTGTTTTGTTTAACATTTAAGGACTCCTTAATAAAATAAAATAAAATCACCAGCAAAAGCAACCAACCATATATATAGTTATCTATATACTAAATACTTACAAGGTATCAAAGAGTATTTGGTTAAAGCGGGAGAATGATTAAAAGATAATTTGAATTTAAGTAGTTGTTTAGGGTTGTTAAGAACAAATAGCAGAGAGGTGAAAAGGAGAATGGTAAGAGCTAGGAGAAAATAAGGTTTGATTGTTGAATAAAAAGAGAGAAAGAATGATAAATTTTGCTATATAAATTTAACTTATATAGCATATTATTTAGATAATAGTGTGTTTATAAACATATATTGATCAAGTAATTTTATAAATAATTTTTCATGTTCTTGAATGCATTTTTTCCAGCTATATTTTTTAGATAATATAAGACCGTTTTTTTTCATTATAGATAATTTATCTGAATTATTTATAAGATTTTTTAATTTTTCTGCCAGTTCTTTTGCATTTAAAGGGCTGAAAAATTCAGCTACATTTCCATAAATTTCTCTAAAAACTTCAATATCTGATAACAAAATAGGAGCTCCACATGCCATGGCTTCTAAAGGCGGTATGCCAAATCCTTCATAAATAGATGGATACACAAAAATAGTTGCTGATGAGTAAAGAGTTGCTAAATCATCATCTGGAGTGAATCCTAAAAATTTTATGTGTTCATTATTTTGGATCAGTGAGTGTATTCCTGAGTTTTCCCAACCTTTTGCTCCAACTATAACTAGATCGATATTATTTAAATTTAGTTCATTGTACGCTTGTATGAGAGTCGTAAGATTTTTGCGTGGCTCTATAGATCCTACAAATAATATAAACGGATTATTTAATTCTAATCTATCTTTTAAAATATTTATGGTTTGTTTGTTTTTGGGTTTAAATATATTTTCATCATATCCATTATAAATAACCGATATTTTATCGGCTGAGATATTTAGCTTTTTTATAATTTCATGTTTTATTGCATTTGAAACTGTGATAAAATGGTCTGTTTTACTTAAATTGGGTATAAAATTTTGTTCAAAGTAATCTATGCGTTCTTTTGGATGAAACTCAGGATAACTCATAAATGCTAAGTCGTGAATTGTAGTGACTGTAACTTTGGCTTTAAATTCAAGTGGAATAAAATTTGGTTGGAAGTATAGATCTATATTTATACTTTTTACTTCTCTTAGTGAATTTTTAATTAACATTTTTTTGACTACTTTTTTAATAGTAGGAGTTTTGTCTAAAATGCGTTTTGCTATATTTATCAAATATGACTTGATGCTTGGTTTGTTTTTTTGTTGATTTAAATCTCCAACAATAAGCTTATCTGTTAAAAATCCATAATCATATGTTGGTTTAAATTCATTTTTATTTAGATTTTTTGCTATTTCATATGTATATCTGCCCACTCCAGTAAGATTTGATGCTAGTGGTCTTGTATCTATAAGTATATTTATCATAAATCCTCTTTTATAAATTTTAAAATTTCTCTTGCTGTATATTCCCACGTAATGCCAATTTGTCTATTTGTCTTTTTTGACTTATAGTTTTTTATAGTTTCATAAAGGGATATATCATCTTTAAAATATGTAGCATTTTCACCTAAAATATCTCGAAAAACAGGTATGTCTCTTGCTATGATGCACGCTCCATAATATGATGCTTCTACCATAGGAAGCCCATAGCCTTCATCGTAACTAGCTGCTATGATAGCTTCTGTGCTGCTATATAAAGAGCATAAAAATCTATCACTTACAAATTTTAAGTATTTGATATTTTTATGTTTTTTGCATAAAAACTCTTTAAAATCCTCATCTACCCGTCCTAATTTTCCCACTATGATCAAATCCGCTTCTATACCTTCATTTTGCAATCTTAAAAATGTATTTACAATAGCTTTTTGAGCTTTTCGTTCTTCTATAGTTCCTACTGCTAGAAAAGTTCTATTTTTAAATTTAATATGACGTACTTTTAGTTCAGTGAAATTTGAACCAAGCGGTATAATTTTTATCTTATTAAAACCGTATTTTTCAAGATCATTTTTTGTTTTTTGGCTAGTTGCTATGAGAACAGGGTCTATTTTTCTTATGGTTTCTATCCACTGTAGGTGTAATTCACAAGCATGATATGGAAAAAACTGAGGTGACGTTATAGGTAAGATATCGTGAATTTTAAAGTATATTTTTGTTTTTTTGGATTTGAGTTTATTAAAAAAGCCTATTTTATATGCTTCGTATATGGCTGATTCAAATAGTGGAAATTTATAAAAGATTGGAAAATCAATTCCGTAAAATATATCCCCGTCTCTTATATCTACTTCCGTACTTGTATCATTTTTAAATGGAATGCCGTGGCGTGAAGTGATAAAGTCTCCAGCGTAAAAATATCCTTTTTTTCCATCTCTTTGATCAAAATATATCGGCTCAACTAGCATATGAGATATCTTCAGTATAGCATTTAACTCTTGTAAAACAACTCTTGCGATACCTGTTTTTAAATCCTCCCTTGCTATAGCAGAGATATCTAATAAAACTCGAGATTTATGTACATTAAGCTTGTTGGAATTTTTATAACTTTTTTCTATTAGATCTCTTATTCGTGAGGCGCAAGATAATGGGTTGTGTTTTGTAATGATTAAATTTTTAGCATTTTTTACTATATTTTGATTATTGTTTAAGCAAGTTTTAAGAGCAAGTTTAAGTTCACAAATATTATCTATATATAGAGTGTAATCTTTAAAATTCGAGTAGTTTGATATGACAAGGCTTTCGTAGTTAAAACAGTCAAGAAGCGCGCCGCTAGCTTCTCCGTTATCGCTAGCTCTTAGCTGGATAGATACATCGCAAGCACTTTGATATATATGATATTCATTGTTATCTAGCCAATTTGTAAATATAATGTTTTCTATGCCATTTGTCTTGACAAAATCTTTTAAATTCAAAAAATATTCATTGTTTGTAGTACCGCTGGCGTATATCAAAACAGCGTTTTGGTCATTTTTTAAACTCTCATTCCAAGCATATAGAATTTCTTTATGCATTTTGTTTGGTCCTATAAGACCAAATACGCAAAATATAGTTTTATCCTGTAAGCTTAAAATTTTCTTTGCTGTTTGTTTATCAGGAATTATGCTAGCTCTAAGATGTGGAATATGAGTTAAAAAATCTCTGTTTTGGTAGTAAAGCTCTGCTAATTCTAGACTTTTTTCCGTATGTGTGATAATACCGTATGAATTCTCTATAATTCGCCTATTTATAGGATAATGTTTCGCAAACTCATCATACGAATTTAAGAAAAATTCAGTTAAGCCTTTGTAACTGTGTGAGTAGAAAATCTCATCTTGGATATTGAAATTCGGGTCTATTTTATGATAATTTGACATAAATCCCGAAAGAAAAAAATCATGAAGTATAACTATACCCGGATTTTTTATCGCAGTTTTGTATATGTTTGCGTGGAATTCGATATTATTTCCCATATTATAAAGCAAGCGATCAAAATTTTTAGGACTAAACTCATCTAAGCTTATTATTTTGTATCTATTTTTAATAGACTCATTTACTTTGTCTAGATTATCATAAATTAAAGTAATGTTATAAAATAGCTCTAAATATCTCAATAATTCAACCGAATAAGCAGATATGCCAGATCTATCATCTGGAAGAGGTGAAAAATATGCTAACTCCATATCTATTTCTTTAAATTTTTTAGTATATTTCTTATAAATATGAGAAATTTAATAATAGGAATGTTTTTAATCTGCTCTAATCTATTTTTAAGATCATCTATCTCTTTATCTTTATCTTTTATTTGGGATTCTAAATTTTTTATATGCGCAATGATCGGCGAGTTGATATTAAACTCTTTAAACTCCATTATATTTCCTTAATTTGTATTGTTGGATATAATTTTGATATGCCTATAAATGTTGGATCTGAGATAACTTGAAAACTTAAATAGTTATCTAACCAGTGATGACAAATATCTATATGAGTATTGCTCTGATGTAGTGCTAGCGACATTGTGTAAAATGCGTTTCCTATGTTTAAATTTAATATGTATGATATTAAATATATTTTATCCTTTTTCACTGCAATAGGGTGATTTATTATGTTTGAGTTTGTGCCAAATATATCTTGAGAAAATTTATCTTTTATAAGAAAACCTACTACTAAATCATTTAAGTCTTTGTTTGCTTTTATTTTTATACATATAGTAGCTTCATCGCCGCTAAAAAATACTTTTGATGGCTTATCGTTTTTTAATATGTATGCTTCTAAAACTTCTGCTGATTTGTCTCCATATCCGTTTTCATACTCACTGTTTTGTTCGCTTTGTTTCGATATAAGGTAGTTGTATTCTTGTAATATAGCAGAAGCTTCTCCATCACCAATAAGTTTACCTTCTTTTAGTAAAATTATCCTTTGGCAAAGCAGTTTTAACGCAGCTAGATCATGGGAAACAAATATTATACTTGTACCGTTCTGTTTTATCTCATTTAGTTTTGTTATACATTTTTGAGAAAAATGCGCATCTCCTACAGATAAGGCTTCATCTATAATAAAAATCTTAGCATCGCTAAATACGGCTATGCTAAATGCTAGCCTTACGATCATGCCAGACGAGTATGATTTAATTGGCATATTTATAAAATTTATCAATTCGCTAAAATCTACAATCTCATTATAAATTTTATCTATATGATCTTTTTGCATACCGAGTAAAAAACCATTAAAATATATATTTTCTCTGCCGCTTAACTCTGGATCAAAGCCTGTTCCTAACTCTAAAATAGCAGCTACTTTACTAAATTTTATTATCTCTCCGCTAGATGGCTCTAATACGCCTGCTATTTGCTTTAAAAGAGTACTTTTACCAGCGCCGTTTAAGCCAATTATACCTAGACTTTCCCCTTCTTTTAAACTAAAAGATATATTGTCGTTTGCTACCAGTTCTTTATGATATTTTTTCTTTAAAAATGCCTCTTTTAATCTTTGAAAATCATTTTTATAAATTTTAAATATTTTTGTGAGGTTTTTTACTTCCAAAACAGCATTCAATACATATCCTTTATTGCTGATATAAGCTTTTTATAGAGATAAGCAGCTATCAAAAGCGTTATCATACTAAGTATAAATGGAGTAATAAAATCTGAGTATTCGACATTTTTTGATAAAAATATTTTTTGATAAAATTTGATGAAATAATACAACGGGTTTATTTCAAGGAGTATAGGCAACTTTTGTTCTATGATTTGGTAAGGATATACTATAGGAGTTGCCCAAAAAAGTAGCTGCAAGAATATAGGCAAACCCTCTTTAATATCTTTTATAAATATAGACAAGATAGATAATATAACTCCAAGAGCGAATGCAAATATACTTTGTAAAATCATCATAGGAATGATAAGTAAAATTTGAACATTCAGATTGGAAACAATAGATAAAAATATTACCCCAAGGATCATTGAGATAGAAAATATAATTATTTGGATTATCGTTGGGCTTATTTCAAATGCATATAGTGGAATGCTGATTTTTTTAAGAACTCCAGCTTTTTGAGTCGGAACATCACATATATTTAAAATAGTATTTTGGAATGCTGCAAATGAGAATAACCCAGGAACTAAATATAAACTATATGACCATTTATCACTATTGATACCAAGTCTTGCATTCATAAAATCCGAAAAAATTACCGTATATATAAATATCATAACAAGCGGAGTGACAAGATACCAAAGAGAGCCGAGATTTGTTGAATTATATCGTTGTTTAAAATCAAATTTAGTTAATGATAATATCTCTTTTATTTTATTCAAAACATCCCCATAATTTTCAAATTTATGGTGATTTTACTATAAAAGAGATTAAAATCAGATAATAACTATGGATATAAATATATTGAGATTAAAAGAAATACTTACTGAAAAAGCTTGTTTAATTTTATTTTACAAGTTTAGGTAGTTTATGGTATAATAAATTTAAAGATTTCTGAAGGTTTAAATTTGAAAAAAGCGTTGGTTTGTGACTGGTTGGATAAATATAGCGGAGCTGAAAGATGTGTAGAAAGCTTCACTGATATTTGGAATGATTTTGATATTTTTTCGCTTGTGGATTTTTTAAATGATACGGATAGAAGCGTCATTTTAAAGGGCAAAAAAGCATCTGTTAGTTTTATACAAAATTTACCTTTTTCAAAATCTAAATTTAGAAATTATCTACCATTTTTCCCTTATGCTATCGAGCAGTTTGATTTAAATGAATATGATCTTGTGCTATCTAGTTCGCATTGCGTAGCAAAAGGAATTTTAACAAATCACAAACAATTTCATATCTGCTATATGCATACTCCTATAAGGTATGCGTGGGATATGTATCATTCGTATTTAAATGAACATAAGCTTAATAGCGGACTTAAAGCGATGCTTGTAAAATGGTTTTTGTATCGTATTAGAATGTGGGATTATGTAAGCGCAAATAGAGCCGATAAAATCATTGCAAACTCTAAATTTATAGCTTCTAGGATAGAGAAAATTTACTCAAGAAAAGCAGATGTTATATATCCGCCCGTAGATACGGGTAGTTTTACGTTAAATAGCGATAAAGATGACTATTACGTTACTTGCTCAAGGTTGGTAGCCTATAAAAAAGTTGACGTTATAATAAGGGCTTTTAACAAAAACGGTAAAAAATTAGTAGTGATAGGCGATGGCGAGGAGATGCAAAATTTAAAAGTTTTAGCCAAAAAAAATATTGAATTAGTAGGTTTTCAAAGCAGCCAAAACTTAAAGCAGTATTTACAAGGTGCAAGAGCGTTTGTATTTGCCGCCGTAGAGGACTTTGGTATTAGCGTAGTAGAGGCGATGGCGTGCGGTACTCCTGTTATAGCATTAAAAAAAGGAGGAGCTTGTGAAAGCGTAGAAGAGGGCGTTTGCGGTAATTTATTTTGCGAACAAAACGAGGATAGTTTAAACGCAGCTATAGTAGAATTTGAAAAAAATATAGATAAATTTGATCCAAATTTGATAAGACAAAATGCACTTAAATTTTCAAAAGATAAATTTAAAAAATCTATAAACGAGTATGTAAATAATGAATACGAAAAATTTAAAAACGGGTAAGCTAAAAAGCTTCATAGCCTCATCTTTTCTGGTTTTAAGTGATGCTTCGGTAATTTATTTATCGCTTATTTTAGCTAGTTATTTAGTAAATTTGTTTAGCGGTGAAAGTGTTTATATAGGTAGTTTATATGTTTTTTATGCTATTAATATTTTACTATTTTTTTATAGCCAACTATATACGAAAAGATTTGATTTTTGGCACGAAAGTAGAGTAGCTTTGCGTAACTGTTTTTTCGGCGCGGCTATTATTTTGTTTGTTTTGACAAGCTCAAACTTAGATTTTCCAAGACCTGTTTTTGTACTTAGTTTTTTGTTTATGGTGTTTTTTTTACCCATTAGTAAATTTATACTAAAAAGAGTTTTATACCACACTGGATTATGGAAAAAACCGGCTAGAATTATGGGACAAAGCGGCGAATTCGAAGAGTCTGTTTTTGAAAATCACTATTTAGGTTATATAAAATCGGACAAAGATTACGAAACGCTTTTTGTATGTAGCAATGGATTAAACGCTGTTATGCTAAATAAAATAGTCGAGCAAAATTTAAAAAATCATAGAGAGATTATATTTACTCCGGTTTTAAAAGAGTATGATTTTTCTTGCTCTACTATATATAGTATATTTAACTCGAGAACTAGCCTTTTTAGCATAGAAAACTCGCTTTTAAATCCTATAAATGCGCTGCTTAAAATGCTGCTTGATTTTATAATTTTTATTATTTTATTACCTATTTTTTCTATCGTTTTAGGAGTTATTGTTTTGGCTATGAAAATAGTAGAGCCCCATGAAAAGGTATTTTTTGCACAAAATAGACTCGGTAAAGACGGTAAAATATTTAAATGTTTCAAGCTTAGAACTATGAAAAGCGATCAAAGTTTTATGGATGAGTTTTTGAAAAATAATCCGGATGAGGTCGCTCATTATGCCAAATATCATAAATTTAAAAACGACCCTCGAATTACAAAAATAGGAGCTTTTTTGCGTGCTACTTCACTTGATGAGCTGCCTCAGCTTTTTAATGTTATTAAATTTGAAATGAGTGTTGTAGGACCTAGACCGTATATGATCAATGAACGCCATCAAATGGGCAAGGATCGTTATCTTATACTTGCTTTAAGACCGGGAATCACCGGACTTTGGCAAGTAAGCGGTAGAAGCGATACGGATTTTGAAACTAGGGTAAAGCTTGATGTATGGTATGTAAAAAATTGGTCATTATATAATGATATAATTATACTTATAAAAACGTTTAAAAGCGTTATTTTAAGAAGCGGTGCTAAATAGTTTTTACATCCACTCTAATACTTGAGATATCTCTTTTGCTACAAATATTTTTAATTTTGAGTCTTCTATCGGTTTGTTTGGAGCAACTACGTTTTTAAATTTTTGCATACTAGCCTCTTTTAGCCTTGTATCAAGATTGAAAATCTCTCTTATTTCGCCGTTTAAACTCAGTTCTCCTATAAATAAACTCTCTTTGCTGATAGGCCTGTTTCTAAAACTTGATATTATAGCCGCTACTACTGCTAGATCACAAGCAGTTTCGTTTATCTTTACGCCGCCAGTTACGTTTATAAATACGTCATAATGCCCAAGCGGAATTTCAAGTTTTCGCTCTAATAAAGCAAGTATCATATCAAGGCGATTTTTATCAAATCCGGTTGAACTTCTTTTTGGATAGTTGCTTTCACAGACTAGAGCTTGAATTTCTACTATGAGTGCGCGACTTCCTTCCATGGTGACGGTTATGGCAGATCCGCTTATAGCAATTCCTCTTGTAAAAAATTTACTGGTAGCATCTTTAGAACTAATTAGTCCTGAACTTTTCATCTCGAATATTCCAACTTCGCTAGTAGAACCAAATCTATTTTTAAATCCACGCAGCATTCTAAGCTCCGTGCTATTATCTCCTTCAAAATATAGCACTACATCAACCATATGTTCAAGTATTCTTGGTCCTGCTATCGAACCTTCTTTTGTGATATGACCTATTATAAAAACAGATATATCCTCTCTTTTTGCAAGACGCATAAGCTCAAAGGTGATTTCGCGTATTTGCGAGATTGATCCGGGGGCAGAAGTGATTTTATCGCTATATAAAGTTTGTATAGAGTCTATTATCAATACTTTGTACTCTTTTTTCGATATTTCAGCCAAAATAGAATCCAGATTTATCTCTGTTAAAAGATATAAATTTTCACTATTTGCATCTAGTCTGTTAGCTCTAAGCTTGATCTGAGTAGAGCTTTCTTCTCCACTTACGTATAGTACTTTTTCACCGCTATTTGCTAAATTTGAACCGATTTTTAAAAGAAGGGTTGATTTGCCTATTCCCGGACTTCCGCCTATTAATACTAATGAGCCATTTACTACTCCGCCTCCTAAAACAAGATCAAGTTCGGCGTCGCCTGTGCTTTGACGTGAAATTTTTTCTATTTCTATCTGTGTTATAGGTTTTGCATTCGCAGTACTAACAGATGGTTTTGAAATTTCTTTTATAGCTTTTATCTGTTCACTACTAAGCTCTACAAAACTTTCCCAAGCACCGCACCCAGGGCATTTACCCATCCATTTGCTTTGTTGATTTCCGCACGCCTCGCACTCAAATATTGTTTTAACTTTTGCCATTATTTATCCAAGTATATGGCGTCACATATAGTATCTACAAACTCTTTTGCATCAAATTTAATAAGATCTTCCATGCGCTCACCAACGCCTATATATAATATAGGAAGCTCGAGCTCTCTTGCTACGCCAAATAGTGCTCCGCCTTTTGAAGTGCCGTCTAATTTTGTTATTATAACTCCGTCTATTTTAACTATATCGTTAAAAGCTTTTGCTTGAGCGACTCCGGCACTGCCTTGTGTACCATCAAGAACTAGAATTTTTTGATGCGGAGCGCCCTCAAATGCTTTATTTGATATTCTAACTATTTTTTCTAGTTCGCTTGCTAAATTTTTTTGGTTTTGAAGTCTTCCTGCAGTATCTATTATCGCGTAATCATATCTTTTAGCGACTGCCGAACTAATAGTATCAAAAGCTACTGCTGCAGGATCATGTCCTTGAGATGAGGCTATTATAGGCACGTCTAATTTGTTTGCCCAGAGTTTTATCTGTTCTACGGCTCCTGCCCTAAATGTATCACTAGCACCTAAAAGTACACTTTTGCCGCTAGTTTTATATAAATTTGCAAGTTTTGCTATAGTTGTTGTTTTTCCAGCTCCATTAACTCCGATTATCATTTGAATAAATGGTTTTGCTTCGATTTTTTTGTTATCATATAAAAAATAAGTCTGCATAACTCTAGTCAAATCATCTTTGCTTACTATATCTTTTGGAGGCAGGTAGTAGATTATTTCTTCAGTGATTTCATATGGTACGTCGGCTTCTAGTAGTAGCTCTTCTAGAATATCTTTTGTTATTTTTTTGTCTTGTGGTCTATTGGAGGCAACTGCGTTTATAGTTTTTTCTAAACCCTTTTTTAGAAATCCAAACATTATAAAATTACCTTTTTCACATCAGATTCTAACATCTCCAAAGGAACCATTCCAGTGTATGCATTTGCATACTTTCCATCTGGATAATACAGCACCATAAAAGGTATCCCGACAACCCCTCCAAGAGCTTTAGCAAAAAAGTAATTATTGTCACCGTAAGCTATATCGTAATTTATATTGTACATTTTGATAAATTCTTTAATCTCGTCATTAGTTCTATCTTCCATTAAAACGCCAACTACTCTTAGATTTTTTTCAAATTTATCTTGTAAATTTACAAGATACGGTATTTCTGCTTTGCAAGGAGGACACCAAGTCGCAAAAAATGCAAATAAAACAGCTTTGTTGTTGTCTTCTATATCAAAGCCTTTTTGATTTCTTTGCATATATAAAGTTTCTCCGCTATTTAAAGATAGTGAAAATGCTCTGCTATAATCTTCACCTGTAACTGCACTGCTGCTTCCTTCCATCGCTGTTTCTTCGTTTTTTCCTTCTTTGCTACATCCGTATGCAAAGATAAGTAAAAATGCTATAATTAAGCTTCTTGATTTCATATGGTTTCCTAAAGGGTCAAAATGAGATTATATTATACAAAAAGTTTATAAAATGGTCGTTAAATTTGAAAAAAGTAGTTATAGAAAATTTGCAAAAGAGAAATTGAGAAAAATTATTAAATTTAGAGCAAAATCTTTTAGCTATAAAATCAACAATGAACTTTTAAATTTAATAAAGCATCTTAAAGTGCGTAATGTGCTTATTTTTACGCCTCTTGCATATGAACCAGATCTGTTGAAACTAAGACGAAAACTATCTAAAAATCATAATATCTTTATCCCTTTTATGGTAGATAAAAGTTTAAAAATGGTAAAATTGAGACTGCCTTTTAAAATATCTAAATTTAATGTTAAAGAGGCAAACAATTCAAATGCTTTTTTAAAAAGTATTGATCTAGCTGTTATTCCTGTGGTTGGGGTTGACGGAAATATGGCTAGGATAGGACACGGAATGGGGTATTACGATAGATTTTTTGCTGAGCTTTCATATACGCCTATAACTGTTTTTGTCCAAATAGAGGATTTTTATATTAAAGAAAAAATTTGCAGTTTACACGATATAACGTGTGATTTTTATATAACCCCTACAAAAAAATATATTAAAAAGGTTAGTTATGATAGAAGTTGTAGTAGGGATCGGCGCTGGACTCATCGGGATCGGCGCTGGATATCTTGTGGCTAAAAAGATAAATGATGCAAATTATAGTATCTTTTTAGAACAGGCAAAAGCAAAAGCAAAAGCCATAGAATTTGAAGCTGAAAGTATCTTAAAAGATGCTAAAGTTAAGGTAAATGAGGCTGAGTTTGAAGCTAAAAAACGTTATGAAGAAAAAGGCAGTAGACTTCAAAAGGAGTATAATCAAAAGCTAGATGATATCTCTAAAAAAGAGCATGCTATTTTAAATGAACAAGAAATTTTAAAAAATAGCAAAGACGAGTTAGAAAAATCTCAAAATCAAGCAAAAACTCTTTATGAGGAGGGTTTGAACTTGAAAATTGCATATCAAGATAAACTTAGCGAAACTTTGAAAGTACTAGAACATGTAGCAGGTCTCACTGAAGATGAGGCTAAAAATATGGTTTTAAGAAAAGTAGAAGAAAAAAGCAGAGCCGAAATAGCACATATCGTTAGAAAATACGAAGAAGAAGCGAAAAAAGAAGCGAAAAAAAGAGCAAATTATATATTAGCTCAAGCTACTAGCAGATATGCAGGAGAGTTTGCAGCTGAACGTTTAATAAATGTTGTAAATATCAAAAATGATGAGCTTAAAGGTCGTATTATAGGAAAAGAGGGCAGAAATATCAAAACTCTTGAAATGGTGCTTGGAGTAGATGTTATTATAGACGATACTCCTCATGCTATTATTTTGTCGAGTTTTAATCTATATAGACGAGCGATAGCTACTAGAGTGATTGAACTTTTGGTTGAAGATGGAAGAATTCAACCTGCAAGAATAGAAGAAATTCATAAAAAAGTCTGTGATGAGTTTGAAGCAAGTATACTTGAAGAAGGTGAAAACATTCTTATAGATCTTGGTATTAGCAAAGTTCATCCGGAAATTGTTAAATTGATAGGAAAACTTAAATTTAGAGCTAGTTATGGCCAAAATGCACTTGCTCATAGTCTCGAAGTTGCACATTTATCTGGCATTATAGCAGCAGAGACCGGCGGAGATGAAAAGTTGGCAAAAAGAGCCGGAATTTTACATGATATAGGAAAAGCTTTAACTCATGAATATGAAGGAAGTCATGTTGATTTAGGAGCCGAAATTTGCAAACGCTATAAAGAGCATCCGGTTGTCATAAATGCTATTTATGCTCACCATGGGCATGAGGAGGCTTTAAGTGTAGAATGTGCCGCAGTATGTGCAGCGGATGCACTTTCTGCAGCACGTCCCGGAGCTAGAAGAGAAGTTCTTGAGAGCTTCTTAAAAAGAGTAGAAGAAATAGAATCGATAGCAATAAGCAAAGAAGGAATAAAAGGTGCTTACGCTATAAATGCTGGTCGAGAGATAAGAGTTATAGCAAATGCAAAGCTTGTAAATGACGATGAAGCGGTACTTTTAGCAAAAGAGATAGCTGAAGAAATTCAAGATAAAATTCAGTATCCGGGTGAAATAAAAGTAAATGTTATCAGAGAGCTTAGGGCTATAGAATTTGCTAAATAAATAGGAGTAAATTTGAAAAAAATATTTTTAGGTATAGTTTTTTGTTTTAGTATATTATTTGCAAATGATGAACTTTTGCTAGATAGTGCAAATGCCTATAAGGTAGTTTTGCAAACAAATAGCGTACCTTCTGCTCAACTAATAGAAAAATCAAGCGCCATACTAGTTTTTCCTAAATTTGTAAAAGCGGGATTTATACTAGGCGCAACAGTCGGGCGCGGCGTTATGATGGTAAAACAGAGTGATGGCTGGATGCCTATCGGTGTAAAAATAGGAGGCGCAAGTCTTGGTTTGCAAGCAGGTTATGAGAGTAGTTATTTAGTTATTTACGTACTTAAAAAAAGTATTATTCAAGATATCAAAGATACTAAATTTACAGTAGGAGCCGATGCTTCTATCAGTTTTATGGATAGCGGGGCAAATAGAGGAAAAATGAGTGATTTCACGTTCTCAAACGATATGTATGCGTATTCAAATAATAGCGGATTTTTTGCCGGAGCAAAACTTGGCGGTTCGGTTATAACTTTAGACGATAGATCTAAATTTGATATAAATTCTTACGGATTTAACGCTTTGATAGAAGCATTTATGAACTAAGGTTTTATATGCAAGAGATGTTAAATAGCCTATCGGCTTATGGATATATAATTTTGTTTTTTTATACTCTTGGAGGAGGCATGGTAGCGATCATAGCTGCCGGGCTTCTTAGTTATGCTGGGAAACTAGATCTTACTACTTGTATAGTTATCGCTGCTATTTCAAATTTTATTGGTGATAGTATACTTTTTTATCTTGGTAGATATAATAAGCAAGCTATTTTGCCGTATTTTAAATCGCATAAAAGAAAGTTAGCTTTAGCTCAAATTTTATTTAAAAAATACGGAGATAAGATAATTTTCATTAAAAAATACATTTATGGATTAAAAACTCTAGTTCCTTTAGCTATCGGGCTTACAAAATATAGTATGAAAAAATTTAGCATTATAAATGCTATTTGTTCTATATTATGGGCAGTTTCTCTAGGACTTCTTAGCTATTTAGCAGGCGATCTCGTAAGTAGACTTGCTAATTATTTTGGCGATAGCGTGTTCTTCTTCCCTGTTTTGATGGTAGTTTTGCTTGGTATTATCTGGATATATTTTAGTTTTGCGACTAAAAAAAGGAACAAAATATGAGAAAAATCATATATATTTTATTATCTGTTTTAACTCTGTGTTTAATTTTTCAATTTTATGTTTGCAACTATGCCAAATCTATGTCAAATATGATTCTAGACTCGCTTAAACAAAATCAAAATGTAGTTATTTCAAATATAAACCAAAGCAATGGTATTTTTAGCCAGAATTTATCATTTGATTTAGATACTAAAGATCTATTTTTGAGTAGTATTTCTAAAGAAAATAATGAAAGTTTAAAGATAAATGTAAATTTAAAAAGCAGTTATTTTCTATTTTCTATTTTAAACGGTATTGATATAAACGGTGCTGTTGAGGTGATAAATCCTATTGATAAAAAAATTATTTCCGAAATTTTTGGTATGAATAAACCTATTTTGATATCTGCAAACACTGGATTAAAAAGTTCAAATTTAGATTTTAAACTCCAAATACTTCCTATAAATTTTCAAGATGAATATAGTCGGCTTATTAGTGATAAAATCATTTTTGATGTAAGTTTAAACGGCAATAAAATCAGTAAAATATCATTTTTCGGAGATGATATAAAATTTTCACAAAGCGGACTTTTTGTTCAGCTTTTAAATTTAGAATACTCTATAAGTTATCCGAGCGAAATAAATTTTGCCGATTTTGATAAGTATGGTATATTTGATAATAATTCTAAATTAAACTTGTCTAAAGTATTGGTAAATTCAGGACTCATCGGTTTTAATATAGACGATATTTCTATTATTAGTAATTTAAAAACCAATAATGGTATTTTTGATTCAAATTTAAATTTAGATATAAAATCGCTAGATAGTAGCGGTTTGAGTTTAAATAATATTAATTTAATTACCAGCGTAAGCTCGATAGATATGGAAGCTTGTCGGTATATTATAGAAGCCGCAACAAACAATAGCTCGATATCCGATATAGAAAATAAACTATTAGATATAGTTAAACGAGATCCAAAATTTGATATAACTAATTTTAGTTTTGAGAGCAAAGACGGAGATAAATTTGCGTTTGATTTTTCATTTTGGTTTGATAATGCACGAAATATGATAAAACCAAAAGATATTTTAAATTATTCAAATTTCACCGGAAATTTAATTACTACAAATAGGTTATCTAGCGTATCTCCATGGCTTTTAATGACGAAATCTTATGAAGATTATCTTATAGAAAACGGTATTTTGATTGAGTCTGGAAATGGCTATAAAGCAGATTTTGAGCTAAGCAAAAATAAAGATGATATAATATTTAACAGTTTAGTGCCTTTGAACTCGGTACTTCGTTGATATTTGTTGGGATTCGTCCCACCCCTCCCCACTTTTTTCATCTCTCTCAAATTTACTCATAATTTTAAGCCTCCTTTAAGCACTACTCTTGTATAATTCCAACTCACGAAACGGGAAAGACCTTTTAACTCTTCTAGTTAGAAATCCTTTTTATTTTCGATGTTTTTTAAAT
>NZ_JAWIZX010000025.1:0-533 GCF_032840035.1 Campylobacter sp. TJR-1 | reverse complement strand
TTTCAAACCAAACCTTAATAAATAGTAGATAGTTTTTTTGCTAAAAGAAGTCGGATTTTCCGACTTCTTGATATATTATTTAATTCTTTCAAATAAATCTTTTAAATTTAAAATCAATATTGCATTATAGTATTACATTATAGTTATCGTAAATTTATATGTTAAATTATATAAATTTATATAATTTAATCATGAACTATTAAATATCTAAATATAAATTTAGTAGTATAAATTTATAAATATCTATATAAAATACTTATATCTATAAATAACAAAAATAACAAATCAAATTTAAAAGAGTTTAAAAGAATTTATGAATTAAAAAATATAAAAGTAGAGTTATTAAATTTAAAACAATTAAAAGTAGTTAAATTTAAAATCACATTTAAAACAATTCAAGGAGCCTATTTAAAGGCTCCTCTAGCAAAAAACTATCTACTATTTATTAAGGTTTGGTTTGAAAAACACGATTAAGAAGCAAATACTATATCATTTGTTGATGTAGCAAGACTATCTAAATTAACGGTTGTACC